>NZ_NRDP01000025.1:0-250351 GCF_002878475.1 Dyella sp. AD56
ATGCCGATTCCTTTTCGCCGGGGCAGGAGCCCCGTCGAAAAGCCCGGAACCCGCACGCGTACCTGGAGGGCGAAGCCCGGAAGGCGCTTCATCCGGGGTGCCCTTTCTTTGGGTTACTTTTCTTTGGGCAAGCAAAGAAAAGTGACTCGGCCTCCGGCAGGAGGTCGAAACGCCCGCTGCGTAGGCGGCCAGATCGCGGTAAGGCATGAGGCGATAACCGTACCCACGGCTACTGGATCCCTGCCTCCGCAGGGATGACGGCATCAATGAAACGATGAGGCGAGCACCCACCCCTCACCCCAACCCTCTCCCCGAAAGGGAGAGGGAGCAACACCGCGCGCGACAAACCCCCATCGCGAATCCCGCGACAACCCCCCGTCAACCGCCATCCCCCCGTCACGCCCAATCTCCGACAGGCGTCAATAAAGCGCCGCCGCCCCGCGTCACCCCGCGAAAACCCAGTCACACCAACACCTCCCATTGATGGCACGCCGCTTGCTATCAACAGGCCATAGGGCGCCCGCGAGCGGGTAGCCAACGTCTGGACACTGATAGGGAAAGAGATTCGCATGGCTCAGAACGAGCAAGCAGAAAGCACGGCAGCGGCGCCGAAGAAAGGAACGAACAAGGTCGTCATCTTCATGGGCGTGGCCATGCTCGCCATGGCCGGCGTCACCGGTTATCTGGTGATGAATTCACGTAACGGCGGCCACGCCGCTGCGCAGGAAGAGCCCAAGGTGGTGCTGTCCAAGCAGGAGCAGTACCTCACGATGGATCCGCCGTTTGTCGTCAACTTCAAGGACGACCAGTCCATGCGCTTCCTGCAGGTGGGTGTGAGCCTGATGTCGCATGACGCTGCTGCGCTGGCCGCCGCCAAGGACGCCGATCCGGTCATTCGCAATGCGCTGGTCATGCTGTTCAGCAGCCAGGACTACACCATCCTCAGCGACGCGGCTGGCAAGCAGAAGTTGCAGGCGCAGGCGTTGGACGCGGTGCGCAAGATTCTCGAGAAGCGCCTGGGCCGTCCGGGCGTGGAAGCGTTGTACTTCACCAGCTTCGTGATGCAGTAACGGAACCACGCCGATGAGCGACCTGCTTTCACAAGAAGAAATCGATGCCTTGCTGGACGGCGTGGAAGGTGGTGCCGTCGAAACGGGTAACGACGAGCCGTTGCCTCCCGATGCGGTGATTACGTACGACTTCACGCAGCAGGATCGCATCGTTCGTGGTCGCCTGCCGACGCTGGAGATGGTCAATGACCGTTTCGCGCGTTTCTTCCGCAGTGCGCTGTTCGGCGTGTTGCGCAAGACCTGTGAGGTATCGGTGCTCGGCGTGAAGATGGTCAAGTTCGCCGAGTACGTGCACGCACTCACTGTGCCGAGCAACCTCAACCTGGTGCGCATCAAGCCGCTGCGCGGCACGGCGCTGGTGGTGATGGAGCCGCGTCTGGTCTTCACTGTTATCGATAATTTCTTTGGCGGCGATGGTCGCTTCCATGCGCGTATCGAAGGTCGTGATTTCACGCCGACCGAGAACCGCGTGATCCAGATCGTGCTGACCGAGCTGTTCGCTTCCATGGTGGAAGCCTGGGCGCCTGTGTTGCCGTTGAACTTCGAGTACCTCAATTCGGAGATCAACCCGCAGTTCGCCAACATCGTCAGCCCCACCGAAACGGTGGTGGTGTCGAAGTTCCATATCGAGTTGGACGGCGGTGGTGGCGAAATACACCTCACCCTGCCGTACGCGATGGTCGAGCCGATCCGTACGCTGCTCGATGCCGGCGTGCAGAGCGACCGCGTTGACCGTGATCACCGCTGGGCCGAAACGCTACAGGACGAAGTGATCGATGCCGAGGTGGAGCTGAGTTCGCTCCTGCTTGAAACCCGCTTGAGCATCGGCGAGTTCCTGCGCCTTCGTCCGGGCGATGTGATTCCCATCCAACTGCCGGAGTTCAGCACGGTCTTCGCCGAGGACGTGCCGATCTTCCGCGGCATCTATGGCCAGAACAACGGCCGCACTGCTGTTCGCTTCCATGCACAGACCGGCCGCCGCGAAGTGCGCCTGTCGACTGAAACCACCCTGGAGATTGACCCCGCATGATCCCGCCCAATGACGCCGTCTTGGCCACCCAGCGCGTCGAGTTCGACCAGCTCAACGCCCCCGTAGGCGATGGTGCCGAAGTCAATCTCGACATGATCCTCGATGTACCGGTCACGCTTGCCATGGAAGTGGGCCGTACGCGCATCAGCATTCGCAACCTGCTGCAGCTCAACCAGGGCTCGGTGGTGGAACTGGACCGTTCCGCCGGCGAACCGTTGGACGTGTTCGTCAACGGCACGCTGGTGGCACACGGTGAAGTGGTGGTGATCAACGAACGTTTCGGTATCCGCCTCACCGACGTGATCAGCCCGGCCGAACGCGTTCGCAAGCTGCGGTGAGCCTGATGTTCCTTGCCATGGTCGTTCCTGTCGCCGCACCGGAGATCAACGTCGGCGGTGAATTGGTACGCGTGCTGGTGAGCCTGGTCGGCATCATCGCGCTCATCTTTGTGGCCGGCTGGTTCAGTCGCCGGCTGCAGGCGCGCGCGACGCCGGGTGGTCGCCGCATGCGCTGCGTGGAAACCATGGCGGTGGGCGCACGCGATCGCCTGATGCTGGTCGAAGCGGACGGTAAGCGTTTGCTGATCGGCATGGGTCAGGGCGGCATGCGCACGTTGCACGTGTATGAGGGTGCGGCGCCTGCGCCGGAAGCCAATCCGCAACCGCCGATCACGCCGTTCGGCGATGTACTGGCCCGTTGGAAGCGCAAGTGATGAAGTCGTTCCGCTGGATTCTCGTGGCCATCCTGCTGATGAGCCCGCTGTTGGCCTGGGCTGCGCCGGCCATGCCCACCATGCCTTCCATGCCGCAGATGCCCGCATCGGGCGCCGGCATTCCGGTGTTGACGGTGCAGAACGCGCCGGGCGGCGCGCAGAACTGGACGCTGTCGCTGCAGCTGCTGGCGCTGATGACGGTGCTCACGTTCTTGCCGGCCGTGTTGCTGATGATGACGTCGTTCACGCGCATCATGATCGTGCTCAGCTTTCTGCGTCAGGCACTTGGCACGCAGTCCACGCCGTCGAACCAGATCCTGCTTGGCCTGTCGCTGTTCCTGACGTTGTTCGTGATGTCGCCGGTGCTTAACCACGCCTATGCCGACGGCGTGAAGCCTTACATGGATGGCCAGATGTCCGCCGAGCAGGCTGTGCCGGCTGCGGCCGCGCCGTTCAAGCGCTTCATGCTGGACCAGACGCGCGAGGCGGATCTGCAGTTGTTCACGCATCTAGCGAATGAACAGCCCTATGCCAGCAAGGACGACGTGCCATTCCGCGTGGCGATGCCCGCGTTCGTCACCAGTGAGCTGAAGACCGCGTTCCAGATGGGCTTTCTGCTGTTTATCCCGTTTCTGATCATCGACATGGTGGTGGCCAGCGTGCTGATGTCGATGGGCATGATGATGGTGTCGCCCACCATCATCTCGTTGCCGTTCAAGATCATGTTGTTTGTGCTGGTCGACGGCTGGACGTTGCTGTTGGGCACGTTGGCGGGGAGCTTCTACACATGACGCCTGAATCCGTCATCGAGTTCGGCCAGCACGCGCTTTACGTCGCCATGATGGTGGCTGCGCCGTTGCTGCTTACGGCATTGGCGGTGGGCTTGATCATTGGCGTGGTGCAGGCCGCCACGCAGATCAACGAAATGACGCTCAGCTTCATCCCGAAAGTGATCGCCATGGCGGCGGTCGCGCTGATCGCAGGTCCGTGGATGCTGCGCACGCTGGTGCAGTTCACCCGGCAGTTGATCGAAAGCCTGCCCGGGGCGGTGAAATGACCACGGTGCAACTCGCCGAAATACAGGGGTTGATCGGCTCGCTGCTGTGGGCGATGGCCCGCGTCAGTGGCCTGTTCTTGATGGCCCCCGTGTTTGGCGACGCGGTGCTGCCGCAGCGTATTCGTCTCGCGTTGATGGTGATGCTCGCGTTTGTGCTGGCACCGTTGGCGCCGACCAGCATCAACCCGATGACGGCGGATGGCATCGCCACCTTGGTGAGCCAACTGCTGATGGGTGCCGCCATCGGCTTTGTATTGAAACTCGCTTTCGAGGGCGTGTCGCTGGGCGGCCAGTTGGTGGGGCAGAGCATGAGCCTGGGTTTCGCTGAAACGGTGGACCCACGCGGCGGCGGCAGCTCGCCGGTGCTCAGCCAGTTCTACCTGCTGATGGTGACGCTGTTGTTCCTGGCCATGAATGGCCACCTGCAACTGATCTCGCTGTTGGCGGACAGCTTCCACACCTTGCCGCCGGGTCAGCCCGTGATCGGCACCAACGGCCTCTATGCCGTGGCGGCGTTCGCCACGCATCTGTTCGGTGGCGCCGTGCGCGTGGCCTTGCCGGCCATGACCGCGCTGCTGATGGTGAATATCGGTTTTGCCGCGATCAGTCGCGCGGCGCCGTCCATGAATCTGTTCGCGGTGGGCTTCCCCATCACGGTGACGCTGGGGTTCGTCGCGTTGTGGTTGTCGATGCACAGCGTTCCGGGCGCATTTGAGTCGTTGCAGAACAGCGCGTGGACGCTGATGCACGAGCTGGCCGGCGGTTGAGGACGACGCCATGGCCGAGAAGGACGACGATCAGGAACGCACTGAACAACCCTCCGAAAAACGCCTGAAGGAATCGCGGGAGAAGGGCGACGTTCCCCGATCGAGGGATCTGTCTGGCGCCGTGGTGGTGCTGGCGGGTGTGGCCGCGTTGATGAACGGCGGCGAGAGCTCGATGCTGCACGTGCGCCGCATCTACAGCCTAGGCCTTAGTTACGGGCGCGACGCGCTGTTCAGTGATCAATTGCCCAGCCGTGTTCTGTCGATGGCCATGCACGAAGCGCTCTCGCTGTTCGCGCCGATGGCGGTGGCGACAATGCTGGCCGCGCTGGCCGCGCCGCTGCTGCTGGGTGGCCTCAATTTCAGCGGTGAGGCATTGCAACCGAAGTTCGAGCGGCTTGACCCTATCGCCGGTCTTGGCCGCATTTTTGCCATGCGCGGCCTGGTGGAGCTGGCGAAATCATTGTTGAAGCTGCTGCTGATCGGGGCCGTGTTGGTGATGGTGCTCAAGGGTTGGCAGACCGACCTGATGTCCACCGGTCGCGGCGAAGTGGGCGCGGGCACGCTGAAGGCGATGAGCCTGCTTGGCCACGGTGCGCTGTTGTTCGGTTCCATCCTGGCGCTGATCGGCGGCGCAGATGCGCTGTACCAGAAGTTCGATCACACCAAGCGCTTGCGTATGACGCGCCAGGAGCTGAAGGACGAGTCGAAGGAAAGCGAGGGTAACCCCGAGCTCAAGGCCCGTGTTCGCCAGATGCAGTTCCAGATGGCGCGCAAGCGCATGATGCAGGAGCTCCCCAAGGCGGATGTGCTGGTGACTAACCCCAGCCACTTTGCCGTGGCGCTGCGCTATGACGACAGCCGCATGGGTGCGCCGCGCGTGATCGCCAAGGGCATGGACGAGCTGGCGCTGCAGATCCGCCTGGTCGCCGCCAGCCATCGCATTCCCGTGGTGGAGGCGCCGCCGTTGGCACGCGCTTTGTATGCCACCACTCAGCTCGACCGCGAGATTCCCTCCGTGCTCTACGTCGCCGTGGCGCAGGTGCTCGCGTACGTGTTCCAGCTCAAGCAGGCGATGTCGCGCGGTGAGCAGCCGCCGATGGCGCCGCAACCCGATGTCGATCCGGACCTGATGGGTCCCTACAAGCTCTGATGGACTAGTGATGGCAAACGCTACCGCCCTTGGCACTCTCAAGACGCTCGGACGCCGCGGCCTTGGCGCGCCGGTGATCATGCTCGCCGCGCTGGCGATGATGATGCTGCCGCTGCCGCCCTTCATCCTCGACATGCTTTTCAGCTTCAACATCGCGTTGTCGTTGGTGATCCTGCTGGCGGTGATCTACGTGATGCGTCCGTTGGAGTTCGCGGCGTTTCCGACCGTGGTGCTGATGGCGACGCTGTTGCGCCTGGCACTCAATATCGCCTCTACCCGTGTGGTGCTGCTGCATGGCCACGACGGCCCCGGCGCAGCGGGCAAGGTGATCGAGGCGTTTGGTGAGTTCGTGATCGGCGGTAATTTCGCGGTGGGCCTGGTGGTGTTCGCCATCCTCACCATCATCAACTTCGTGGTGGTGACCAAGGGTGCCACGCGTGTGTCCGAAGTGACCGCGCGCTTCACCTTGGATGCCATGCCCGGCAAGCAGATGGCCATCGACGCCGATCTCAATGCCGGTTTGCTCAACCAGGAGCAGGCACGCGAGCGTCGCCAGGAAGTGCGCGAGGAAGCGGATTTCTACGGCTCGATGGATGGCGCGTCGAAATTCGTGCGCGGCGATGCCACCGCCGGCATCCTGATCCTGATCATCAACATCGTGGGCGGTTTTTTCGTCGGCGTGCTGCAGCACGGGTTGTCGGCAGGCGAAGCGGCCAAGACGTACACGTTGCTCACCATCGGTGACGGTCTGGTGGCGCAGGTGCCGTCGCTGATGCTGTCGATCGCGACGGCTGTCATCGTGACGCGCGTATCCAAGTCCACCGACATGGGCAAGCAGCTCGTCGGCCAGTTGTTCGGCCAGCCGCGCGCGCTTGCTGTGGCCGGTGTGGTGCTGGGTGTGATGGGCATGATCCCGGGCATGCCCAACATCGCCTTTCTGTTGCTGGGTGGCACCTGCGGTGGTGCGGCCTGGTTGATGGTGAAGCGGGACCGTGAGGCGCAAGAGCGCGTGACCAAGGCCGCCACGGAAGTGGCTGCGCCGGCCGCCGCGCCGACCGAACGCCTCGAGCTGGGTTGGGAAGACGTGGCCAGCGTCGATCCGCTGGGCCTGGAAGTCGGCTACCGCCTGATTCCGCTGGTGGATACGCACCAGGGTGGCGAGCTGATGGGGCGCATCAAATCGGTGCGTCGCAAGCTGTCGCAGGAGCTTGGCTTTCTGGTGCCGGCGGTGCATATCCGCGACAACCTGGACCTGGGCCCCAACACGTATCGCATCACCCTGATGGGCGTGCCGATGGGTGAGTCGGAAGTGCACAACGATCGCCTGCTGGCGATCAACCCGGGCCGTGTGCAGGAAGGCCTGCAGGGCATCGCCACGCGCGATCCGGCATTTGGCCTGGAAGCCTTGTGGATCGAGTCCGGTCAGCGCGAGTTGGCGCAGAGCCTGGGCTACACCGTGGTTGATCCGGCGACGGTGATCGCCACGCATCTGTCGCACATCCTGCAGAGCCACGCGCACGAACTGCTCAGCCACCAGGACGTGCAGCAGTTGTTGGACCGTCTCGCCCAGACCGCGCCGAAGCTGGTGGAAGACCTGGTGCCCAAGCGCCTGTCGCTGGGCGTGGTGGTCAAGGTCATGCAGAACCTGCTGGCCGAGCGGGTGCCGATCCGCAACATGCGCTCCATTGTCGAATCCTTGGCGGAGCACGCGGGCCAGAGTCAGGATCCCGGCGCGCTCAGCGCAGCGGTACGCGTGGCGCTGGGTCGACAGATCGTGCAGGAGATCTCGGGCCTGGGCACGGAGATCCCGGTTATTACGCTGGCGCCGGAGCTGGAGCAGATCCTACTGGGGTCGCTCGCAAATGGCGGCGTGGCGGGCGCCGCGGTGGAACCGGGCCTTGCCGACCGCCTGCAACAGGGCGTTGCCGACGCCGCGCGCAAGCAGGAAATGAGCGGCGAACCGGCGGTTTTGCTGGTTGCGCCGCAGCTCCGTCCGTGGCTCGCGCGCTTCACCCGCCATGTGGCACAGAACCTGCACGTACTGGCCTACAACGAGGTGCCCGACAACCGCCGCGTGCGATTGGTGCAGGCACTGGGCCGTTAATTTCGAACAGATGAGCGAGGGACGAAGGATGCGTAGCGAGGGTGCAAAGACCGGGCTTTTGATGAGCGCAGCGAGCGTGACGCAAGGCTTGGCCATGCGGTCCCGTCATGCGCACCTCGCCCGCGTCTCGTGGAGCCAGAAGGCATGAAGATCAAGCGTTTCGTGGCCCCGGATATGCGTCAGGCCATGCGCGAAGTACGCGAAGACCAGGGCCCGGATGCGGTGATCCTGTCTACGCGCCGGATGGACGAGGGTATCGAGATCATCGCCGCCGTCGATTACGACGAGGCACTGGTACGCGAGGCCGCACGCCACGGCGCGCCGTTGGAAGTGGAGAACCGTGCGCCTGCCGTTGCGCCGGCGCCCGAAGCCCGTGCCGCTGCTACGCGACGTTCCGACGTCGCGCCGCCGCCGCTGCCGACGGCGAACCGTCGCGATGACGAAGGCGTGACGGTGTCGCTCTCTCGCCGTGCTGCTGCAGCGCGCGTGGAGCCGGTGCTGAGCAGCCGTGTCGCTGATGTTTCCGACTTGCCGGTAGTCAAAGCCGTCGCGGAGATGTCCGCGTCTGTGGACGCTGCCGTGCCCGCAGCGGCCACCGATGTGCCGGCCACGCTGCATCCACTGCTCGAACGCGCCATGCAGGACACCGCGCGCGTCCGCGCCGAGCTGGGCAGCCTGCGCGACCTGCTGGAGACGCAGTTGTCCAGCCTGATCTGGAACGATATGGAGCGCCGTCAGCCGATGCGCGCTCGCGTGTTGCGCGAAATGACCCGCCTCGGCATCGAGCCGGACGTGGCGCGCCAGTTGGTCGACGAACTGCCGGCGGATATCAATGCCGAACAGGCGCGTTACCTGCCGCTGGGCGTGTTGAGTCGCAGCTTGGCCATTGGTCCGCGGGACCATGCAGAGCGTCGCGGTGTCACCGCGCTGGTCGGCTCGACCGGCGTGGGCAAGACCACCACCATCGCCAAGCTAGCCGCACGCGCGGTGATGCGTCACGGCGCATCGCAAGTCGCGCTGGTCAGCACGGATCACTACCGCATCGGCGCGGCGGCGCAGTTGGAGCACTACGGCTGCCTGCTCGGCGTGCGTGTGTATCCCGCCTATGACGCCGACAGCCTACGCCACGTGCTGGAACTGTTGCGTGGCCATCACACCGTATTGGTGGATACCGCCGGCCTGGCCGGTGGCGATCCGCGACTGGCCGAACAACTGGACGTGCTGCGCAATGGCGGCGACCTGCGCGCCTGCCTGGTACTCGCGGCGAACGCGCATGCATCGTCACTGGACGAGGCCGTACGCGCCTACCTGCCGGTGCAGCCCAATGCCTGCATCCTGACCAAGCTCGATGAGGCGCCGAGCCTCGGCGGTGCGCTGTCGGTGCTGATCCGGCATCGGCTGGCGCTGGACTATGTAACGGATGGCCAGCGTGTGCCGGAGGACATCGCCACGGCCGACGCGCGCGTGCTGGTGTGCCGTGCCGCGCAAGCACTCAAGGGTAACGCCCCCGCGGATGACGCGGTGATGGCGGATCGTTTCGGACTGGCGGTGGCGAGCGCATGAACGGTGTTTTCGCAATGAATCAGGCGATGGGGCTGGAGAGCATGCTGCGTGCGCTGACCGAACGACAAGGACGACAGATGCCGGTGCAGGATCAGGCGTACGGACTCAGTGGCGCCGCGCCGCGCAAGCGCTGCCGCGCTATCGCAGTGGCCGGGGGCAAGGGTGGCGTGGGCAAGACCACGGTGTCAGTGAATCTGGGCATGGCGCTGGCGAAGGAGGGTCACAAGGTGATCCTGCTCGACGCGGACATGAGCCTGGCCAACATCGACGTGTTGCTGGGCCTTACGCCCACGCGCCACGTCGGCCACCTACTCGATGGCACGTGCAGCATCGAAGACCTGCTGATGAACGCGCCGCACGGCTTGAAGGTGGTGCCGGCCGGTTCGGGCACGCGCCGCCTTGCGCAGTTGGGCTCGGGCGAGCACGCCGCGGTGATCCGCGCCTTCGACGACCTCGTGTCGCCGCCGGACTATCTGCTGGTGGATACGGCCGCAGGGCTTTCCGACAACGTGGCGATGTTCGCCGCCGCGGCGGACGATGTGGTGGTGGTGGTATGCGACGAGCCGGCCTCACTGACCGACGCGTACGCCTTGCTCAAGGTACTGAGCCGGGACTTTGGCGTACGCCGCTTCCGTATGGTCGCGAACATGGTTCGCAACGTCGGCGAAGCCAAGCAGTTGCATCAGAAACTCGCAAGGGTTTGCGATCGCTTCCTCGACGTGGCGTTGGAGTTCATGGGCCATGTCCCGCACGACGAACGGCTCAAGCAGGCCATCAAGCGCCAGAGCGCGGTGGTGGATCTGTGGCCGTCGAGCCGCTCGGGGCTGGCATTCAAGCAATTGGCGGGTGCGGTCGATACATGGGGTGAACCCGAGCGACTGGGCCTGGATCGCATCGCCTTTTTCAGCAGGCAGGCCGCAGTAGCGACGGGGTGGTGACATGAGTGTGGCTTCCGAATATCTGCAACTGCAAAAGCAGAGTGCCGACGAACTGGTTCGCCAGCACGCTCCCCTGGTGCGAAGGATCGCCTATCACTTGATGGGCCGCCTGCCGCCCAGCGTGGACGTCAGCGACCTGATCCAGGCCGGCATGATCGGTTTGCTGGAGGCCGCGCGCAATTTCACCACCGGCAAAAATGCGAGCTTCGAAACGTTTGCGGGTATCCGCATCCGTGGCGCGATGCTCGATGAGTTGCGGCGTACCGACTGGACCCCACGGTCGGTGCATCGAAAAGTGCGCGAGATGGCGGAGGTCGTACGTCAGATTGAAATTGAAACCGGTGCGGATGCCGAGGACGTCGAAGTGATGCGGCGGCTGGGCATGGGTGCCGAGGAATATCACCAGGTGCTGGCGGACGCGGCGAGTGCGCGCTTGCTCAGCCTTTCCGCACCGGACGATGCGGATGGTGGCGCGGCGTTCGACGTGGCCGATGGCGACAGCCTGAGCCCCGCCGATAGCGTCGAGCACGAAGGTATGCGCGAGGCGTTGGTGGAGGCCATTGGCGGCCTGCCCGAACGCGAGCAGTTGGTGATGTCCCTGTATTACGAGGAAGAGCTGAACCTCAAGGAGATCGGCGCGGTGCTCGGGGTAACCGAGTCACGCGTCTGCCAGATCCACGGCCAGGCCATTGTGCGTCTAAGGGCGCGCATGACCGGCTGGCATGAGGGGCAGGAAAGACAGGCAGGAAAACGAAAAGGGGCGAAGGGCGGATAACGAGGACGCACATCCCAACGGTCGCTGCGCCGTGAAGGGTCGAGCAAACGCTCGGTTGTTGCGCCCTCGCAACTTGTCCCTCGTCCCTGTTTCAACTCAAGTCATACACACGCGCAGCGGAGAAAGCGTTTGGACAAGAATATGAAGATCCTCGTGGTGGACGACTTCTCCACCATGCGGCGCATCGTTCGCAACCTGCTGGTCGAGCTGGGTTTCAGCAACGGGCTGATCCAGGAAGCCGACGACGGCGAGAACGCGCTCACCATGTTGCGCAACAACGCCTTCGACATGGTGGTGACCGACTGGAACATGCCCAATATGACGGGCATCGACCTGCTGCGCGCCATTCGCGCCGAGCCCGCGCTGAAGGGCCTGCCGGTACTGATGGTGACCGCCGAGAACAACCGCGACCAGATCATCGCCGCCGCACAGGCAGGCGTGAACGGCTACATCGTCAAGCCGTTCACTGCCGTCACCCTGCAGGAAAAACTCGGCAAGATCTTCGAACGCCTGGCCGCCAGCGGAGCGAGCGCATGAACGCACAAGTCTCTCTGATGGCCGGCGAAGCGATGCCGCAAGAGCTTCACGACCTGCTGAACAGCCCGAATGGCGCCGCTTTCGAGCAGGCGCTCGATGTGCTGGTGCGTGAGCGCGAACAGCGTGTGTTCCGTGCGCTGGGCTTGCTTGCACGTGACCTGCACGATGCCGTGCGCCGCCTTGGCGGCGACTTGGCGCAGGAAGGCGTGCCGGGCAGCGTCGCCGATGCGCGCAAGCATCTGGAAGACGTGCTGGAAATGAGCTCGCAGGCCGCGCACCGCTCGCTCGATTTCGTCGAGCGCATGCGTCCGCAGGCTGAATCGCTGGCCGAAAACGCCGGCGCAGTGATCGACGGTACGTCTGAAGGCGACGTGGCGCATGTGCTGGCAAAGCAGTCGCAGTCGTTCGCGAATGCGTGCCGCGACGGTCTTGCCGACTTCGTGGTGGCGCAGTCGTGGCAGGATCTTTCGGGCCAGCGCATCAAGAAGGTCGTGAACTTCATCGGCAGCGTCGAGAACTCGCTGCTGGAACTGGTGAGCCTCACCGGCGCACTGGCGTCCGGCGAAGCGGCGGCGGGCCCGGTCAAGGTCACCAGCCAGGACGAAGCGGATCGCTTGTTGAGCGAATTTGGGTTCTGATCGATGGACCCTTCGTTTGACAGCGAGCTGCGCAACGATTTCCTGGTGGAAGCCGGGGAACTCGTGCAGCGCCTGGGTGAGCAGTTGATTGGGCTTGAAGCCGCGCCGCGCGATGCCGATCTGTTGAACGCCGTGTTCCGCGCGTTCCACACGGTAAAGGGTGGCGCGGGCTTTCTTGCCATCGAGCCGATGGTGCAGTTGTGCCATCACGCCGAAGACCTGCTCAATGTGGCGCGCAACGGGCAGTTGCTGCTCGACGCCAACCGTATGGACGCGCTGCTGGAAGCGCTGGACCTGCTCAACGACATGATGGCGGCACTGGCCGGCGGCAGCGCGATGACGATGCCGCCGCGAGCGCTGCTGCAACGCTTGATGCCTGGTCCGGCCGCTGCGCCGGCAGCACCGCCGCCGAAGCCTGTGGCGCCGCCGCCGGCCGATGGCAGCATCGACGATTCCGAATTTGAAGCGCTACTCGACAGCCTTTACGGCACGGGCGGTGCGCCAGGCGCGCCTGCGGCGTCGCCGACGGCGTCCGGCAGCATCAGTGACGACGAGTTTGAAGCCCTGCTGGACAACCTGCATGGCTCAGGCTCTGCACCGGGCGCAACAGCAGTCGCGTTGCCGGCTGCCGTATCCGGAGCGATTTCTGACGACGAGTTCGAGTCGTTGCTGGACAATCTTCACGGCAAGGGCGGTATTCCCGGGACGAACGTTTCCGTACCGGTCGCTGCGCCAGTAGCCGCGCCCGCGGCTCCGGCGGCAAAGCACGCGGCGCCCGCACCTGAAAACACCGTTCGTGTGGACACGGCGCGCCTTGATGCGCTGGTTCATCGCGCCGGCGAGTTGGTGTTGGTGCGCAACCGATTGTTGAGCCTGGCGGCAAAGACCGGCGACGAAACACTGGAGCTGGCTGCCAGCGAACTCGATCGCGTCGCCGATGCCTTGCAGAACGCCGTACTCGGCATGCGTATGCAGCCGGTGAGTCGACTGTTTCAGCGCTTTCCCCGCATCGTGCGCGACCTGTCGCGTCAGTTGGGCAAGGAAGTGGAACTGGTGCAGGAAGGTGAGGGCACCGACCTCGACCGCAGTCTGGTCGAAGCGTTGGCTGATCCCATGGTGCACTTGATCCGCAACGCGCTTGATCATGGCCTGGAAATGCCGGACGAGCGCGAGCGCGCCGGCAAGTCGCGCAAGGGTACGGTAACGCTGGGTGCGAGCCAGCGGGGCGAGCGCATCATCATCACCGTGTCTGACGACGGACGCGGCATGAACCCCGAGATCCTGCGCCGCAAGGCGGTGGAGAAGGGCGTGATCGATGAGGCGCAAGCATCACGCCTGTCCGAGAACGAATGCTATGAGCTGATCTTCCGCCCTGGCTTCAGCACGGCGGCCACGGTCTCCGACATCTCGGGGCGCGGCGTGGGCATGGACGTGGTGAAGACGCGCGTGGTCGAGCTGGGCGGCACGCTGTCGGTGCGCTCGCAGCTCGGCAAGGGCAGCGCGCTGGAACTGGCCGTGCCGCTGACGCTGGCGATCCAGCGCGTGCTGATGGTGCGCGTGGGCGCGCGCCTGCTGGCGCTGCCGTTGAGCAACGTGGACGAGGTGTTCGAACTCGCCGCGGGTCAGCAACAACAACTCGATGGCCGCGCCGTGGCCTCGCACCGTGGTCGCGCGCTGGCGCTGGCGGATCTCGGCGGCTGGATCGGTGTGGATGGGCCTGCGGGACGCCACGTGGTGGTGCTGCATATCGGCCATATGCGTCTGGGCTGCCTGGTGCATGAGGTGCTGGGCCGTGAAGACGTGATGGTGAAACCGCTTGGCCCCCTGTTTGAAGGCGTGCCTGCCGTAGCAGGCGCGACCGTTACCGGCGATGGCCGTCTGGCGCTGGTGATGGATCTTGCCGGTTTGTCCGGCAGCGACGGCCAACTCCTCCCCAATCTTCGTGTAGCGACCTGACATGGACCTGGTAAGTCTCATCGGTACGATCCTGGCCTTCGTGGTCGTGATCGTCGGCACCATCCTCAAGGGTTCCAGCGTGGAAGCGCTGTGGAATCCCGCCGCGTTCGTCATCGTGTTTCTCGGCACCATCGCGGCGTTGCTGGTGCAGAACTCCGGCAAGGTGCTCAAACACGCCATCGCGATGTTCCCGCTGGTGTACAAGCCACCGCAGCACCAGCCATCGGACCTGATCAGCCGCATTGTCGGCTGGAGCGAAATTTCACGCCGCCAAGGCTTGCTGGGCCTGGAGCCGCAGATCGATTCGGAAAACGACACCTTTACGCGCAAGGGCCTGCAGTTGCTGGTCGACGGCAGCGAGCCGGACGCCATCCGCGGTGTGCTGGAAGTGGAAGTGGGTGCGCGCGAACACCATGACCTTGTCGCCGCCAAGGTGTTCGAGAGCGCCGGCATCTTCTCGCCCACCATGGGCATCATCGGCGCCGTGATGGGCCTGATGGCGGTGATGCAGAACCTTGCCGACCCCAGCAAGCTCGGTCACGGCATCGCCGCCGCCTTCGTCGCCACCATCTACGGCGTGGCTCTGGCCAACTTGTGGATGTTGCCGATGGCTGCCCGCTTGAAGAGTTTGATCCACAAGCAGACGCAGATGCGCGAAATCCTGATCGAGGGCCTGGTGTCGATCGCCGAAGGCGCGAACCCGCGCCAGATCGAAGCCAAGCTTCAGGGTTACCTGGCGTAACCGGGGCGAGCATCGTGGCCAGGAAGAAAAAACATCACGAAGATCACGTCAATCACGAGGCATGGGCCATCCCCTATGCCGACCTGATGACGTTGCTGCTCGCCTTTTTCGTGGTGATGTACGCGGTGTCGGTGGTGAACGAAGGCAAGTACCGCGTGATGTCCAACTCCATCATCGAGGCGTTCAACGGCTCCAGCCACGTGATTGCTCCGATGCCGCAGACGCGCGCGCAGCCGCACAACGTCGATCCGGCTATCGCCTCGCCACAAACGCAGCCCGGCGCGGCGACCACGCCGGTGAGCGTGCCGATTCCTGCGCGCCCGCAGCTCGTCCGCGCGAGCGATATGCGTTCGGCGTCGCAGAGCGATGAAAGGCGCAACCTGGAAGTGATCCGCGATCAGGTGCAGCGCGCGTTGCAGCCGCTGATCGACAAGAAGATGGTAATCGTGCGCAAGACCACCTCGTGGTTGGAGATAGAGCTGCGCACTGACATCCTCTTCCAGAGCGGCGCCGCCAAGCTTTCACCGGAGGCGATGGATGCGCTGGACAACATGGCGTCCATCCTCAAGCCGTTTCCCAATCCCGTACGCGTAGAGGGTTACACGGACGATCGTCCGATCAACACCTCGCTGTATCCGTCGAACTGGGAGCTGTCCGCTGCGCGTGCAGCAAGCGTGGCGCGCCTGTTCTCGGAGCAGGGCGTGGAGCCTTCGCGCCTGGGCATCATGGGCTGGGGCGAATTCCGTCCTACTGCCGACAATGGAACCGAAGACGGCCGTAACCACAATCGACGCGTGCTTATCGTGGTGCTGAGCGAAGACAACGCGCCGAAGCGCTTCTACAACGATGCGCAGAACGCGGGTCAGTTGACGGTCGACAATGCCGCCGCACCGGCATCCGCCGCATCGGTTGCTGCGGCGGTGACGGCGCCTGTGCTGACGAGTGCGACGCCCGCCGCGAACGTCCCTGGGGCGGTGCCAACCATCGAAGTGGTCGCGCCTCGGCCGATCGATGCCGTGCCGGTGAACAAGGTGATCCTGGCCCGACCCACGCACACCGCCCAACAGGACGGCGACGCCAAACCGGAGCTGGCGCCGCAGGCTCCCATACCCGATATGGCGGCCGGCGCTATCACTGTCGGCGCCGCCCGCGTGACCTCGCCGGAGCATGGTCCATGAATTGCATGCTTGAAGTACCGACCGTCAAGGTCACCACAGGGGAGTCGCTGCCATGACCCGGAACACTCAAGACTGGCTGTCTTTCCGCATCGGTGGGCAGATGTATGCCGCACCCCTGACACAGGTAAGCGAAGTGCTCCGCGATGGCGAGCTGACGCCTGTGCCGGGCTCAGCTTCCGATCTGCTGGGTATCCGGCATCTGCGTGGCCGCATCGTGCCCGTGCTGGATGGCCGTCGCCGCCTTGGCTTGTCCGAGGAAGGGCGTGCCGATCCGTTCCAGGTGCGCCAGGTGATGCTTTCGTACGGCGTGCATCTGGTGGGCATCCGCGTGGACGCCATCGGTGACCTGTTGTCGGCTGCCGCCAATGACATCGCGCCGCCGCTGCCTGGCGGTTCAGCGCGCGATGACGATCCCGTGAACGGCGTATTGCCCTCGCAGGGCGGCTTTGTGGCACTTCTTGACGTACGCCGTCTATGTCGCCTGCCGCTGGAGCACGAAGCGGCCTGACCTTTCCGGCGCCGGTCGCGGCTATCCTTGCGACACCGGGGGCAACATGGTTGCCCCCGGTCCAGTCCATGGTGGAGAGGAGACCGGCCCATGTCGTCGCAAGACCCTGTATTGCCGGTTGCGTCGGCGAGTCAACGCGCGGTCGTCATCATCGCCGCGGCCTGCGTGCTGGCGCTGCTTTATTTCGGGCGAGAGGTATTGGTCCCGATCGTTCTCGCATTATTTCTCAGCCTGCTGATGGCGCCTTGGGTGCGCTTGTACCGGCGCGTCGGTTTGGGACACACCACGTCAGTGCTTATCGCCGTGGTGGCGTTGGTCGTC
This sequence comes from Dyella sp. AD56, assembly GCF_002878475.1. Taxonomy (NCBI): domain Bacteria; kingdom Pseudomonadati; phylum Pseudomonadota; class Gammaproteobacteria; order Lysobacterales; family Rhodanobacteraceae; genus Dyella; species Dyella sp. AD56. Next base: position 17,047 of record NZ_NRDP01000025.1, read on the forward strand.
GTGGTCAGCGGCCTGGCCACGATGATGGGTACGCAGGTGGTCCACGTGGCACGCAGCCTGCCGCAGTACGAGGTGACTATCCGCACCAAGGTGCAATCGCTGCGCGAAGAAACGCTTGGCCGATTGGATCTGCTGCAGGGTGAGTTGGGCAAGGTGATGGACAACACGGGGCAGGGCACGGCGCCTGCGCAGGCTGGCACGACCGCGTCGCCTTTCGTTGCGCCGCCTTACCTCACCAATGCCCCAGCCGAATCAAAGGGTGCGCAGCCGTCTGTCAAGGTTCCATCCACGCCGATCGGACTCGTCACTCGTTTGCTGTCCACCGCGTGGGTGCCGGTGGAAACCGCGGGCATCGTGCTGGTGGTGCTGATTTTCGTGCTGCTGGAGCACGAATCCCTACGTGATCGCTTCATCCGTTTGGCGGGTGGCACCGATCTGCGCGCGACAACGGCCGCTATCAACGATGCGGGCGAGCGATTGTCGCGTTTCTTTATTTCTACTTTCTCGGTCAATTTCAGCGTCGGCGTGGCGATCTGGCTCGGCCTGACGGTGATCGGCGTTCCTAGTGCGCCGCTGTGGGGAGCGCTGACGGCAGCGTTGCGTTTCGTGCCTTACATCGGCGTGTGGATGGTGGCGGCGCTGGTCTGCCTGTTTGCGGCAGCGGTGTCGCCCGGCTGGTCGCTGCTGGTGATGACGGTGGTGCTCTATCTCGTGGTGGAGATCGTGGTATCCCAGCTCATCGAGCCGTTTCTCTACGGACACACGACGGGTCTTTCGCCGTTGGCGGTGGTAGTGGCGGCCATTTTCTGGAGCTGGCTGTGGGGTCCGGTGGGTCTGCTGATGTCCACGCCGCTCACGCTGTGCCTGGTAGTGGCGGGACGCCACGTGAAAGCGCTGGACCTGCTCAACATTCTGCTGGGCGACGCGCCGGCGCTCACCATGCCGCAGCGCGTGTACCAGCGCGCGTTGTCTGGCGACGCCGGGGAGATCATCAGCGAGGCACGCGAGTTCCTGAAACGCAAAAGCTTCGCCGCTTACTGCGATGCCGTGTTGCTGCCAGCGCTGCAGCTGGCCCGCGTCGACCTTACCGCTGGCGCCATCAACGCCGCGCAGCAGACATCGGTGAAGCGGACCATCGTGACGGTGGTGGAAGCACTCGATAGTCACGAGAGCAAATGGACGCGGTGGCGCCGACGCGCCTCCGTGCTCGACGGCACAAGCATCGGTCGCAGCTTGCGACAGCACCGCGAAGATGCCTTTGGTCGCTGGCAAGGGCCATTGACCGTTCCTGCTGGCTCCGTGGTGTTGTGCCTGGGCCTGGGCTCGGTTGCCGACGATCTCGCCACCGAGCTGCTGACGCGGATCCTGCGCGACCTGCATATCGACGCGCGCCATCTGTCCATCGAGGACTTCACGTCGTTCGATGACGAGCCGCATCCCGATGCCACGCCCGATGCCGTCTCGATGGTCTATCTGGTGAGCACCCTTCCCATCGTTGAACGGGGTGTCTTCGGCGACGCCGTCGGCACGGTGCGCAGCAGCATCCCAGAGGCATGTATCGTCGGTGTGTTGTTCTCGGAGCCGTTGGTGACGACCGAAGCGGAGTTGCCCGTCAACGCTGACGTCAATGAAGTGGTCCGGTCACTGGAGCAGGCTGCGCAACAGGCGATTGCACGTTTCCCCTCGGGAAGTGCCGCTGCAGCGTGAGCGCCAGGGCCTTTTAACGCTTGATCGGGAACTGCATGTTCAGACCGAAAAAGAGCTGGAAGTGCGGCACCGCGACACCTTCGCGCGCTACGGTGAACTGCGGTTCGGCAAAGAAGTTGTACGTGGTGCCGGCGCTGTCGCGCCACACCTTGCCGGTACCGATGCCGATGGGAAGGTAGTGGGTACCTGCGTGCAGATCCCAGTTCCATGTCGCCGTGCTTCGTAGATACCAGCCGCGCGGCAGGTTGTAGATGAAGAACGGCTGCGCTTGCAGGTTGTTCTGCGTGGGCCGGTTGCTTGAGCCGGCAAAGGAGTGTTGCCACGTCACCAGTCCGCCGACGAGCCCCCACGGCTGCGGTGATATGGCCAGCACCGCAAGTCCCCCCTGCCATTTACCCGTACCGGTGAGATCAGAGCCTGCGGTGGGCGCTGTCAATTGCGGACCTACACCCATCTCGAATGGCCCGGCCTTGAACAAGGCCACGTCGAAGACATTCAGGTCGCCCACGTTGGTGGTGCGGCCATTGGGTTGGATGCTCGGCGTGGTCGTCACCGGCAGGGTGGCGCGCAATAGTTGCGGCAAGCCGAACAGCTTGAGCGGCAGCGCGCCGCGCAGCAGGAACGCGTTGGCATCGGCTCCATTGGTGTTGTAGTAGCTGCCCGTGTAGTCGTCTTGCAGGTTCAGGGCTACGGAGGGCTGCAACGGGTTGTTGGCGGCGTTCATTTCGTCGCTGGACTGGGCATGTGCGAGCGGCGTGCTCAGCAGCATCGGCCATGCAAGGAAGGTCATGGTCTTTCTTGATATACGCATGGTCTCGACCCTTGGTATCCCACTCCATGATGGGTGCCTCGTCGAAGACATGTCATGCGTATTTCTACTTGCCTCTGCTGCGTAGATCTTCGCTTGTCCGTACGGGTACGGGAAGCCACGCTTTACCTCGCCAAAGCGCCCACGCGGCCGGCTTTAGCCCTTTCCCTCCGTCTTAGCAGCTATCTTATGAAACGACTTCTATCCACATTCCTTTTGTTGGCTGCCACGGCGGCGGTACCTGCCTTCGCCACCGAGGGTGGTGTGGGTAAAGCGATCACCGGGCTTCAGGCAACTTCCTATGCGGGTCTGGTGCCACCAACGCCCGGTTGGAACTGGGAGGTTGGCTACGGCTACTACAGCGGCAGCATCGGTGCGTCGAAGGAAGTGCCGATTGCGGGTGGTGGTTCGGCATTAGGCGTCAAGGCCGAATTCCAGCTGGCGTCGTTCGTTGGCATGTACATCTGGAATACCAAGCCGTCATCGTGGAATTTCGCCTCGATGGTGGACGTGCCTTTCGCTTATGTGAACGTCAACGCCAACGCGCGCTTCGGGCCGTTTTCCGCCAGCAAGACAGACAGCGCGACAGGCCTTTACGACGCAAGCTTCGCTCCGGTGATTGCCAGCCACCATTTCAGTCAGACGCAGCACATGTCGCTGGCGCTGTACATCGAAGCGCCCACGGGAAGCTACACCAAGGGTGCGCTCGCCAATGACAGCCTCAACGTTTGGGTGTTCTCCCCCACGATCGGCTATACGCAGTTGTTCGATAAGGGCTCGTTGGAGTGGAGCACGACCAGTGCGGTGGACTTCTACACGAGGGACAACGCGACGAACTATCAGAACGGCCCGGTCTTCCGCATCGACTCACTGTTGGTGAAGCGTTTTCCAACGGGCTGGGGTGTCGGCGCCGTGGGTGGATGGATCTACCAGTTGGAGAAGGATTCCGGCCCGCTGGCCGACCGCTTGGATGGCTTCAAGGGGCATTCACTGGCCATTGGCCCCATGGTGAATTATCTGAAGAAGTGGCAGGGCGGCCAGGTCGAGTTCTCTCTGCGCTGGCTGCATGAGTTCGACGTCCAGAATCGTACTCAGGGCAATCCGGCGATGCTCACGGCAACCATTTCACTCTAACGTGCCGGATAGGAAAGTTAAGGAAGGCCGCCTTGGGGCGGCCTTCGTCGTTTTCGGCTCAGGCATGGCCGCCGACGTAGCGTCGGCAATGATCCAGATAGTCGCGCTCGTGCATCGAGAGTAGACCGGTGACGGCTTGCCACAACCATGATGGGGCATCGAGCGTGCGTGAATGATTGCGCTTTAGCTCCTGGCACCACGATTTGCGCGCGGCCGCATCCATTTGCCGTGCATGCGCGCGACCGACGACATGCGCGAGAAATGCCGCCACGCGCCGCGCCTGCTTCTGTCGCAAGCGCGCGATGTCGATCTTCAGATCCTGCGGTAGCAGCTCACGGACGAATACGGGCTTGTCGAGCAGGCGCGCCGGCCGCATCCGATTTCCCAGTGCAGGAGAGAGGTGTTGCGCGGCGAGCACGACGCGCTCGGCGGGATCGCGCGGCATGCGCACATTCTTTGCGCGCGGCGCGATGGATGCCGTCGCCTCCTTGATGTCGATCAGGCAGAGGTCGTCGCCTTCCACCACATTGCCGTCCACATCAAGTAATACGGCGTAGCGTAGTTTTCCGAGCGAGCTGCAGCCTTTACGCCAGTAGGCGGCGTCGAGCACGTTCACCTTGCCCTGGGGTTCGCGGTGGCGAAGTTGCGTGGCGAGTTCGTCGAGCTGTTGTTCGCGGAAGATCGACTGAATCGCTTTGCGTTCTTTGAGCGTGAGGGGCCAGAACTCCTTGCCCAACGGAAGCTCGAGTTGCATGCCGGCCAGGCGTTCGCGCGCCAGCGATTTCCAGTTGCGCTGCACGGCCTGCTTCATCACCAGCTTGATCACGCCGGGCATCGTTGGTTCGTCATCATCCGTTTCCGGGAAGGCTGCCTCATAGCCGTCGAGCATGGCTTCCATCATGTTGGCGGTGATGATGCCCGGCAGGTCCGAGCCGCGTGCAGACATGGCGAGTGAAAGCGCAAGACGCACAAGGTCGTGCGCGGGATTGCCGATCACGCTTTGGTCGAAGTCGCGAATCTGGATCTTCACCTTGCCGCGATCGTCAGCGACGGGGCCGATATTGCCGATATGGCAGTCGCCGCAGATCCAGATGGCGGGTCCTGCGGGAAGATGGGGCGCCGCGCGCGAATCAAGCCATTCGTAGAACTGCGCCGTGTTGCCGCGCACATAGGCGTGGGCGGACCGCGCCATCTTGGTGTTGCGGCGCTCGATCAGCGCGTCTTGTCGTTTCGAGGGCGATACAGCGGCATTCTTTGGACGGGCCATAAGCAGCTCCGTAGGGACGAAAACCACTCTCGCGGATCAAGGATGAAGGACATGTCATGTTCTTCGCATGGGTAGTACCGCGAAAAACGGGCGTTCAGCGTCGGTGCTCGATCGCAGGCTGCGCGACGATGCGTTATCCGTGCAGGGATGCCAGGCCGATCAGTGCGGGTCCGCCGCATCGTAGATGCAAGAGAGGACGGCAGCGGCAGCGGCGTAGAGCGTGGCAGGCACCTCCTGCTTTAGTCGCAGCGAGGCCAGCAGCGCGGCCATCTGTGGATCCTGGTGCAACGGGATGCCAAGTGCGCGTGCACGTGCGAGGAGTGTTTCCAGCGACTCGGGCGGAAGGGTCACCGGCGTGGCCGGCGCATCGTTCGGGCCGCCGGAAAGGCGCAGTGTGACGCGTCGCCGTGCGGGAGGCAGGGTGTTGCTCATGCCGTGGTCCTCAGCAGGATCGCACTGTGTTGGCCGCTCAATTGCGGCATGCCTTGCTGGCAGGTGAGCTGGTCAAGGGTCAGGCCACTCGACGACAGCGTCTGACGCAGCGTGCCGAACTGCTGCTCCAGTCGCTGCACGGTGTCGGCGCGTTCGGCCCACAGGCGCACCGACAGGCGAAGTGCCCGCAGTTGCAGCTCGCCTTGGATCGGACCTAGCGACGGCAAGTCGATAGCGAAGCCGAGCGTCCACGATGACCCGCTGTCGGCATCGCCCTGCTGCAGGTGTACCTGCAGGATGTCGTGCCCATCCTCACCCTGCAGCGGAATCTCGATCATCCAGGCGGATGTCGTGGTCGCTTCCAACTGCGCGACTTCCACGCGTGCGAGCGCCGCATGCACTTCGCCATGCAGGCGGCTGAGCAGGGCGTCGACGTCGTCGTCCAGCAATGACAGCGGCAGGGGCGCGCGAGGCTGCGCCTGCACACCGCGTTGCTGCAGGGGCGGCGGCGTTTCGCTGGACGTGGGTGCGGGGCGGCGCGCGGGCAGGTAGTCGTCGAGCAGGCTGGCCAGGCGAAGCAGCGCACCCTTCCAGTCTTCCTGGCTCAGCCCAGCCATGTCGAGGTGCGGTTCCGCCAACTCGGATTCCAGGAACAGGCCGCTGCGCTTGATAGCCTCCTCCAGGCCTTCGCCACGGGTGATCTCGGCCGGCGTGCGTACGCCGTGTTCCAGCATGGCCAGCGCCGGCCGCAGATAGGCGGGCAACTGGCGCAGCGCGGGACGCTGGGACAAGGCGTCGAGCGTGGCGAGCAGTGGGGCGTAGCCGTTCTGCTGGGGCAGGCGCTCGCGCATGGCCTGTTGCGTGGCGGGCTCGGGCGTCTGCGCGCTGATCACCTCCAGCATCGGCTGCGCGCCCAAAGTGAGTACACGCACCTGGAACTGGGAGGGCAGCTGGCCTTTGGGCGCCTCGGTCTCGACGGCGAGGGCGCCAATCTGCAGCACCATCATCCCGTCGGGATTGATCCCCAGCGGGCGCGCAGAAAGCACGGTACCGATGCGCCAGCTCTCGGCGGCGCTGCCTGAGGCGGCGCCGGCCCAGGCAAGGGCTGCGAGGCTGGTGGGTTGAATGATCAATCGTGGCTCCTTGCGCGCATGGCGTCGTGCGCGCGCCCTTCCGTGCCATGAAGATCGGCCGGCCTCGGAAAAACTTGAGGACCATTTTGCCCAGGGCCTGTTAGCGCCATTGGCGTGGCCCGCGCTGGGATCTTTTTCTTTTTGCCCGCCAGACAAGGAAGAACGAGGGAGTGTACGTCCGTACACGACTGAGTGATGACGCGGTATGGCGGGCAAAAAGACCCAGCCCGAAGGGTTGCTTGTCCGTAGCCACTCGGCGGCAGCGCGCGGCTTGACCTGGCAGCCAGCCAGGCCTGCGCCACGCCCCACCGCCCAGCGGCTACGGACAAGCAACGCGGGCTACGCCAATGGCGTTAACAGGCCCTAGCCCAAATCGGGCGGTATGGGGCCGGGATCGCTAAAGCGGATAGGCGTATGGCCGATAAACCACCCGTAGACGCCCGCAGGGTGGGCGAAAGGACCAGCACGATGGGCAGCAAGACGACGGGTGGGGGCAAGGGCGGGGTGCGCGTGATCGCGTTGCCTGCCGACTTCCGGCTCGGCAGCGTGGCCGACGTCAAGGCAGCGCTGATCGAGGCGTTCGACGCGCCCGGCGCGCAGTTGGACGGTGCCGCCGTGGAACGCGTGGACACCGCCGCACTGCAGTTGCTGGTGGCGTTCCGTCGCGAGGCGACGGCACGCGGCCAGTCGCCCGCGTGGCTGGGAGTGAGCGATGTCATGCGCGAGGCAGCCGGTGTGCTCGGCCTGGCGCAGGTTCTGGAATTGCCGGCGGCGATGTCGGCCTGAAACTGAGGTGGAAGATGGCAAAGATTCTTGCGGTGGACGATTCGGCTTCGATGCGCGGCATGGTGGCCTTCACCTTGCGCAATGCGGGTCACGATGTGAGCGAGGCCGAGAACGGCCAGCTGGCGCTCGATGCGGCCAAGGGTGGCAGCTTTGACCTGGTGCTGGCCGACGTGAACATGCCGGTGATGGACGGCATCAGCATGGTGCGCGAATTGCGCACGCTGCCGGCCTACAAGGGCGTACCCATCCTGATGCTGACCACCGAGTCGCATACGGATAAGAAGATGGAAGGCAAGGCTGCCGGCGCTACCGGTTGGCTGGTGAAGCCGTTCGACCCTGAGCAGTTGCTTGCAACCGTCAAGCGCGTCCTAGGTTAAAGGTCACCAACAGAACTACTGCGCGATCGCGAAGCGGGCGCGGTCGGTGCTCGGAATCCTCATGTACCCACGTACATTCCGGTTCCTGCGCGCCGCCCACGCCCACCTCGCGACCGCTCGCTACGTTCTGTTGGCGACTTTGGATAATCGCATTCAGCTAGAGAAGTGACCCCATGAGCAATGCCGGTCTGGCGCAGTTCCAACAGGTATTCATCGAAGAGAGCCTGGAAGGGCTTGATACGATGGAGTCGTCGCTGCTCGCGCTGGATGAAGGCGGCGATGGGGAGCTGGTGCACACCATCTTCCGTGCCGCGCACTCGATCAAAGGTGGTGCGGCTACCTTCGGATTCCCCGAGATGTCCTCGTTCACCCACGAGGCCGAGTCGCTGCTCGATGAAGTGCGCAGCGGCAAGCGTGCGATCGACGGCACCATCATCGAATTGCTGTTGCGCACGGTGGATTGCCTGCGCGGCATGTTCGCCCGCGCCCAGGCTGGCGAACCGCTCAACGACGCCGTGGCCGAAGGGCTGCGCAACGAACTGGCGGCCGCCATGGGTCGCGGTGTTCCCGCGGCAGCTGTACAGGCGCGTCGCAATGCGGACCAGGCCGACGCCTGGACCATCCAATTCCGTCCGCACGCCAGCATGCTGGCGGGTGGCAACGAGCCGCTGCGCCTCATCCGCGAACTGGCGGGGCTGGGCGAGCTGGAGGTGACGGCATCGTTCGATGGCCTGCCGCCGTTCGCTGCGCTGGAACCCACCGAGTGCCATCTCGGCTGGACCATCGAACTGAAGGGGCCGGTCAAGCGAGCCGATATCGCGAGTGTGTTCGATTGGGTGGAAGGCGAGTGCGATCTGGAGATCGAGGCGAAGCATGTCGTGGCGGACGTTGCACCGGCGCCCGTCGTTGCTCCGGTTGCAGCGTCCGCGCCGAACGTCGCGGACGCCGGCGCCGCACGCTCCCAGCGCGAAGCAAGCGCCGAATCCAGTTCGGTGCGCGTGTCGATCGACAAGATCGACGGACTGATCAATCTGGTGGGCGAGCTGGTGATTACCCAGTCCATGCTCGACACCTTCCGCGAAGGCGATATCGATGCCTCGCGGCTGGCCATCCTGGAACAGGGGCTGGCCCAGCTGGCGCGACATACGCGCGAGCTGCAGGAAAGCGTCATGGGCATCCGCATGTTGCCCATTGCTTCCGTGTTCAATCGTTTTCCGCGCATGGTGCGCGACATCAGCCAGAAGCTCGGCAAGCAGGTGAAGCTGGAGCTGATCGGTGAACAGACCGAGCTCGACAAGACGGTGCTCGAGAAGATCGGCGACCCGATGGTGCACCTGGTGCGCAACGCCATCGACCACGGTCTGGAAACGCCAGACAAGCGTCGTGCCTCGGGCAAGGGGGATACCGGCACGCTCACGCTGCAGGCGTCGCATCGCGGCGGCAGCATCGTGGTGGAAGTATCGGATGACGGCGCGGGCCTGAATCGCGACGCGATTGTCGCCAAGGCGGTTCAGCGTGGCCTGATCGCCAGCGGTGAGGGTATGAGCGATGAGGCCGTGGCGGACCTGATTTTCCAGCCGGGTTTCTCCACGGCGGCGGTCACCACTGATCTGTCCGGCCGTGGCGTGGGCATGGACGTGGTCCGTCGCAACGTGGGCGACCTTGGTGGCACCGTCACCATCCGCAGCACGCAGGGCAAGGGCAGTGTGTTCACCATCACCTTGCCGCTGACGCTGGCGATCATCGATGGCCTTACCGCTGCCGTGGGCGACGAGCGCTACATCGTGCCGCTGGTCTCCATCGTGGAATCCGTGCAGCTGAAGGCGGATGCGGTGCGCAGTGTCGCGGGTGGCGGCGAGCTGTTCCGCTTCCGTGGGGAATACCTGCCGGTGATTCGTCTGCATGAAGCCTTCCACTGCGAGAACGCTATCCATGCCATCGACGAAGGTTTGATGGTGGTGGTGGAGGGTGATGGCGCGCGCGTGGGCCTGTTCGTCGACGGCCTGATCGGACAGCAGCAGGCCGTGGTGAAGTCGTTGGAAGCCAATTACCGACGGGTGCAGGGCGTATCTGGCGCAACCATCCTTGCGGATGGCTCTGTTGCGCTGATCGTCGACATTGCTGGGCTGGTGCGTATGCAGGGACGTCGCAAGGCGGCGTGAGGTCGCGGCAACGGTGCCGCGGAGTAAGTAAACAACGGTCAGACGATGTGCGGGAAGGCGCATCGTTGTCCGAATCATCGCCGGTTCCCGGCACAGCGACTCGGTAGCCCTGTTCTCGGGCGGTCGGCGTCGTCCCTCTGAATGTTGTCGAACAACCGCGACAGGAAGCCGCGGTGCGTTGGCCTGCGGCCCGCGTAAGAGCAGTGCAGGGAATGAATCACGGCTATCGCAACCCGCCTATTTTCATTCTGAAGGTTCCTTTTATGAAGTCTCCCCTGACCACCATCGATCGCCTGAGCCTTTCGGCCAAGGTATGGCTCGTCATTGCTTTCGTCGTGGCCGGTCTATTTGCGCTCACCATCATCTCTGCCGTGGACAGTCGACGCTTGCAAATGCAGGCGCGCGTGCATGCGTTGTCGGATGAGGTGAATACCGCGATCTCTATCCTCGATGCGTTCCATGCGCGTGCCGCAGCGGGTGAGCTCAGCGATGAGGAGGCCCGCAAGCAGGCGCTGGCGGCGCTGACTGCGTTGCGCTGGGGTGATGGAAAGGGCTACGTGTTCGGCTTCGACTCGAACTATGTGCTGCATCTGCACGGTGTCATGCATGACCGTGTGGGTTCGAACATCAAAGAGGATAAAGACGCCAACGGTAAGCGCTTCTATCAGGACATGATGGCCGCCGACCAGCGTGATGGACACGGCGAGACCGAGTACACCTGGCCCATGCCGGGCTCGAAAGAGCTCAAGCCCAAGATCAGCTACACGGCCTGGTACAAGCCATGGGATCTGCATATCGGCGCCGGTGCCTACTTCGTCGACATCGATGCCCAGTTCCGCCAGATGCTCGAAGGCAGTCTGCTGCGTGCGTTCCTGGTTGGCTTGCTGGTGATCGTGGTGGTGTGGCGCTCCATGCGCAGCATTCGGCAGAGCATCGGCGGTGAGCCGTCCTTTGCCTTGGCCATGGCGGCCCGCATTGCCGACGGTGATCTTTCCGGCGGCGACGCCAAGCAGACCTTCACGCCTGGCAGCATGCTCGATGCGCTGCAGCGCATGCGCGCCAAGTTGGTGGAGATCGTGCGTGAAGTGCAGCAAGGCTCGCAGGTGGTATCCACCGCCTCCCAGCAGATCTCGCGGGGCAACGACGACCTTTCGCATCGCACGCAGGAACAGGCATCCAGCCTGGAGGAAACCGCTGCATCGATGGAAGAAATGACCTCCATCGTGCGCCAGAGCGCCGACAACGCCAGCCACGCCGACCAGCTCGCCCGTACGGCGCGCACCCAGGCGGAGCGTGGTGGCGAGGTGGCCGTGCGCACCAGCGGTGCGATGCGTGAGATCGAAGCGGCCAGCCGCCAGATCACCGACATTGTGCAGTTGATCGATGAGATCGCCTTCCAGACCAACCTGCTGGCGCTCAACGCCGCCGTCGAAGCCGCGCGTGCCGGTGAGCAGGGTCGAGGATTCGCAGTGGTGGCTGGCGAGGTACGCAATCTCGCCCAGCGCAGCGCAAGCGCCGCCAAGGAGATCAAGGCCCTGATCGGCGACACGGTGGACAAAGTGCAGGCCGGTTCCGCCCTGGTGGAGGAATCCGGCGCGGTCCTGGCTGGCATCGTCGATAGCGTCAAGCGCGTCACCGACATAGTGGCTGAGATGTCGGCTGCGGCGCAGGAACAGTCGTCCGGTATCGATCAGGTCAACCGCGCCGTGATGCAGATGGACGAAGTCACCCAGCAGAACGCTGCCTTGGTGGAAGAGGCGGCCGCTGCCGCCCGCGCCATGCAGGAGCAGGCGGACGAGTTGGCCGTGCAGGTGCGGTTCTTCCGCCTGGATCAGGTGGCCGCGAAGCCCGCGCCGAAAGCTGCGCCAGCTGTCAGGCCCCCAGTCGCCAAGCGGCCGGAGCCCGCCATGGCGGGCGGGTGGAGCGAGTTCTGACCTGTCTCGGGGCCTCCCTGCACGGGTGGCACCGAAAACCCGCGTTTCCCTCAAGTTTCCCGGCCTTCCGCCGATCCAGAACCCGATAGGGAGCCTTGCATGCGGCTCCGACCACGAGGCGAACATGTCCGATAACACCCGGAGCGAGGCGCTCCAGTCGCAGTACCTCACCGTCAACCTTGCCCACGAGGAATACGGCATCGACATTCTGGCGGTCCGCGAGATTCGCGGCTGGACGCCAGTGACGCGCATTCCCCAGGCGCCGCACTACGTACTTGGCGTGCTCAATCTGCGCGGCGCGATTGTGCCGGTGATCGACATGCGCTTGCGCTTCGGCCTGGAGCGCGAGGCCTACGGCGTTACCACCGTCACCGTGATCATCACCGTGGCGGGCCGCAACTTCGGCGTGGTGGTTGATGCGGTGTCCGACGTGCTCGACGTGACAGCGGATGCCATCCGCCCGGTGCCGGACATGGGCACCACCGTGGATACCGAATACCTCAAGGGGCTGACGTCCGCTGGCGAGCGCATGGTGCTGCTGCTGGATGTGGACAAGCTGCTGCAGCCCCAGGACGCACAAATGCTTGAGGCGGCGCTGCCAGCCGTCTCCGATGTGAAAGCCGTGGCCTGAACGACATACGCAGGAAGTGTAATCATCATGAAGAAGTTCGCACTGAAAGCCCCGGAACTGAACGTCCGCAACCGTATGCGTGTGGTGTTGGGCCTGCTCGGCCTGATGCTGATCGCCGGTGCGGTGATCGGTATCGGTGGCATGCAACAGCAGAACGATGGCATGGGCAAGATCTATGAAGAGGAGATCGTCCCCACGCAGCTCGCCTCGCAGATCACCGCTCACCAGCTGATGTCCTTCATCCTGCTGGGTGAGTCGGGCTCGCTGGTTGGCAAGCCCGACCAGGTCAAGGCCAAGTTGACGGAGTACGCCAAGCTGCAGGCTGAGATGGAAGAGCTCAAGAAGCAGCTTGCTGCCATCCCGATGGGTCCTTCCGTCAAGAAGTACTACGACGAATGGCGTTCGACGGACGCTGATTACACCGACGCCAAGGCATCGATGGTCGACGCCCTCAATCAGGGCGACAACGGCGCGTCCGATCTGTTGGAAATGCAGGTGCGCCCGCTGCTGATGCAGCGCCAGGATGCGCTGGGCAAGATGGTCGACGCGCAGCGTGCCGACGCCAAGGTGATCTACGACGCGCAGGTGGCTCGCTATCACTTCGTGCGGACCATCAGCATCATCTCGCTGCTGGTGGGTCTGGTGATCGCCGCCATCATGGCCATGCTGCTGATGCGCTCGATCCTCAGCACGCTCGGCGTTGCGGTGAAGGTCGCCAACGCCATCGCCGATGGCAAGCTCGGCCACAAGATCGAAACCCGTCGCAAGGACGAACTGGGCGAGCTGCTCGAGGCGCTGCGCACGATGGACGAGCGTCTTGGCGCCATCGTTGGCGAAGTGCGCCACGGTGCGGGTTCGGTCAGTTCGGCTGCACAGCAGATTGCGCGCGGCAACGACGACCTGAGCCAGCGCACGCAGGAGCAGGCGTCCAGCCTTGAGGAAACAGCATCCTCGATGGAGGAAATGACCTCCACCGTGAAGCAGAACGCCGAGAACGCCAGCCATGCCAATCAGCTCGCCAGCGCCACGCGTCGCCAGGCCGAGCACGGCGGCGAAGTGGCTGCACAGGCCAGCTCTGCGATGCGTGAGATCAACGATTCCAGCCGCAAGATCTCCGACATCGTCAGCTTGATCGACGAAATCGCCTTCCAGACCAACCTGCTGGCGCTCAATGCAGCGGTGGAAGCTGCCCGCGCCGGTGAACAGGGCCGTGGCTTTGCCGTGGTGGCAACTGAAGTACGTAACCTGGCTCAGCGCAGCGCGGGTGCCGCCAAGGAGATCAAGGGCCTCATCAACGACAGCGCGGAGAAAGTGCGCGTGGGTTCGTCGCTGGTGGACCAGTCCGGCAAGGCGCTGGCAGACATTGTCGAGAGCGTAAAAAAGGTCACCGATATCGTGGCCGAGATCGCTGCGGCGTCGCAGGAACAGTCGGCGGGTATCGACCAGGTCAATCATGCCGTGTTGCAGATGGATGAGATGACCCAGCAGAACGCGGCGCTGGTGGAAGAAGCTGCTGCCGCCGCTCGTGCCATGCAAGAGCAGGCCGGTGAGCTGGCGCGTCAGGTCGGCTTCTTCCAGATGATGGAAGGTGGCGAAGTGGCGACTGAGAAGGCCCGTTCGCAGTCGGTGATGGCCGAGGCGGAAGCCGTGTTCGCCGCCGTGCGCAGCTCCAACGCGCCGGCGCAGCGTGCGCCGCGCACCGAGGCCGCTGACGCCGGCTCCTGGAAGGAGTTCTGAGCATGACCCTGGCTGCCACGATGGACAACAGTGCTGGCGTGGCGGCCATGGGCGGCCCGTTCCTGGGCAATGCCGAGTTCGAGTTCCTGCGCGCCTTCGTTTACGAGCAGTGCGGTATCTCGCTGGGCGAGCACAAACGGCAACTCGTGCAAGGGCGTCTGGTGCGCCGCCTGCGCGCGCTGAAACTGCCGGACTTTCAGGCTTACTGCGATCTATTGCGGCGCGATCCGCAACAGGAGCTCGGTGAACTGGCGAGCGCCATCAGCACTAACGTCACCGCGTTCTTCCGTGAGTCGCATCACTTCGATCAGCTCGCTGACGAACTGTTTCCGCGTTGGATCAACGAAAAGAAAAACGGCGGTCGCCTGCGCATTTGGTCAGCCGGCTGCGCCACAGGCGAAGAGCCTTACACCTTGGCGATGGTGCTGGCGGAAGCGCTGGAGAAGCATGGCGCGACCCAGCTCGACGCAAAGATCCTGGCCACGGATCTTTCACCGCAGGCGCTGGAAACCGCGCGCAAAGGTGTTTACGCACTCGAACGCCTCGAAGGCGTGAGTGCGGAACGTCGCCGCCGCTGGTTCCTGCGCGGCGAAGGCGAGTACGCGGACTATGCCTGCGTCAACCCGCGTTTGCGCGAGCTGGTGAGCATCTTGCCGCTCAACCTGCTGCACGACTGGCCCATGCAGGGGCCGTTCGACGCCATCTTCTGCCGCAACGTCGTCATCTATTTCGACAAGCCCACCAAGCAGCGATTGTTCCAACGCTATGCCGGCCTGTTGCCGGATGGCGGCTACCTGTTCCTTGGCCATTCTGAGTCCATGTACGGACTCAACGACAGCTTTGACCTGATCGGACGGACGGTCTACCGGAAACGCAGTGCATGAACGTCGCCGCAGTCAACGTCCCCGCGGGTGCGAGCTACGACCCCGCACGCATCGTGCCGGGCTTCGAGCACCTGCGCCGGTTCTGGGATCCTGCGCACGCCTGCATGACCGTGAAGGTGTTGCCCGGCGAGTACTACGTGAGCACGCAGCAGGAAATGATCTCGACCGTGCTCGGCTCCTGCGTATCGGCCTGCGTGTTCGATCGCGTGCGCGCTATTGGCGGCATGAACCACTTCATGTTGCCCGAGCCACTGGGTGGTGAGCGCGGCAGCTGGGCCGATACCGTGGGCCGCGCGGCGCGCTATGGCAACGATGCGATGGAGCAGCTGATCAACGCCATCCTCAAGGCAGGCGGACAGCGCGCCAACCTGATGGTGAAGGTGTTCGGCGGCGGGCGTGTGCTGGCCACCATGACCGACATCGGGCAACGCAATATCGCGTTCGTACGGCGCTACCTGGAGGCCGAACGGCTGGAGGTGGCGGCGGAAGACCTGGGCGACGTGCATCCTCGCCACGTGCAGTTTTTCCCGGCCACTGGCAAGGCCCGCGTGCGTCAGCTGCGCGGCCGTACGGACACCGTGCTGGTGGATGGCGAGCGCCAATATCTCAAGCGTTTGGCAAACGATCCGATAAAGGGAGAGGTGGAACTGTTCTGACGCTGCACGCGTCGCGACGGTTTTATCTAGGCATCTGGCGCCGACACGGGCCGGCGGACGTAGACGCAAGTACTACGCCGCACCACGAAGGCGAGACGAATTCACGATGGAAAGAGTACGTGTCCTGGTGGTCGATGATTCCGCACTCGTGCGGAAGCTGCTGTCGACCATGCTTTCGTGCGATCCGGGCATCGAGGTGGTGGGAACCGCCGCCGATCCGTTGGTCGCGCGTGAAAAGATCAAGCAGCTCAATCCCGACGTGCTCACCCTCGATGTGGAAATGCCGCGTATGGACGGCATCACGTTCCTCGAGAACCTGATGCGCCTGCGGCCGATGCCGGTGGTGATGGTGTCCTCGCTGACTCAGGAAGGCGCCGAAGTCACCTTGCGGGCGCTGGAACTGGGCGCTGTCGACTTCTTCACCAAGCCGAGCAACGACCTGGCCAGCACATTTGCCGAAGGCGCGCAGGAGATCTGCGCCAAGGTGAAGCTGGCTGCGCTAGCGCGGCCGCGCCAGCGCACCGCCGTGCGCAAGCTCGACGTGCCGCCGCGCCTTACGGCTGATGCCGTGCTGCCACGCGCGCAAAGCATCGGCACCCGCGGCGGCATGCCGATCATCGCGATTGGCGCGTCGACAGGCGGTACGGAAGCCATTCGCGTTGTGCTGGAGGCGATGCCGCCGGATGCGCCGCCGATCGTCATCACCCAACATATTCCCGCCGCCTTCAGTGGTCCGTTCGCGGCACGCATGGATACCTGCTCGGCCATGCGCGTATGTGAAGCGCGCGATGGTCAGCCGATCCAGCCGGGTCATGCGTACATCGCGCCGGGTGGCGAACACCTGCTGGTGATGTGGGACGGCGCCAAGTATGTGTGCCGCCTGCACAACGGCCCGCCGGTCAACCGTCACAAGCCGAGCGTGGACGTGCTGTTCCGCTCCATGGCGGCCAGTGTCGGCAAGTCCGCCATTGCCGCGTTGCTCACCGGCATGGGTGACGACGGCGCGCGCGGGCTGCTGGAGCTGCAGCAGACCGGTGCCCACACGCTGGTGCAGGACGAAGAATCCTCGGTCGTGTGGGGCATGCCCGGCGCGGCCTGGAAGCTCGGCGCTGCCGGCGAGAAGCTTCCGCTTGACCATATAGCAGCGCGCTTGCTCGCGCTGGCGCATCAACCCGTTTCCCGCGCCGCCGTGTCGGCCTCCTGATCTGCGGACATCTCTATGAATGCTTTTCTCTCCTTCATGCGCGTACGCCCCGTGATCGGGCTGATCGCCAGCGCGGTGGCGCTGGTGCTCACTATGGTGTGGCCATCGGCGTGGTTGGGTCCGGTGCTGATCGTGCTGCTGACGGCAGCGTGGATCGTCGAAACGCGCCGCCACATGCCTGTCGCCGCGCCGGTCATCCAGGCATCGCTGGAACACCACGAGCCCGTGCGCGAAGCGCTGGAGGAAGTGCGTAGCTCGCTGGTCGATGAATTGGGTCACGCGACGCGAGAACTGCATCAAGCGATGGACCTGTTGCGTGATGCGGTGACGGAGCTCGGCGGCGGCTTCGACGGCCTGTCGCGCAAGACCGGCATGCAGCAGTCGTTGCTTCGTCAGATCATCGACGGGCAGGGCGAGGGTGTTTCCGTGCAGGATTTCGCCGCGCGTACAGGCGACCTGCTGGAGCACTTTGTCGACATGGTGGTGCAGATGTCGCGCGAAAGCCTGCGCATCGTCTACCGCATCGACGGCATGGCCAAGGAAATGGACGCGGTGTTCGGCCTGTTGAAGAACGTCAACACCATCGCCGAGGAAACCAACCTGCTGGCGCTCAATGCCGCCATTGAAGCTGCACGTGCCGGCGAATCCGGTCGTGGCTTTGCCGTGGTGGCAGGCGAGATCCGCAACCTGGCCAGCCACTCCAACCAGTTCAACGAACAGATCGGCAGCCATGTCGAGCGCGCCCGCGCCGCCATGGGTGAACTGCGCGGCCTGGTCGGCACGATGGCGTCGCAGGACCTCAACGTGGCGCTGTCGGCCAAGGGCGGCATCGACGCGATGATGGCGCATGTGACCGAAAGCGACGCGCGCACCAGCAAGGTCGCCGATCAGGTGGTGGAGATCAACCGCGGCCTGGGCACCGATGTGGCGACCACTGTGCGTTCGCTGCAGTTCGAGGACATCCTGAGCCAGTTGATCAACCAGACGCGTCAGCGCTTGGTGGAACTGCAGGAAGTCACCACCGAATGTACGCGCGACATCCAAGAGCTGGCGTGCAACCCGATCGATGCCGAACTGCTGGCGCAGCGTGCTGAACGCGTGCGCAGCCGCTTGGCCATCCAGCGTGAGAAGGCCCGCCTCCGTTCGCGTGGCCCGGCGCTGCAGAACTCGATGGACGCCGGCGAGATCGAACTCTTCTAAGGAATGCAGCCATGAGCCTGACTGTTCACCACGACCCCGACCTCGACTGCGTGACCCTGCAACTGGGCGAGCGCTTCGACTTCAGCGTGCACCGCGCCTTCCACGATGCCTGCCTCGGCGAGCGCGCCGCACGCAGCTACGTCATCGACCTGGGTGAAGTGTCCAGCATGGATAGCTCCGCGCTGGGCATGCTGCTCCTGCTGCGCGAACACGCGGGTGCAGACCGCGCAGAAATCCGCATCGTCAATGCCGGCTCTAGCCTGCGTGGCACGCTGCGCGTGGCGGGTTTCGACAAGCTGTTCGTGCTGCACTGAGTACGCCTTTCCCGCCATGTGCGGATGGTGGTTGGCGGTATTTTTGAGTCAGCGTTGGCCTGATGGGCTTGGCTGACGCATGTCGGACGAGGAAGCCCTTGATGGCACGATTTGGGAAGCTTCGTGTATTGAGGCTAAGCCCACGATGCTCATGCTTGCGTTATATCGTGTACTGACATGGCATGGACGCAACCCTATGTTCCCGAAGTCGCTCGTCTTGATGGCTGCTGTTACCGTGCTCATCACGCTACCTTCCATAGCGCGATCTGATCAGTCTCCCGTCATCGTGAACGCCCAACAGGCCGGGAAGCTGGCGCGCAAGGCCATTGCCCAGTACGGCAACAGCACCCCTGTATCCCCTGATGATTGCTATTCCCTGGCCGTAGACAAGAAAAAGGACGGCAACTACGCCGTGCGTGTGTCAGAGCGTCCCGGCAAGACCTGCGAGATCATCGACTACGACCGGCCATTTCGTCCTTTCACCATCGAGATTGACGCTATTCGTGGCTCGGCCGTTGTTGTTGGTTACCCTGGACAGCGAGCGGCGCCTAGGGAGGTCAAGCTGTTTCCGCTGGAGAGTGTGCCGGGTTTCCCGATTGCTGGGCCGTTGGATCCGATGAAGTGGACGCTGGAGGGCGATGCCAGCCACCTTGCCCATGTTCACCAGTGCAGTCTGTCCATGAGCATGCCTGCATTTGAACGTTGGAATGCCTATTCGTTCGGCCTGATGGCCACTCGGGAAAGTCGAACGTTGACGATGTCGTACTACGTCAACGCCGTGTCTCGTTTGACGCTGGCGACGGATGCGCGTGTCGACTTGGTGTTTGGAACAGGGCGTGCCACGCTTGCCACCTATCCCGTGACATTCAAGCCGATCTATCCCTTTGGCGAGGGACGGCCGGTGTCGACCAATGACGTGTCGTTTCAGGCGGTACTCGATGAAAAAGCGGCGCGTGCCTTCGTCGGTGTTCTCGGTCGCACCTCGCAGATGGAGCTCAGTATCGACGGGAAGTCGCAGAACGACCTGGGTCTCCTCGGGCAGGATTTTGAGCGTGCGGGTGGTGGCCGCAACGCTAACGATACCGCTGCTGCTGCGCTCGGGCGTTGTCTCGATGTCATATGGAAGTAGCACGGAGCAGCCAGGGACGGCCTCGCAAAACTAGCGATACCCATCGCAGCCATATTCGATGATTCATCGGTATGGGGGCGAGACCAAGGATGTGCCGCGTGATCGTCAGCGCATCAGCAGCGCGTATCACCAGCCTCGGCCAGGCGCTCGTCGTCCTCCTCGGCAAAGCTGACGCCGTTGCGGCCGTCGAACTTGGTGCGGTACATGGCCTGATCGGCTTGGCGGACCAAGTGTTCGAAGCGCGTTCCCGGCCGCGCGATGGCGACGCCGATGCTGGCGGTGACGGGAATGCTCTGGCTGCCCACTTTCGCGTGGGAATGTGCAAGCGTGTGGCGCAGGCGTTCGGCGGCGGCCAGCCCTTGTTCCAAGGTGGCGCCCGGCAGGGCGACCACGAATTCCTCGCCTCCGTAGCGGCTGGCCAGATGGCCTTTCCACTGGATTGTTTCGAGCAGCCGCTGCGTGACATGGCGTAATACCGTGTCGCCCGCGTCATGGCCCCAGCGGTCGTTGATCTGCTTGAAGTAGTCGAGATCGAAAATCAGCAACGCGAAGGGTTGCCCGCGTTCCAGGCAGCGCTCTAACGCGGCACGGCCCTCGGCAACGATGGCGCTGCGATTGAGCAGGCCGGTTAGGCCATCGGTACGCGCGGCCTTGCGCAGGTCTACGACCAGCCGCTCGGTAATCAGCTGCAGCAGCGCGAAGTACGAAGCGAGTGTGGTGAGGATGCCGATGGTGTAGGTGGCGGCGACGGGCATGCCTCCCTTCAACAGGTTCTGGCCCGAACCGGGGGCAAGAGGCATGAAGGCGCGCGCCAGGTAGAACAAGCCGCAGGCGATCAATACCGCGGCGGCAATGCGGCAGCTTTTGCGAATGTCGGGTTCGCCATAGCGCAGCAATAGATAGGCGTAGACGAAGTTGAACGACATGGCCTGCAGGCTGCCAGCCAGCAACCTTGCGCTTAGATTGGGCGCGACATACGCGAACCATGCGATGGCTGCGGTGTAGACCACCGCGAGGCTGCATGGCCAGCGCCAACGCATGGTCAGGCCCAGATGCTGGGCAATGCCCTTGAGCGTGAGGATGTTGCCGGTGACCAGCAGTCCGTTGCCGACGACGATAGAAATGACGTCGGGGATGGTGTTGCGTAGCCCGATCAGGCAAATGCCCAGCGTGTTGATCCAGATGCTGGCAACCCAGATGCGCAGGACCTTCTGGGTGTTCAGAATCGCCATCAATGACGTGAAGCCAACCGACGCGCCGATACCCATCAGAAGACTGACGAGGGTCAGGGTGGGTATGTCTAGATGCATGGCGCTCCCTGATACCAGCGCACCCTCCTGGCCGGGAGGACGCCCTGGGCCTCCGATGAGGCGGTGGCTGGGTCACACAAGCATATCGGACAAAGTCTCTGAAACTTGAACTGCGTCACATTATGTCGTGGCAGCCATTTGCGGGCGAAAAAAAAAGGCCCCGGGAGGGGCCTCAAAAAACGCAAAACAGAGATGCGTGACTTACCAGGTGCGCACGTCGGCAACGCCGACGGTGTACTGCTGCATTTCCGGATCGAAGCGGAACAGGCGGCCCAGATCGAATTCGACCGACTGGCCCGGGGCAATGTTGGTGGTACCTGCCGGCCAGCCCTTCTTGGCGGCCAGGACCTTGCCGGAACCGTCCTTCGCTTCGATGCTCACCTGGGCGGCGGCAGCTTCGGCACAGTGGTTCACCAGCTGACCGCTGAGGCTCAGGCGGGCGGCGGCGCCGGCGCCGACGAGCTTCATCTTGAAGTCTTGCACGGCGAAATCGGTGGGGGCACAGGCGGCGTGGGCGGCGAGCGGTGCCGACAGGAACAGTGCCGCGGCGATCAGGGTCTTCTTCATGGAGGGGGTCCGTGATGTGGTCAGGTCAGAAGTGTTCGACATGACTCACATCGGCGGGGCCACCGGAATCTTTAATAGCTGTGCGGAGAAGCGTTCAGCTTTGGGCTTTCAGTTCCGTGTGTTCGATGAACCACAGGCCTGCGAACAGTTTGGGGTCGATCGAGTAGCCTTCTGCGGCCCGGGCAAACAGCCACTGGCCGGCCTGTGCACGGGGCACTTCGTGCACGACGATGTTTTCGGATTCGTCACCGCCACCGGGCCCGACTTTTTCCAGGTCCCAGGCGCGTACGAAAGCGATCATCTCCGTGCTCATGCCCGATGAGGACGGCCCTTCGTGCACGAACTCCAGCCGGCCGCAGCGATAACCGGTTTCCTCTTCCAGTTCGCGACCGGCGGCGAGCAGGGCGTCTTCATCGCCGTGTTCGTGCAAATCGCCCACCAGGCCCGCCGGCATTTCGATGGTGTTCTTGAGGATGGAGACGCGGTACTGCTCCACGAACAGCACCTTGTCCTCCGGCGTGACCGCCAGAATGATCACCGCACCACCCGGGTTGTTGCGCTCGGCGTACTCCCAGCGCCCGCGCTTGCGCAGGCTCAGCCATTTGCCGACGTAGAGGGTTTCCACCGGCGCGTTGGCGTCGTGGGGAATGCGGCTGTCTGGATGATTCATCGGTGTGATCGCACTGCAGAGTCGAAACCCTGCATGTTGCCGTGCCGATATGTCAGCGACAACCGTCGTGCTTACTCATTCCACCGCCAGCTCGACCGGGCGTGGCTTGATCCGCACGGCCCAGGCTACGCCGGCCACCAGCAATGCCACTCCCGTGAGCGTCAGTGCGCCGGGCGGGTGACCGCGCAGCACGAAGGCATAGGTAAGCGCGGCGAGCGTTTCGAACACGATCAGTTGCCCCGCGAGTGCGGTCGGCAGGCGCTGGCTGGCTGCGTTCCAGCACACGCTACCAAGCCACGAGGCGAACAGGCCGATCGCGGCCATCAGACCCACGAAGCGCCACGGATTCGGGCCGAACGGCATCGCGAACGGCTGGCCGCTGGCCTTCATGACTGACCACAGCAGCGCATAGCCGCAGAACGCGAGCGGCAGCGTGGCGAGCCCTTGCGCTGTCGCCCACGTGCGCGGGCTGCGTTCTGGATGACGTCGCAACCAGTCCGCGTTGCGCAACGGATACCACGTCCAGCACACCACCGCGCAGCTGGCGAGCAGCGCACCGCGCGCGTAGCGCCACAGATCGACGCCTGACGGATGATCCAGCGCGGACAACTCTGCCCGGTTCACGCAGGCGATGCCCATCGCGATCAGTGCCAGTGACGGCACCAGCGACAGCCATGGCAGCCGGCCGTCGCGGTGGGCATCGCGCAGGTTGGCCGTAATGGCGATGACTACCGGCAGTGTGCCGATGATCATCGTCGGCAACGGCGCCCCTGCGAGCTGTATCGCGCTGGCGAGGCACAGGTAATAGAGCAGGCCGCCCACGGCGGCGAGCTTGAGCGCTTCTAGCCAATCGGCGCGGGCGAGTACGCGAAGGGCGCGCCGGTCCATCCATGCCAGCGGCAGGGCGATCATGCCGAAGGCGAGATAACGACCGACCGACTGCAATGCAGCGGGATAACCCGGCAGCAACAGCGGGCTGATAAACACCAGACCCCACATGAGGCCGGCAGCGAGTGCGTAGAGAATTCCTGTCCACATGACCACAGCGTGCCGGAATGATGTGACGTGGTCTTGTACCAGATTGCGGCGAGGCGCTAAGAGCCTATTCAAAATCTCGCTTGAGCACTCATATTCCCCGCCGTCATTCCGGCGTAGGCCGGAATCCAGTAGCGAGTACGTTGAATGGTCGCGATATTCGAGTAGGTTCTGGCGATAGATTCGCGAAAACCTCATACAGCGGCCGCTGGATTCCGGCCTACGCCGGAATGACGGCGGAAATGAGTTGCGTGGGGATCGTGAAGAAGCGCTAAGAACGTAATGCCCGCTGGTATCGCGCCGGCGTCACGCCATAGCGTCGCGCGAACGCCTTGGTGAGATGCGCCTGATCCGTCAGACCCACCACGGCCGCTACCTGCGCCGACGCCTCGCCGCGTGACAGCAACCGCTTCGCTTCAGCCAGCCGGAACGCCATCAGCATCTGCTGCGGCGTGGCGTGATGCTGCGCCTGGAATTGGCGCAGGAAATGGAACGGGCTCAGGCCCGCGACGGACGCCAGTTCATCGAGTGTCAGTCGTTGCGAGAGATGGGCATGCAGATAATCGATAACTGGAGCGAACCGTGCCGGTGCGCCATCCGCCGCTTTGCGCGGCACCTGTGCATGGCGGCGAAACATATTCAGCAGTGCGTGCAGCAGGCTGTCGAAGGCCAGCGGTTCGCGTGCCTGCCACAGGGCATCGAGCAGCACGGTAATCTGTCGTGCGCAGGGCAGATCCTCGCGTACCACGTCGGTGAACCACCAACCCGGTTCGCCGGTGACATCAGCGACGACGTCGGGCTCGATGTATGCCATGCGGTAGTGCCAGCCACCCTCTGTCTCAGCGCGGCCGGTATGCAATTCGTCGGGATTCATCATCACCACCGAATCGGCGGGCGCGAGATAGTCGGCACCGCGATAGCGGAAGCGCTCCACGCCCGATTCGATAGCGCCCAAGCCGAAGCCATCGTGCGTATGAGGCTCGAAGGCGTGGCGCACGATGTGTGCGCGATACAGCTCCACGCCTGGCCGGTGACTCGCCAGGCGGAATTCGGCGGCATCGCGTTGCGACGGGAACGTGGAGGGGACGCCTTGCATGGGCTCATGCTACCGCGATGCGCATTCTTGCTGTAGGAGAGGTCGCTGCACGCGACCCGGCGTCAGCTCAACAATGCTTTCAGACGCGTGCGCGTCAACGGACCGAAACGCAGGCGTTCGCACAGCGCATCCATCACGTCGGCCTCGCCGCGCACGCGGCGCAATGCATCGACGTCCGTCGGCACGGGGGCATCCAGCGCAATGCGCGTGAGGCGCCGGTAGAGTCGTGCAGCATCTGCATGCTCGCGTAGTTTTACCGCGCAACTGGCGGCGCCGCGCAGACGCAGGAAGGGCACTTCATCCACGCGTTCGAGCAAGGCATCCAGGTTGCCGAAGTGGGCGAGCAGGGCAGAGGCTGTCTTTGCGCCGACGCCGGGTACGCCCGGGATGTT
Source organism: Dyella sp. AD56 (assembly GCF_002878475.1). Classification (NCBI taxonomy): domain Bacteria; kingdom Pseudomonadati; phylum Pseudomonadota; class Gammaproteobacteria; order Lysobacterales; family Rhodanobacteraceae; genus Dyella; species Dyella sp. AD56. Next base: position 41,612 of record NZ_NRDP01000025.1, read on the forward strand.
GTCCACGGCGTCGCCGCAGAGGGCGAGATAGTCCGCAACCTGGTGGGGATGCACGCCCAGCTTTTCGTGCACACCGGCCGGGCCCCAGCGCAGGCTGCGCGCGTAGTCCCATTGTTCGTCGTGCTCGCCCAGCAATTGGCCGAAATCCTTGTCTGCTGAGACGATCACGCTACGGAACCCGTGGCCCCGAAAAGTCCACAACGCACTGCCGATAAGATCGTCGGCTTCGTACGTATGGTCGATCAGCATCGGTATGCCCAGCGCCTGCGTTACTTCGCGACAGAGCACGAACTGGCGCTCCAGATCCGGTGGCGGCAGTTCGCGATTGGCTTTGTAGGCAGGATAGATCGCGTTGCGAAAGGACGTGGTCAGCGATGCGTCGAACGCCACGGCCAGGTGCTCAGGTTTCACGCGTTCCAGCAGTTCGCACAGGAAGCGTGTGAAGCCGTGCACCGCGTTGACCGGGTGCCCATCCGCATCCTGGAATTCATCCGGCATGGAATGCCACGCACGGAACACATAGAGGCTTCCATCAATCAGATGGACGGCTGGAAGGCTCATGGTGTCCACGCGCTGACAAGGTCGGCGAGCACAGGACGCTCGCGATCGGGTACATCGATCTGCGGTGTGCCGATATGCACGAAGCCGATCACCTGCTCGTTGTCCTTCAAGCCGAGGATGGCCGCCGCCTCGCGGTTGTACGCCGCCCAGCCGGTGAGCCACTGCGCGCCGAAGCCTAACGCTTCCGCGCCCAACAGCAGGTTGTAGGCCACACAGCCTGCGCTCAGTTGCTGTTCGATGACCGGAACCGTGCTGCTCGCGTCGATACGCGCGATCACGACGACCACCAGTGGTGGGTAGTCGTAGCGCGTGCGGTCTTTCTCGCGCTTGGCGTCGGCCATGTGCGGGTTCACACGCACCGAAAGCTCGGCGAGGCGTGCACCGAAGGCAAGCTTGGCCTCGCCTTGCAGAAGCATAAGGCGAAAGGGTTCGAGCTTGCCGTGGTCGGGCACGCGAATGGCGGCTTCCAGCAGCGCTGTCAGCGTGGTCGCGTCGGGCCCGGGTTCACCGAGTTGGCGCGACGGGACCGAGTGGCGCTGTTGCAGCAGGGAAAGAGGATGCGACATGGGGTGGTCCGGGGAGGGCAAAGCCACGATGCTAAACCCGATAAAAGGCGGGAGTGAATAGAAGTGAGGCGCGGAGGGGCGGATTCCAACCACCCGTCCACTTGCTCGACTTAGCTGGCCAGGCGGAACGACCCCGGCAGCAACGCCTGCACGGTGGTTTCCTGCACGGCGCCGGTCAGGTTGCCAAGCCATACGGGCATGGCGTCATCGCACAGTTCCGACATGACCTGTCGGCAGGCGCCGCAGGGACTGATCGGGCCGGGTGTGTCGCCGATCACGGCGATTGCCGCGATGTCACCGGGGCGGCAACCCGCCGCTACCGCGGAGAACAGGGCGGTGCGCTCGGCGCAGTTGCACAGGCCGTACGAGGCGTTTTCCACATTGCAGCCGGTGAAATGGCGACCGTCGCGCGTGACCAGCGCGGCACCGACGAGGAAGCGAGAGTAGGGTGCATAGGCGCGTTCGCGCGCCTGGCGCGCCAGGTTCAGCAGGACATCGGGAACAGTGACAGCAGTCATTGGGATCTCCATAGGGATCCCCTCCCATACGGTCGCCATCAGAGCCTGTTCACGATCTCCGCATAGCCCGCGTTGTTCTTGAGTGGTCGCCCGGCGGCGGCGCGTGGCGCAGTGCCTGCCTGGTGGGCAGGTCAAGCCGCGCGCTGTCGTTGGGTGGCCACTCAAGAACAACCCTCCGGGCCGGGTCTGTTTGCCCACAGGCCGGCGTCATCACTCAGTCGTGTACGGACGTACACTCCTTCGTTCTTCCTTGGCCTGCGCGCAAACAGCTTCCGGCGCGGGCCATGCGGAGATCGTGAACAGGCTCTAATCAGTTTCCGTACCGGTGGCGCGCCAGTTAACTCCCTTGGGGGAATGAGTGCAAGTGGCCGGTGGTTTGCGCAGCGGACCTTCAGCTACGATGCCAGAACCTTTCCGCAGGGGATGCACGATGCCGATCACCGTGGCTGCATTGCGTGAAACCGCCGACGGTGAACGCCGCGTGGCGATCACACCCGAGGTGGCGAAGAAATTGCGCGGCAAGGATGTCCGCGTGTTGCTGGAGCGTGGCGCCGGAGCGGCGGCGGGCTTTCCTGACAACAGTTATGCCGATGTGGAATTCGCCGACGCGGACAGCGTGCTGGCGCAAGCGGATGTGTTCACCTGTGTGCTGCCTCCCGACGACAGCGTGTGGGCGCGCTTGCGCGAAGGTGCGGTAGTGGTCGGCCAGTTGCGTCCCTACGGCGCCACCGCGCGCATCGAGGCGATGGGCAGGCGCCGGCTTACCGCATTTGCGCTGGAGCTGTTGCCGCGCACGACGCGCGCGCAAGCGATGGACGTGCTTAGTTCGCAGGCTGCCGTGGCTGGGTATCGCGCGATGTTGATCGCTGCGGAGGCCTCGCCGAAATTCTTCCCCATGCTTACCACTGCAGCGGGCACGATTCGCCCGTCGCGCGTACTGGTGATCGGCGCGGGCGTGGCCGGTCTGCAGGCCATCGCTACGGCGCGCCGGCTGGGTGCGCAAACGGAAGGCTACGACGTGCGTCCCGAGACGCGCGAACAAATCGAATCGCTGGGCGCGAAGTTCATCGACCTTGGCGTGAGCGCAGCGGGTAGCGGCGGCTATGCGCGCGAGCTCACCGCTGAGGAGCGCGCGGCACAGCAGCAGGCGCTGGCCGAACATCTGAAGAGCGTGGACGTGGTGGTGACTACCGCGGCCGTTCCTGGTCGCCCTTCACCCAAGATCCTGACCCGCGCCATGGTGGACGGCATGAAGCCGGGGGCGCTGATCGTGGACCTCGCCGCCGAAGGTGGCGGTAACAGCGAGCTGACCCAGCCGGGACAGCGCGTGGAACACCAGGGCGTGGTAATCCTTGGTCCGCTCAACCTCCCGGCGGGGGCGCCACTGCACGCGTCGGAGATGATTGCGCGCAACGTCTACAATTTTCTTGAGCTGCTGATTCAAGGCGGGACGCTTACGCCTGACTTCAACGACGAACTGGTCGCCAAGAGCTGCGTGACGCGTAATGGCGAATCGAGCTTTCAGGGTTGAGATAGCGGTTCGCTGTCTCTTCCATTAAACGAAAAGCCCCGCGAGTGCGGGGCTTTTCGTTTAATGCCTGGGCGGCGGACCGACAGGGCCACTGCGCATGTCGTGATGCCACTGGCGCCTCAGCTGCTCCTGCTGATCGGGCGGCAACTGCTGGAAACGCTGGAAGGCGTTATGCAATTGCGCGCGTTCCTGCGGCGACAGCTCCTGAAAACGCTTGCTGTTCTCGCGGACCTCTTCGCGCTGCTGTGGCGACATCTTTTGCCACTGTTCGAAGTTCTGGCGGGCTTTCTCGCGCTGCGCAGGCGGCAGACTTTCCCACTCCTGCGCGTGCTGCAGCAGACGTGCCTGCTTTTGCGGTGGAAATGTATTCCACTTGTCCGCGACAGGAGACAGCATGTCGCGATCCTGTGCCGATAGGCTCTGCCACGGACGGGGTGAGGGCGGCGGTCCTGGCGGCATACCCGATGGCGGAGGGGGAAATGCCCCTAACGGTCCATGCGGAACGCCCCCCGGCGGTCCCGGCGGGGGATTCTGCTGAGCCATGGCGCTGGTAACGATGCCGCTGAGTCCGAAGACAAAAAGCAGCGACGCGAAAACACGGCATCGACGCATGGTTACCTGCTCGCCTCGCTGTCGCCGTTCTTGGCCAACCATCCGTAGAAGTCCATGTTTTGATACAGCCTTGGGTCGGCGGCGGCCGCATCCGGCGGAAGTTCGCCGTCCACATCCACAGCCTGGGCGGAGTTCGGCGCGATCGAGGTCGGGCGCTGCACTGGCGAAGACATGAACAGAGCGACGAAGGCGATCGCGGCAAACGCACCTGCCGGCAGCAACAGCTGCAGCAAACGGTGCGCCCACGATGATTCGTTGGCGCTGGCCAGCGCTTCGTTACGGGCTGCGCGCAAACGCGCGGCCATGGCCGGGTCGATCTGGCGCGCGGCCTCGCGATAGAGCGCGCGGGCGCGGAGTTCGAGGTGGTTGTCAGGCGCGTTCATCGCCATTCCTCCAGTTGGTCGCGCAAACGTTGCAACGCGCGCGACAGATGTGTTTTTACACTCCCTTCCGAACAACCCATGGCCTGCGCGGTCTCCGCCACGTCCAGGCCTTCCAGCACCCGCAACATGAAAGCTTCGCGTTGGCGCTGGGGCAGCAGCTTTACGGCCGCGGCCATGTCTGCGTACGACTGTGAATCGGTCAAGCGTTCCAGGGGCCCCGGACCGGTGTCGGCGGGTTCCCAGGCAGGGAGGTCCTCACCGTCATCGTCCCGCCCGCCCAGCCAACCCACCATGATCGAGCGCACCTTGCGGCGGCGCTGCAGATCCACGATGCGCCGGCGCAGGATGCCCCAGAACAGGGGCGTCCATTCCTGCGGCGGCTTGTCGCTGTAATGCTTGACGAGCCGGAGCATGGCGTCCTGGACGGCATCCAGTGCGTCTTCGCGGTGACCCAGGTTCAACTCGGCCATGCGGAAGGCGCGACGCTCCACCTGGGCCAGGAACGTATTCATGGACCTGGGGACCGCCCGGACGTCTTCGAGCAGCAGATCGCCTTCTAGGGTGGAGACAGCGGCGTTCATGCCGTCATCATCCGGTTCGTCGGATCGGCCATCCTGAGACTCCATCGGTACGTCCTTGCTTATCAACGTCCGAGGCTCGCACGCGTTGACCCGCAACCGTATGATGCGGTGGCATCTGTGTGCTGGCGGGGAGGGGTCATGATCGACGGTTTCCTAGCGCTTTACATCTTTATGTTGGCCGCGTTCACGGGGTACGAGATCATCGCCCGGGTACCGGTGATACTCCATACGCCGTTGATGTCTGGCTCGAACTTCATCCACGGCATTGTGCTGGTCGGCGCCATGATAGCGCTAGGGCATGCACAGACTCCTTTCGAGATGGTTATCGGGTTCATCGGCGTACTGCTGGGTGCGGGCAATGCCGCCGGCGGCTACGTGGTGACTGAGCGGATGCTGGAGATGTTCAAGGCCAGCAAGCCCAATCCTGGCAAGGAGCTCAAGTAATGGCCTGGCTGCCGGATGTGATCAAGGCCTGTTACTTCCTCGCTGCCCTTCTGTTCATTCTCGGTCTCAAGCGCATGAGCTCTCCGCGTTCCGCGCGGGGCGGCATCGTATGGGCGGGCGTGGGCATGCTGGTGGCGGTGCTGGCCACCTTTGCCCTGCCGGACATGCACAACCGGGGGTTGATCCTGGCGGCGGTGCTGATCGGCGTGACCGCCGCCTGGTGGTCCGGTCGACGGGTCGCCATGACGGCGATGCCCCAGATGGTGGCGCTCTACAACGGCATGGGCGGCGGCGCGGCGGCGGCCATCGGTGCGGCGGAGCTGTTCAGCTACGCGGGCAAGACGGTCACCTTGCTGGATGGAGGCCAGTTCACCGCCAATGGCGTTGATACCCCCGGCACGGCGCAATTGGCGCTGGCTGTGCTGGGCGCGCTGATTGGCTCGGTCAGCTTCTCCGGCTCACTGATCGCCTTTGCCAAGCTGCAGGGCTGGTTGGACAAGCGTTTCGTGTTCCCCGGCCAGCGGGTGGTGAACCTGCTGGTACTGGCTGGCGCGGTGGTGCTGGGCGCGATGATCGCCAGCGGGCAACTGACCATGCCCCTGATCATCACCTTCTTCGTGCTGGCTCTGCTGTTCGGCCTGATGATGACCTTGCCCATCGGCGGCGCGGATATGCCGGTGGTGATTTCCCTCTACAACGCTTTTACGGGTTTGGCGGTGGCGTTCGAGGGCTTCGTGCTGCAGAACGAGGCGATGATCATCGCCGGTACCGTGGTGGGCGCGGCCGGCACCCTGCTCACGCAACTGATGGCCAAGGCGATGAATCGCTCGATCGGCAATGTGTTGTTCGGTAGTTTCGGCGCCAGTGGCGCGGCTGCGCAGGACATTGCGGGCGCCCAAAAGCCGATCGAAGCCAGCGATGCGGCTGTGATGATGGCCTACGCCGAACGCGTGGTGATCGTGCCCGGCTACGGCATGGCCGTGGCGCAGGCGCAGCACAAGGTGTGGGAGTTCGCCAAGCTATTGATCGAGCGCGGGGTGAAGGTGAAGTTCGCCATCCACCCGGTAGCGGGGCGTATGCCAGGGCACATGAACGTGTTGCTGGCAGAGGCGGGCGTGCCCTACGACCTGATCGCCGACATGGACGACATCAACCCCGAGTTCCCCAATACGGACGTCGTGTTGGTGATCGGTGCCAACGATGTGGTCAATCCGCTGGCCAAGACCGATCCCGCGTCGCCCATTTACGGCATGCCCATTCTCGATGTGTCGGCCGCCAGGCAGGTGATCGTCGTCAAGCGCGGCAAAGGCACGGGTTTCGCCGGCATCGAAAACGCCCTGTTCTACGCCGATAACGCGCGCATGCTGTACGGCGACGGCCAAGCAGCGGCCGGCCAACTGGTGGCCGAGCTCAAGACGGTGGAGAGTTAGTGGATTGATGCCGACGTGAAAGTCCTTGCGCGGCTGGACGGTCGCAGGCTCGGAACGCCTCAGCCTGCGTCGACCACAAACATGCGTGCTTCCTGCGCCGCGTCGCGCTCAACCTTGATAGGCGCGTACTCCGGCGACTGATAAAACGCCAGCGCGTCGGCCAGGGTCGCGAACTCGAAGATGCCAGCCATGGGCAATGGCGCCACATCGCCTTCCAGAATCTGGGCCACCGGCCCGAAATGCAGGATACGGCCGCCCGCTGCCTGTAGCGCCGCCTGAAAGAGCGGCGCCAATGCGGCTTGCCTGGCTGGGTCTTTTATACGCAGATTGACGTGGACATAGGCCGGCATGGTGCTACTCCCCAATAATGATGCATATACATTATTATGCGAGTTGGAGTTAGTCGAGACCTGCAAATGACAGAGGCTTCCGATCTCTATCGCCGCGTTGAAACGGAGTGCCCAGCCTTCCAGGCCCGGGTTACCGCGCGGGCGCTCACGCGCTACTACAACGCCTGCTTTCGACCCGTGGGCATCACCGCAGAGCAATTCAGTCTTCTCGTGGGGATTGGCGGCAGCCATGAGCCAACGCTCACTGAGCTGGCGGCTCGGGCTGGGGTAGACGCCACCACGCTTAGCCGCAGCGTGAAGGGTCTTGAGCAGAGAAATCTCGTGCGCAGCCACGGAGGGCAGGGCCGCGCCGGCAAACGCCTGATACTTACGGACGAAGGGCGCCGGCTGATGGACGAGTCCATGGGCATCTGGGAGCGCGCCCGGGGCCAGTTGGCTGAGGCGCTCGGCGAGGAGGCTTCGCGTGTGGCGGGGAGTGTCATGTCCCAGCTTGCAGTTGCTGCGCAGGCTGCGGCCTCGGCTATCTCACCAACCGATTCCTCAGATGCCTAGCTCGGGATCCCGGCTATCCGTCTTAGTGCAGCGGAGTACCGCGCATGGGTACCGCTCGTTCGATTTAATCCGCTAGCAGGGGATCAGCCGCCAGCTTTCGGTCGGCGGCCCGTGCGCAGGGCAGCGATGGCCGCGAAGCTCATGCCGACGATGAACCAGACCTCGTCCATGGGCGAGAGGCTCAGCTTGGCGAGTTGAAGCAGCAGCGGCAACCCGGCGGTGCGTATGGAGTCGACCAGCCCCAGGCCCATCAAACCGGCAATGCGCGCGGCGGCCATCAGCAGGTTGACGTAAAGCACCGCAGTTAACGTCGCGATGACGGCGAGAGCGGCGGCCTGGCGGTCTGCCGAGCGCACCCAGTTCCGTACCGCCTTGCCTAGCAACCAACCCACCGGCAACGCGAGCCAGGGCAGGGCATGCTGGGAATAGAGCGTGGGAACCATCCACACCGCGCCAGCGGCCAGTCCCAGCATCAAGGTGCTCACCAGGGCGAACAGCAGCGAGAAGATGGCCCGGATCTTCATGAATGGCGAGCGGTGGACTGGATGAAGGACACGGTTGTTCCCGAGCGTAAAACTCTGATGATACCGCGCCGGACGGGCTCGCTGCCCCGGGCCTGAAGCGGCAGGAAGGTGGGATATCCCTTGAGATTGGCCGTGTCCGACCTGATGTGAACGGGCAAGACCGGTCGTCAACCGGCATAATAGTTAGCTTGGCGTGGCGGCTTGCCGCGCACATCGACGAGATTCAGCAGGATCGGCATGAGCGGTTTCAGTCTTAGCAGCGAACCTTTCACTCTGGAGCGTGACTGTCAGGCAGTCATGGTGCCGCAGGGCGAAGTGGTGAGCCTGCCCGCCGGCCAGATCGGCTACATCACCCAGGCGCTGGGCGGCAGCTTCACCGTATATGTGGAAGGCAACCTGTTCCGCATTGCCGGCAACGATGCCGACGCGCTGGGCAAGGAACCGCCGCCGGCCATCGAACTGGCCAGTGATGCCACGGATGCCGACGTCGAAGCCTTGGTGTGGCAGCAACTGCGCACGGTGTTCGATCCGGAAATCCCGATCAACGTGGTCGAGCTGGGCTTGGTCTACGACGTGAGCATCGAGCATCCCGCACCGGACCAGCGCAAGGTCTACGTGAAGATGACGCTGACTGCGCCCGGCTGCGGCATGGGCGACATCCTCGTGGATGACGTGCGTACCAAGCTCGAGCTCATTCCCACCGTGACCGAGGCGGACGTGGACCTGGTGTTCGATCCGCCGTGGAACCACTCCATGATGTCGGACGCGGCCAAGCTCGAAACCGGCATGCTTTGAGATCGCCGGACGTATCGCCGCACGCCTACACGGCTGATTCAGATCAATACTTCCCGTTCGCTTGAACGTCAGGCTGCATACGCAGCCTGTTTCGTCTCAAGGAGCCAAGGAATGTTTCCCGAACATCGTGATCTCATCACCGCCCTCAAGGGGCGCGATCCGCATTTTTCCCGCCTGTTCCAGCGTCACAACGAGCTGGATCAGGAGATCAAGAACATGGAAACCGGGTTCGCGCCGGCCGGTGACATGGCGATCGAGCAGATGAAGAAAGAGAAGCTGCTCCTGAAGGATCAGATCTACGTGATCCTGCGCAAAGCTTCCGTAGCTTGACGCCGCGCCTGCCGCGCCTGCCGCGCCTGCCGCGCCTGCCGCGCCTGCCGCGCTGATCAGCGCGGTTATCCATGAACAATGGGAACTAGATCGCATGGCGACGCAACGAGCCGGGCGTGCACTTCTGTCGCCGCGTGGTACGGGAGCGAGCGCACTCTACGGGTGAGGTCGTAGATGTTCTCCCGTCCGACGATGCCTGCGTCGGGCGACGCACGCTTCGGTCCTGGCTGGCGCGAGCCAATTTGGATGTGTCTCTGGTCGCCCGTATTTGGGCAAGTTATTGTGTCCCTACCGCTTCCATAGACGCATCACATGAATGTTCGAATGTTCTGTTTGTTGATGGCTATAGCGCCTATAGGCCTATCCGAAGTCATGGCTGCGGGTGCATCGCCGACCACTGTGAAAGAGGCGTCGGGATTGCTGGTGGATGGCGGTGGTATTGACGACATGTTTGTCATCGTGCGCACGCTCGATGGTCGAGAGATACGGGCCTATTGCGTGGCCCGATGTGGTGATTGGTTTGCCGACACCGATCCAGACAGAACGGTTCTGAAAAAAGAGCTCGTCGGTCGTAAAGTGAATTTGCGCTACACCCAGGAAGCTTCGGCTGGGCGTATCGCGGGTCCTGCCGACGACGAGATGCTCGATTTCGTGCAGGAAGTTCGCTTTCTCCCGAAGTAGGTCGCAGCTATTTGCTTGTGCAGTCATGGACTGATCACAGGAGAGCGGCCGACGCTTGGTCGCGTCCTTGCCGTGCGCGGATTTCGCGGCGCAACGCGTAGGAAATTCAACTGAAGTTCATCTTTGTGCAGCTTCCGTAAGCCAGCGTTTCGGAAGCGTGCGCAATATCTTTCGCGTGTTTCCTCGCGATCCGGTTACACGTGCCGTTGCAGGTTGCGTCGTTGAGATCGAGATAACTCGCGCTACGGCGTGGTTGGCGAGGCAACTTTCAATACTGCGATGAGCATCACCACTTTCAGCAACATGCTGAAAGTTAGCAAGTATTCGATTGACCTCATTGAGCGTAGGCCTCGTGAAAGCAGGCGTAAGAATTGACGTTTTTGCCTGTATTTCGCATGTATTTGCTGCTTTCGAGGCGTTTCATACGCCGCGCTGATTTCATTGACGCTTCGAATTTTCTTGATTAGCGTCAATTAATCCGTGAGCGGGAGGGTTGACGGATGGTCCTTTGGCGACGCGGGCACCGACATTCGTCCGGTGTGCGTCGTTTAGCGAGTCTGTGTTCGGGCATGCCGTTCCATGGAGTGGCAGGGGGAAAGCAAGTCCGGACGCCTATCGGATCGCAACACAGTCACTAGACCTGATGCCGCGCGAGCGGCGCATTTTTTATGTGGTGCTACGCACCGCATCGGGTCGATTCGTCCTCAAAAAACGTCAAGGAGAAAAGAATGACTGTTCGTATCGATTTGCGGGGAAAAGCGTTTCGCAAGGCACTGCTGCCGCTGGCGATGTCGTTCGCCATGGCAGGTTCGCTGCACGCGACCACCAATGACGGTTGGGTCGGCGTGCGTACGCAGGCAGCCATGACGCGCAATGCAGCGCCTGGCACGGCAGCAACTGCAGCCGTCGCGACCAACAACAGCTGGACGCTGAGCATGCACGGCTCGCCGAAGGTTGATGCCGCCACGGTGTCGCCGCTGGAGGCAAGCAAGCCGATGCACGTGGCGCTCAGCCTCAACATGCGCAACGTGAATGAGCTGGAAACTTTTCTGCATGCGGTGAACGATCCTGCCAGCCCGCAGTTCCACCATTTCCTCACGCCGGCGCAGTTCAAAGCACGCTTTGCGCCGAGCGACGCCCAAGTGGCACAGGTGGTTGCGCACCTGAGCCAGTCCGGTTTCAGCAACGTGCGTGTATCGCCCAACAACATGCTGGTCGAAGCGGACGGCAACGCGAACTCGGTGAACGCGGCATTCCGCACCACCATGCGCACGTTCAAGTTCGGTGGTAAGCAGCGCATCGCGAACGATGCGGCGGTACAAGTGCCGCAGGCGCTGGGCGGCATCGTCGATTCGGTACTCGGCCTGCAGAACCTCAACGTGCCGCACACCATGCACCACATCGTGGGACCGGTGCATGCGGGTACGAACAGCGTGGGCATTCAGGCCACGGGTACGCAGACCTCGCACAGCCCGACGGATTTCCCCAAGGTCTATGACGCAGGCAGCACGCCGACGGCATCCAATACCAAGGTCGGCATCATCACCTGGGGTGACCTGACCCAGACCATCACCGACCTCAACACCTTCACCAGCGGCGCCGGCATGAGCACGGTGAACACGCAGGTGGTGAAGACTGGCACCAGTGCTTACGCAGACGATCCGAACGGTGACGGCGAATGGAACCTGGACAGCCAGACCATCACCGGCACCTCGGGTGGTGTGAACACGCTGATCTTCTACACGGCACCCAACTGCGACGCGAACGACAGCTGCCTGACCGACGCTGCTATCACCGCCTCGTACAATCGCGCGGTGACCGACAACATCGCCAAGGTCATCAACGTCTCGCTGGGTGAGGACGAGTCCGCGGCCAACAGTTCCGGTACACAGGCGGCCGACGACAAGATCTTCGCGCAGGCCGTGGCGCAGGGTCAGACGTTCTCCATCGCTTCGGGCGATGCGGGCGTGTACCAGTGGTCCAGCGATCCGACCGAAGGTGCGCCGGGCTATGTGGCCAACTCGTCGGGCACGGTGGAAATCTCCCTGAGCCACTACTCGGTCAGCGAGCCGGCCAGTTCGCCGAACGTGGTGGCGGTGGGCGGCACCACGCTCAGCACCAGCGGCACCACCTGGGCGGGAGAAACGGTGTGGAACGAAGGCCTGGCGGCTGTCGATTCCACCAATGGCGACAACAACGAGCGCCTGTGGGCGACCGGCGGCGGCGTGAGCCTGTTCGAGTCGGCGCCGGCCTGGCAGACCACGGCACTGGGTTCCTCGGTGACCATGCGTCAGGTGCCCGACCTTGCATTCGACGCCGCACAGTCGACCGGTGCGAACATCGTGATTCAAGGGCAGACCTACCAGATCGGCGGCACCAGCCTGGCTTCGCCGATCTTCGTCGGCATCTGGGCGCGCATTCTCTCGGCCAACAACAACACGTTGGGCCTGCCGACGCAGAACATGTACGCGCACTTCCCGAGCGACGCCTCGCCGCTGCATGACGTCACCTCGGGCAACAACGGCTACAACGGTTACGGCTACACCGCCAAAGCTGGCTTCGACAACACCACCGGCTGGGGTTCGCTCGACATCGCGAAGTTCAGCAGCTACGTGACGCAGTATTGGGGCGGCACGACCGGTGGTGGCACGGGTGGCACGCCGACGGCTAACTTCAGCGTCGTCACCAGCGGCCTGACCGCCAACTTCACCGACAGCTCGACGGATTCGGGTGGCAGCATCACCGGTTATTCGTGGACCTTCGGCGACAACGGCACCGCGACAACGGCCAGCCCGAGCCACACCTATGCAGCGGCCGGCACGTACAACGTGACCGAAACGGTGACGGACGGTGCAAGCGGCAAGACCTCGAGCAAGACCTCGTCCGTGACGGTGTCGGGCGGTAGCACGCCCTCGCAGATCATCGTGAACCCGGGCTTCGAGACCGGCACCGCCAGTCCGTGGTCGATGAGCTCCGGCACGCTATGCAGCAACAGCACCTGCAGTGGCGAGACGGCGCACAGCGGCACCTGGTTCGCATGGCTGGACGGCTACGGCAGCACGCACACCGATACGGTGTCGCAGAAGGTGGCCATTCCCAGCGGCAAGACTTCGGCCAAGCTGACCTTCTACCTGCACGTCGATACTGCCGAGACCAGCACCACCACGGCGTACGACAAGTTGAGCGTACAGGTGCTCAACAGCAGCGGCACCGTGCTGAAGACGCTGGCGACGTACTCGAACCTCAACGCGGCCTCGGGCTACTCGCAGGCCAGCTTCGACCTGAGCGCGTACATCGGCCAGACCGTGACGCTGAAGTTCACGGGTTCCGAGGATGCATCGTTGCAGACCTCGTTCGTGCTCGACGACGTCAACCTGACCGTGCAGTAATCGCCATTCGCGTGGCATGAAAAGCAAAGGGCCCGGTCAGTGATGACCGGGCCCTTTGTCTTTGTCGGAAGAGAACGGGATCAGCCGTTGCTTTCCTCGAAGCGGTTGGCGTCGCGGTTCTTGCGCACTTTCGACGGATCCCACACGCGGCCGTTCATGGTGATGTACACGCCATCCGGCAGTGTCTGCACGGCGGCAACGGCGCAGCCAATGTTGAACACGGCGTCCGAGCCCTGGAAGCGCGCGGGGTTCAGCGCGCCGGTGAGCACGATCACCTTGCCCTTGATGTTGGCCAGTTCGCGCGCGGTCTCCACCATGGTGTCGGTGCCGTGGGTTACCAGCACGTGGCGATGCGGCTGCGCCTCGATGGTGGAGCGCACCAGGGTGCGATCCTCATCGTTCATGTGCAGGCTGTCCTTGCGCAGGATCGGGATCACGTCGAACTGGAAGGCCACGCCGAGCTGGCTGAGGATGTCGCCGATCTGGGGCGAGCCGATCTTGTAGTCCGACTTGTCGTCGAAGTAGATCTTGTCGATGGTGCCGCCGGTGGTGACGATGGTCAGATGCTGCATGGTCGGGAGTCGCCAGGGTGGGGAGGCAAGCATTTTAGCCGTTACCGGCCCCGGGGGCATCCCGAGGATGGCCCCTATCGAGGATTTAATGCGGCCCCAGCAGCAGCGCCGTATCGGTGGCATCGGCGGCCGACAGGCGCGATAGGCCGTGCGACACGAAGCGTCGCAGCGCCGCACCAGTGCGGGCATGGCCGTGCGGTGCCGACCAAGTGTCGTGCCGCGCCAGAAGGGCTGCGGCCGTGGTGCGGGCGAGGGTGAGAGCCAGCCCTCGGGCACCGGCCTCCATGGTATCGCGCTGACTGGCGTGGGCTTGCAGAAAGGCGACAGCATCGTGCAGGGCACGATGGATGGCCTGACGTGCCTGCGCATCGATACTGTCGGCCAGCCAGCCCTCGATGGCGATGCACAGGGCGCCGATGTTGTCGCCGGCCAGTGCGCGCAGGCTGTCGAGTGAGAGCACATTGGTCGTGCCTTCCCAGATCGCATAGACCTGCGCATCGCGCAGCAACTGAGGCAGGCCGGTGTCCTCGATGTAGCCGGCGCCACCGAAACATTCCAGCGCCTCCGAGCACAGCTTCACGGCCATCTTGCCGGTCCACAGCTTCGCCAGCGGCGTCAGCAGGCGCAGCAAGGCGGCTTCGTGCGGTTGTGCGGCGCCGTGCTCCACGCGCCCGAGCAGGTGCGCCACTTCGAAGGTGAGGGCGAGGGCGCCTTCGAACTCCGCCTGCATGTCGGCCAGCGTCTGTGCGTGCAGCGGCTGGTCGATCAGGCGCTTGCCAAAGGCCTGGCGGCGGCTAGCGTAGTCGCGAGCCAGCGACAGCGCGCGCGCCATGCTGGCGGTGGCGCCGACGGCGTTCCACGTGCGCGTGACGTTGAGCATCGGCGCGACTTGGCGCACGCCGTTCGACAACTCGCCGAGCGGCCACGCCGGCAAGCCGTCCAGATGGATTTCCGCCGTGGGCAGTTCGTGCGTGCCGAGCTTGTCCTTCAGCCGGTCGATGATCAGCTCAGGCTTACGGTGCTCGCCATCCATCGTCTCTACGTAGAACAGCGCTAGCGCGCTGGGGCCGGGCCCAGCGCCCTCCGGGCGCGCAAGCCCGAGCGCCATTTCGCCGACCACGGCCGAGCTGAACCACTTGCGGCCGTAGAGGCGCCACTGGCCGGAGGCGTCCTGTCGTGCCACGGTTTCCGTGTTGCCGACATCCGAGCCGCCAGCGTTCTCAGTCATCCATTGGCCGCTCAGCCAGAACGTGGACGCATCGCGACTCAGCAGATGTGGCAGCGCGCGTTCGATCAGCGCTTTATTGCCTGATGCTTTGAGCGCCGTCGCGGCGCCGTCTGTCATGGCGAGCGGGCAGCTGTAGAACTCGCTGGCCACGTGATAGAGATAAACGCGTGCGAATTCTTCCAGTCGCGCGTGCTCGTGCACCTCATGGCCGGCCGCGAGCACGGCGTGTTGCGTGGTGATGTGCGGGCCTTCCAGCCATGCGTCGGTGAGTTCGATGCGGTCGACGCGGTTGCCCCATGCGTCCCATTGCGTGAGCACAGGCTTACGGCGCGCGCTTCGGCTCGCGCGCAGCCATTCCATGACGGCGTAATCGCCCAAGGCCCGCAGATCAGGCTCGATGGTGGCGAGTCGCGCCGGCGGCAGCGCGCGGCGAAGCATGGCGCGCAGCAGGGGATCTTCACGATACGGATGAGCGAGCTGCGGCGGATCTTGCAGAAATCCCATGATCGGCTCTCGACGGATCGGTGTCGTCGAGTATAGGCCGCGCATGTGGCAGGCGTGTCATGGCCGCATCGACGGTAATCGATGCGGCCATGGGGCCATCAATGGGCGTGCGTGCGCTCGCTGTCCAGGTGCGCCATCTGTGCGGCCGCGTAGCGCGCGCCAGCGGCGGCGTTCTTCGGCACGGCGGCTTCGATGGTGGCGAGGTCATCGGCGGTCAGCGCTACGTCGAGCGAACCCAGCGCTTCATGCAGGCGGTCGCGGCGGCGTGCGCCAACTAGCGGCACGATGTCCTTGCCCTGGGCCGCGACCCAGGCGATGGCGAGCTGAGCGACGGACACGTTCTTCTCCGCGGCGATCTGGCGTAGTGCTTCGACCAGCGTGAGGTTGTGATCGATGTTGTCGCCTTGGAAGCGCGGGCTGTGCGTGCGGAAATCACCGGCGCCCGTTTTGCTCTTGTCCCAGTGGCCGCTGATCAGCCCGCGCGACAGCACGCCGTACGCGGTGATGCCTATGCCCAGTTCGCGGCAGGTCTGCAGGATGCTGTCCTCGATGCCGCGCGAGATCAGCGAGTACTCGATCTGCAGGTCGGAGATGGGATGCACGGCTGCAGCGCGTCGGATGGTTTCCGAACCCACTTCGGACAAGCCGATATGCCGCACGTAACCGGCTTTCACCAGATCGGCGATCGCGCCGATGGTGTCTTCGATCGGGACATTGGGGTCGAGACGGGCAGGGCGATAGACGTCGATGTATTCCACACCGAGGCGTTGCAGCGTGTACGAGAGGAAGTTCTTCACTGCGGCGGGGCGGGCGTCGTAGCCCACCCAGTCGCCGGCCGGGCCGCGCAGCGCGCCGAACTTCACACTGATGAGCGTCTTGTCGCGCGGCACCTGTTTCAGCGCCTCGCCGATGAGCATCTCGTTGTGGCCCATGCCGTAGAAGTCACCGGTGTCGAGCAGGTCGATGCCAGCATCGAGCGCGGCATGGATGGTGGCGATGCTTTCGGCGCGATCCGACGGGCCGTACATGCCCGACATGCCCATGCAGCCGAGGCCGAGAGCGGAAACGCGGGGGCCGGTGGCGCCAAGCTGACGGTATTGCATGGTGCGATTCTCCGAAGATGGTAGGGATCGGTATGGCGCGCAGTATGGCGCCAGGGCCGGTGTACGATAATCCGGCCCTATCATTACAGCCCGTGCCGGAATCAGCACAATGGAAGAGTCTGGCCTCTCCGATATCGAAGCGTTCCTGGCGGTGGCGCGTGCCCGCGGTTTTCGCGGCGCTGCGTTGCAGGGGAGTGTTTCGGCTTCCGCACTGAGTGCGGCCTTGCGGCGGCTCGAAGCGCGCCTGGGTGTACGCCTGCTCAACCGCACCACCCGTAGCGTCACGCCGACGGAGGCCGGCCAGCGGCTGCTCGATCGGCTTGCACCGCTGGTCGGTGAGATAGGCAGTGCGCTGGACAGCATCAATGCTTACCGCGACAGCCCGACAGGCACGTTGCGCCTCAACGTGCCTTCCATCATGGCGCGCGACATCCTTCCGTCCATCGCAGCGCGTTTTCTCTTGGCGCATCCGGGCATCACGCTGGATGTGGTCACCGATGATGCCTTCGTCGACATGCTTGCGGCGGGCTGCGATGCCGGCATCCGTTACGAAGAGCGCGTGGAACGAGACATGATCGCCATGCCCATCGGGCCGCGCGTGCAGCGTTTTGTGGCAGCCGCATCGCCCGCGTACCTCGAGCGCCGCGGACGTCCCGAGCGGCCGCAGGATCTGGTGAATCACGCGTGCATCCGGCATCGCTTCCCCAGCGGCGGTGTTGCGGTGTGGGAGTTCGAACGCAGAGGCAAAACGGTGCGCATCCGACCGGATGGTCCGCTGCTGGCCTCCACTGTCGAGATGGAATTGGAGGCCGCCATGGCGGGCCTCGGCATCATCCATACCTTCGAGGAATTCCTGCAGCCGGCACTGGCGACCGGTGCGCTGGTGCCGGTGCTGGAAGACTGGTGCCAAAGCTTCAGTGGACCGTTGCTCTACTACCCAAGCCGAACCCATATGCCGGCGCCGCTGCGCGCCTTCGTCGATTTCATTAAGGACGAAGGCGCGCAGCGAGGGGACGGTGAAGTGCGCCGGACAAAGTGATCAGGGCTTGTGGAACTTGTAGATGAAGCGATCGGTGTGTCCCTTGAGGGATGCGTCGAAAATCGGCTTGGTATGGTCGTCGGCAGGATTGAGCAGTGCGTCGCTCTCGCCGTCGAACTGAAAGCCTGCGGCGGTGAGTTCGCTCTTTACCGCCGCGGGGTCGATGCGATGCAGGTCATCCGTTTTCGAAATGCCCGTGCCTGCCGCTGCGGCGTGGTCGAGCACGATGAGCGTGCCGCCGGGCTTCAGTGCGTCGAACAATTGCTTATCGAGCGTGGCCATGTCCGGCTTGCCCATAAAGGGATCGTGCAAGTCGTGGTAGTTCTGCGAGGTCCAGATGACGTCCACCGGTTCGGGCAGTTTCAGTGCACTGTCCGGCTCGACGAGCACGGTGACGTTGGGATACGCCTCTGTTCCCGCAAAACTGCGCACGCTTTCCAATCCTTTTGGCGCCTTCTTGTCCATCTCGGAGGGCTGCAACGCATAGACCTTGCCCTTGGGGCCGACCATGCGACTGAACAGGCGTGTGTAATAGCCCTTGCCCGGCATCAGATCGACCACGACGTCGCCGGGCTTGATACCGGTGAAGCCGAGCACGGCGGCGGGATGGCGCTGGTCATCGAGTGCGCGATCGTCTGCGGGACGGTTCTTGTCGGCAATGGCGAGCCCGACGAAGCTGGGTAGTGGGTGCGTGGGTGGGGCGGCCGTTGCGGCGGTGACGGTAAGCAGGGTAGAGAGCACGAGCAGACAGACGCGTTTCATAGCATTCCTCAGTGCACGTAGTTGAGGGCAATGGCTGGTGTGATGGACGAAGACGTGCGATTGCCCGAGGGAATGATGCGCACGCCCAGCAGCAGGCCGATGTTTGGCGTCCAACTGTATTCCACGGCGGGCGCGAAGCCGATGTAACGATTCGACTTGGCGCCTGGAGTCACATCCGGCGGGAAGGGATCGCTATTCGCATATTCCTGCCCGTTCACACGCGTGCTGTTGTTGTGGTTGTAGAGCAGGTCCAGCGCCAATACCCAGCGGCGCGTGAGGCTGTATTCCAGTGATGCGTCAGCGGAAACGTTGTCACCTGGGCGGGCGTTACCGCGAAAGTTTGCGTCAGTGCCGTAGACGCTTACGCCTTGCACGTCCGTGCTCGATGAAAACGACGCCGACACGTTGAAGCGGATACGCAGGATGCGGCCGTTCGGCATCCACAGGTAAGTCTGCGTGTTGAGGCCGATGGTCGTTGTGTAGACGCCGCTACCCAGGCCATTGGCGGGTCGGTTGCCAAGGCGATCGTATGCACCGGTCGGGAAGGTTTCCTGGATCTGGATGGCGACGGTTGGCAGCCAGCTGCCTTCGTGAAATTGCCGCAGGCGATATTGCGCCTGCACGGTGATGTCGCCCACTTGCACGCCGCTGCTGTTCGAGGCGTTGCTGACACGGTTGTAGCCGAACACCGGAATCACACCCATGGTGAAGCGATCGGCGACGCCGTAGTTGAGGTAGGTGCGTGAGCCGAAGCTGTCGGAACCACGGCTGGCGACGTCGTAGAGGTAGGGCTCGGCGAGCAAGTGGCCCGGCGGCAGCGTCTCGGCCGAGTTGGCCATCATGGGGCCGGTCCACCAGGCGTTGTCGCGGGTCTGCGGCAGTTCGGCCGAGGATTCGTCCTGGGCGTACGCCCGTTGGCAAGCACCCAGCAGGCACAACAGCCATGCCAGGCAAAGCGCGAAAAAGCGCGGGTCGATCAGCGGTGCGGGTAGGTGTCGCTTCATGGTTGCGGGCTCGATCGGACGAGCGCAAGCTAAGCCCGCAAGTGGTTGGCGGAAATAGCCACTTTGAAGCAATTTCATATATCCACTTCGGAGCCGCGCCATGCAGCGCATTCCCGCCGGATTTCTGCCGCCCGTTGCCATGGATGTGGGCAGCGACATGCCCATGTACCAACAGCTGTCGGAGTGGTTTCGCCGATCCATCAGCAGTGGCCAATTGCGTCCGGGGCAGCGCGTGCCGTCCACGCGTAGCCTCGCGCATGAGTTGGGCATCTCCCGCATTCCGGTTCTGGGCGCGTACGAGCAATTGCAGTCCGAAGGGTTCCTGGAAACCTTCACCGGTGCGGGCACGTGCGTGGCGCGGGCGATCCCTGCCGACATGACGATGGAGCGGGCTAAGCGAGCGAGCTTTCTGTCGGCGTCGCCGCCGGGCGGTTCCCGTCGCACATCCCGGCGAGCGGTGCTGATGCGGTCGCCCGAGGCGACATGGTTGGCCAACATGGGGGCGTTTCGCGTGGGTCTTCCGGCGCTGGATGCATTCCCCTTTGCGCTGTGGTCCAAGTTGGTCAGTCGCCACGCGCGGCATCTGTCGATGGAGGCGATGGGCTATGGCGATCCCATGGGACATCTGCCGCTGCGCGAAGCCATTGCCGAATATCTGGGCGCCGCGCGCGCCGTGCGATGCGATGCCTCGCAGGTCTTGATCACCACGGGTGCGCAGCAAGCGCTGCAGATCTGCGCGCACGTGCTGCTCGATCCGGGCGAGCGTGTGTGGATGGAAGACCCAGGGTATCCCGGTGCACATCAGGCCTTGCGCACGGCTGGCGCGGAACTCGTGCCGGTGCCGGTGGACGCGGAAGGCATCGACGTGGCGCATGGTGCACGTGTCGGTGCGGATGCGCGCGCGGTGTACATCTCGCCGTCGCATCAGTTTCCGCTGGGTATGGCGATGAGCGCATCGCGGCGCATGCAACTGCTGCGCTGGGCGGCCAGCAACGATGCGTGGATTATCGAGGACGACTACGACAGCGAGTACCGCTTTGGCAGTCGCCCGTTGTCGTCGTTACAGGGCACGGATACGCACGCACGAGTGATTTACATCGGCACCTTCAGCAAGGTGATGTTTCCTGCGCTGCGGCTCGGCTACATCGTGGTGCCGCCTGACCTGGTGCCCGACTTCCATGCCGGGCGCGACGCGATCGATACGTTCTCGTCGATGCTTTATCAGTCGGCCATGACGGAGTTCATCCGCGAAGGCCATTTCGCGCGCCATATCCGCAGCATGCGCACCTTGTACATGGAACGTCGCGTGGCGGTACACGAGGCCATTCGCCGATACCTTGGCGACCGGTTGGAAGTGATCGGCACCGAAGCAGGCATGCAACTGGCGGGCTTGCTGCCGCCGGGCGTGGACGACGTGGCGGTGTCGCGCCGGGCGGCCAGCATGGGTGTGTCAGTGCGACCGCTGACACCGTGCTACATCGTGCCGCCGGAACGTGGCGGCTTGATCCTTGGTTATGGCGGCGCGAGCTTGGCGGACATCGATGATGGCGTGCGCAAGCTCAGCCTGTGTCTGTGAGTGCGGGCGCTGGGCGTCGCAGGCGACGCCCAGCATCGTCGTGCAGGCTCAGGGCGCAGCCTTGTTCTTCGTTGCCGACTCGGTCTTCGGCGTTGCGTTCTTTACGTAGCGGTCGAACCAGGTGAGCATTTCGTACACCTCTTGCTCGTTCGACTCCATCGCGGTGTACCAGTGCGGCTCATGCGGCAGCATCACCAATCGCGTGGTGCCGCCCAGGCCGCGAATGGCCTGGAACAGCTTCTGCGACTGAATCGGCTCGGTGCCCGGGTTGGCGTCGTCCATGCCGTGCATGATGAGCAGGGGCGTCTTGATTTTGTCGGCCTGGAAGAAGGTGGATGCCTTCTCGTACACGGTCGGTGCCTGCCACAGTGATCGGCGTTCGCTCTGGAAGCCGAAGGGCGTCAGCGTCTTGTTGTAGGCGCCGCTGGTGGCTGCTCCGGCGCGGAACAGGTCGGTATACGCCAGCAGGTTGGCCGTCATCAGTGCACCATGGCTGTGGCCAGTGACGCCGACGCGATTGCGGTCAACCACACCGAGCTCAACGGCTTTGTCCACCGCCGCCTGCGCATCCATCACCAACTGCTCCACATACGTGTCGTAGGCCGTGCGCGGATCGCCAACGATGGGGAATGACGCGTTGTCGATCACCGCGTAGCCCGACAACAGCAGCAGGCGATATCCACGCAGCACGTCGAATTTCTGCTGGGAGCCGCTGATCTGGCCAGCCTGGCTGGGATCGGCAAAGTCCTGGGGGTAGGCGTACAAGATCGCCGGCAGACGCGTGCCTTCCTTGTAGCCCGGCGGCGTGTACAGCGTGAACGAGAGCTCCACGTCGTCCTTGCGCTTGTAGGTCACCAGCCGCTTGCCGATACCGCGCACTTGCGGTGTCGGATCGGGGATGTGCGTGATGGCTTCCGCATGAGAGGCGAACGCTGCCTCGCCTGCCTGCGGGTTGCCCGCCGAAGCACCCAGCGTGTACATGAACAGATTGGGCGGCTCGGTCGGCGACTGCCGGGCGGTGATAAAGCGGTCGCCACCGGTGAGCACGGTCAGCGGACGCTCGTAAGTGTCCGTGCCGCTGCGGAACAGGCGCTCGGTCTGCCCGCTGGACAGGTTGTAACGATCGAGGAAGGGGCGATCTCCCTTGGGCGTGCCGCCGGGACCGGAGAGGTACACCGCGTCGCCATCCTGACGCACCACGTTCGCGCCGTTGGGCAAGGTCTGGCCCAGCAACGTACCGGGATTCTTGTAGATCTCGTTGGCCGAGTAATCCCAGATAGTGCGTGCCGGCGTGGATGGATGGGCCACATCGATACGGCTGATGTGGATCCACTGGCGGTTGGCGTCTTGCTCGTACACGAATGGCTCGTTGCCCTGGGCGAGCCAGCGCATACCGCTGAAGCGCTGGTCAGTACGGGCCACTTCCTGTGGCTTGCCACTGAAGGGCGCGCTCCACATCAGCACCTTGTCACGCTTGGGTACGTTGACCTTCCAGTCGCCCTGATCGAGCGCTTCTGGCCAGATCAGCGTGGCTGGTGCGTTCGCACGCCATTCGAATTCACGCGGACCAACAGGCACGCCGCGTACCGGCACGCGGTCGGCCACGGGCAACGAGGCAATGGACGAGGATTGCCCCGTTTGCACGTCGAGCACCGTGACATCGCGTGCAAAGCGCTCATAGGTGGTGACGTAGGAGTACGGCCGCTTCAATGTCTCGACCAGTACGTGCTCGCCATCGGGCGCGCCCGCGACACCGGCGATCACGCCCGGCTTTCCGACCGGATGCACCTTGCCGCTGGCGGCGTCGACGACAGCGAGCTGGGCCATCGCGTAGTAATCGAACAGCGCTTCGTCGTCCGTGCTGGAGAGTGTGTCGCGCGCCTCGTAGGTGCTGCTCTCACCCTTGCCCTCGATCGACTGCTTGATCTCCGGCCCGGCGTCAGCACCTGCCTTGGGGGCCGGCCCGAGGTTGGCTGGCACCTGTTTCACCAGCAACGAGTCGCTGCCGTGCAGCCACTGCACGCTGTCGTCCATCATCGGATTGAGCGAAACACCGTCCACGCGACGGGTCTGGCCAGTGAGTGCGTCGCCCAGCCATAGTTCAGTGCCCTGGTCGGTGGTGTTGGTGAAGGCGAAACGATGCCCATCGGGCGACCACAGCGGCGCGCCGGGGCACGCGTTGGCTGGCAATGCCACCGGCGTTTGTTGGTGGCTGGCCACGTCTTCCAGCGTGAAATTCTTCAGGCAGGCGCGTATGCCGTAACCGCTCGAGGCGTCATGCCGACTATGGTTGCGTGGTTCGATGCGAAGGCCGGCGAGCTTCACGTAAGGCTCGGCGACGCGGTCGATCGAGGGATACTGCGACTGCTCGACCAGCAGCATGCGTTCGCGCGTGGGGTCGAGCATGGGAATCGCCGGCAAAGGCGCGTGCATCACGCCAAGCAGCGGCTCGGGCGGCTTGTCATAGCGAGCCAGCGTGATGGAAGGGAGCAGGGCCAACAGGCCGGCAACCAGGGGCAACCTCTTGCCGAGGGTGGCAGTACGCATCGAACGGTCTCCTTGTGTGAGAGCCTGTTCCATGTCTCCCCGGCCCAGGCTCTTTGCCGCCTGACCTTACCGTCCCGCCCTGTTCTGGCATCCCTGCTGAAAGTCACGCTTCCGAAAAAACTTTCGGTGGCGGGTGGCTCGCTCTCAGGTGCGCGACGCCATGCGCTTGCGGCGCACGCCCAATCCGAGCGTGCCGATGAGCGTCAGTGTGAGAAGGATCTCGATCCACGCCAGCCAGCGCTCACCCGGCGCGCTCCAGGCTTCGCTTACGCCGTGGCAGAAGTAGAACAGGCTGAGAATGCCCACCCACAGCAGTGCGCGTCGCACGTCGCGGATCGCGAGCAGCGGCAACAGCAGTGGCACCACGGTGATGCCGAGTAGCAGCGCCGTCGACATGATCTGCGAGGGAAACAGCCAGCCATGCCACAGCAGTTGCAGCACGGTGAGCGCGGCCCACGCCACCAGCCCCACGCGATAGTTCGTGGCGACGGAAGCCGTCATGCGCTGGTGCCCAGCCGTTTGGCGACGTCTGCGAGGCGGCGTCCCAGCGCACGAGCCAATTCGCGTTCGTGCTCGCTGATGGCGTTGTCGCCCTTGGCGCCTGCGACATGGCTGGCACCATAAGGTGTGCCGCCGCTTTGCGTGGCGGTAAGCGCAGGCTCGGTGTAGGGCAGACCCACCAGTAGCATGCCGTGATGGAGCAGGGGCAGGGCCATGGTGAGCAGGGTGGATTCCTGGCCGCCATGCATGGTGCTGGTGGCGGTGAATACGGCGGCAGGCTTGCCGGCGAGTACACCGCTGGCCCATTCCGCGCCGGTGGAATCGAGGAAGTACTTGAGCGGCGCAGCCATGTTGCCGAATCGGGTCGGACTGCCCATGGCCAGCCCAGCGCATTCGGCGAGATCCTCGCGCGTCACGTAGGGCGCGCCTTCCTCCGGTTCGGGCGGTTGCGCAAGCTCGGTGACGGGTGCCACGGGCGGCACTTGGCGAAGGCGGGCGCGCATGCCTGGGACTTCCTCCACGCCGCGCGCGATCAGTCGCGCGAGCTGGGCGGTGTGGCCGGTGCGGCTGTAGTAGAGGACCAGGATGTCGTGGCTCATGGTTTGGGTATAGGTGTCTGATCGGCTAGTGTAGCGGGCGATCAAGCCCGAGTTGCCGCCATGTTCACGCATCCAGTATGCGGTGCGGCGTCACCATAGGGCGTTTGACGTGGAAAGGAGTCACCATGGCCATGGCCTTGCGTTTCGATCGCGACCGCTTTCACAGCTTCCGCCGGTTTGTCTGGCAGCGGTTCATCGATGACAAGTGCTTCGAGACGGCTGGCGCGTTGTCCTACACCACGCTGGTATCGCTGGTGCCGCTCATCGTGGCCTCGCTGGCGATTTTTGCGGCGTTTCCGGCCTTTGCCGATGCACGCGGCATGCTGATCGATTTCGTGTTCAAGAGCTTTGTGCCCGCGGCCGGTGTGCGCGTGCAGGAGTACCTGGACGGCTTCGCCGACAATGCCAGCAAGCTCACCGGCATCAGCGTGCTGGTGATGTTCTTCAGCGCGCTATCGATGATGGTGAGCATTGAGGACCGCATGAATCGCATCTGGCGCGTGCAGCGCCAGCGCGGTTGGATCTCGCGTCTGTTGCTGTACTGGGCAGCGCTTACGTTGGGGCCGGTGCTGGTCGTGGGTGGCATCGCGCTGGCCTCGTTTGCGACCGCGCTGCCGCTGCTCAACGATGCCGCGAGCACGCTCAACCTGAAAGAGCGGCTGGTGGGCGTGCTGCCGTTCGTCGTGACCTTTCTCACCCTCATGCTGATCTACATGGTGGTGCCCAATCGCCGGGTGTATTGGCGCAATGCCGCCATCGGTGCGTTCATGGGGGCCATCCTGTTTGAAATTGCACGCTGGGGATTCGCGCGCTTCATCCATCATGCGCACACCTACCAGCAGATCTACGGCGCCATCGCGGCGCTGCCGATCTTCCTGTTGTGGATCTACATGTCCTGGGTGATCGTGATTCTCTGCGCGTCGGTGGCGGCATCCCTCTCCGCTTTCGATTACCTGCCGCCGGCCGATTACCTGCCGGAAGATGCCTCACTGCTCGGCCTGCTCGTGGTGCTGGGGCACTTCATCAACGCCCAGCGAGAAGGGGGCAAGGTCACTCCGGACAGCGTGCGCGCGGAAGAGCCGCGGTTGCATCGCGCGGCGATCGTCGACTACTTCGGCGATCTTCAACGCGCCGAGCTGATCCAGGGCGAAGTAGGCAGCGGGTGGATGCTGGCGCGCAGCCTCGACAGCACCGACCTGATGCGCGTATACGCCCATTGCTCTTACAGGGTGCCGTTGCATCCAGCGGAGGAGGCGCGCGTGCACGACCTGCGCCTGCCGACAGCGTTGCTGTCGCTGCTCGATGAAGCCGCAAAATCACTCTGCCACAATCTTCACAAGACGCTGGACGTTGCCTATCCGCTGGGCGCGCCGGCATCGACACTGTCCAAGGAAATAACGCAATGAAGTTGCTGAAGCCGCTGGCCGTCGTGGGTTTTGCGCTCGCTTTTGCCGGCGCGGCGCACGCCGCTATGCCCGAGCAGCCGTCGATCAAGCTGACCACGCTCGACGGAAAGCCGTACGACCTGGCGTCGCAGCGTGGCAAGTGGGTGATCGTCAATTACTGGGCCACGTGGTGCGTACCATGCATCAAGGAGATGCCGGACATCTCGACGTTCGTCACTGCGCACAAGGACAAGGTGAGCGCCATCGGTCTGGCCTACGACGACAGCGATGTCGCCGACATCAAGGCCTTCCTGGTCAAACACCCGGTGAGCTATCCCGTGGCGCAGGTGACACTCGACAAACCCCTGAAGGATTTCGATGAACCCCGTGGTCTGCCGACGACCTGGCTGATCAACCCAGACGGCAAGGTCGCCAAGCGTTTCGTCGGCACCGTCAACGAGGCCTCGCTGGGCGAGGCCATCGGCTTGGGTAAGTAACCATGGCGGCCGCTCGCTTCTTCGTCAGCGGCAGGGTGCAGGGCGTGTTCTATCGCGCCAGCGCCCGCGAGCAGGCGTTGATGCTGGGCCTGTCCGGTTACGCGACAAACCTGCAGGACGGTCGTGTCGAGGTGCTGGCCGTCGGCACACCATCGTCCATCGATGCGTTGGAGCGCTGGTTGTGGAAAGGCCCGTCGGTAGCTCGCGTCGATCAGGTGCTGCGCGAGGACTGCGATGCGCCCGAGGTCGACGGCTTCCGCACTCGCTGAGTTATTCCGTGCTCGATGGCGCCGGCTCACGGACTGGGGTGGAAGCCTCGTGTTCCTGAAGGAACGGGTGCGGTATCGACAAGACAAAGCCTTGCGCGAAGTCGATACCCAGCCGGTGTACCGCTGCCAGCAGTTCCGGCGTGCCCACGCATTCGGCGATGGTGCGCTTGCCAGTGACGTGGCCGATGTTGTTGATCGCCTCGACCATGGCGAAATCGATGGGATCGTCGATCATGTCCGTGACGAAGCTGCCTTCGATCTTTACGAAGTCGACGGGCAGATGCTTCAGATACGTGAAGGACGACATGCCGGCACCGAAGTCGTCCAATGAAAAGCTGCAGCCCAGCGCGCGCATGTCGTGGATAAAGGCGGTCGCGCGCGAAAGACTGGAAATGGCCGCGGTCTCGGTGATCTCGAAGCAGATCGACGAGGGTGCGATGGCAAACTCGGCGAACTGCTGGCGCAGGAACACGGCCAGGCCGTCCTCGCTGAGTGAGGTGCCGGACAGGTTGATCGTGCATAGAGACGGCACGTCGGCTGCGTTACGGTCAAGCGCATTGCGCAGCGCGGAAAAGGCCGATTGCACTACCCAGCGATCGATCGACGGCATGAGGCCGTAGCGCTCGGCCGCTGGGATGAAGGCGCGCGGTGGCACTATCTGGCCATCCTCGCCCACCATGCGCACCAACAGCTCCACATGATGATGTTGCATCGGTTGGCGCAAGTCGACGATGTCTTGTGCGTAGATGCGCAACCGGTTGTTCGCTAGCGCCGCCTGGATGCGGCTCACCCAACACATCTCGGTTTGACGCACGAGGACTTCGTCGTCGTCGAGATGGTAGGTCTGTACGCGATTGCGGCCTTTTTCCTTGGCCAGGTGGCAGGCGGCATCCGCCGCGCCGAGGATGTCCTCGCGAGCGAGCCGCTGATCTGTGTTCAGGCTGACCAACCCAATGCTGGCGCTAGTGGCGAAGCCGCGCTCGCCGAACGCGAAGTGCAGATCACCAATGGCGGCACGCAGATCTTCCGCGACGGTCAAGGCGTCGTCCTGCGCGCAGTCCTCCAGTAGCACCACAAATTCGTCGCCACCCAGGCGCGCCACCGCATCCGTGGCTCGCACTCGACGCAGAAACAGGGCACTGATCTGGCGGAGAAGTTCATCGCCAGCCGCATGGCTGCAAGTGTCGTTGACGACCTTGAACTGATCCAGGTCGAGGTAGAGCACGGTGAAGGGGCGGGCATTGTTCTCGGCCGAGGTCATGGCCCGGGCCAGTCGTCGCTCGAACTCGCGTCGGTTGATCAAGCCAGTGAGCACGTCGTGGCTGGCTTGGTAGCTCAACTGCGCGGCGTGTTCGCGATCGCTGCTGACGTCGCGCATGACCAGCACCACGCCATCCATGTTGCCGGCGCGGTCGCGGATGGGTGTAGCGGTCAGGTCGATGGCCGTCGAAGGCCCTTCGGTGGACGCCAACACCAGCTTGTCGTCGTGGTTCCAGTCCGCATGTCCCGCTAGTACCTGCATGACCGGATCGTCGATGGACCGACCACTGCTCTCGGCTACGAACTGGCAGACGGCGCTGACCGGCAGGCCACGCGCCCGTTCTGTAGTCCAGTGAGTGAGGCGTTCAGCGCTAGGATTGAGATAGTCGATGCGTCCTCGCGCGTCGGTCGTGATCACGGCGTCGCCAATGGATTGCAGCGTAACCTCGGCGCGCTCCTTGGCCGCGAACAGCATGGCGTCGGCCCGTCGCCGTTCGGTGATCTCGGTGACGGAACCTGCCATGCGCCGGGATGTGCCGGCTGCATCGCGGGAAGATGCGCCGCGCGCATGGAACCAGCGCGCGTTGCCGTCCTGGTGGGGGATGCGGAACTCTACGTCCAACGGCGCATGGCGCCACACATGCGCGGTCACTGCGCGCATCACTTGGCGCCGGTCCTGCGGGTGAAGGCATAGGAAGATCGAGGCGCCCGCGCCGTTGCTCGCGAGCCCCAGCATCTGCCGCAGGCGGGGCGAAAGATAAACATGTCCGGTCATGCGGTCCCAGTCCCACAGGCCGTCGTTACTGCCGGCCACGGCAAGCTGGAAACGGTCTTCGCTGGCGCGGAGCTCGTTAACGGCTCGGGCGCGGTCGTCGAGCAGGCGGCGTGCGCGCTGGGCGGCGATCAGCACCATGGTTGCGGCGACCAGGCAGAACCACGCGCGCAGCAGGTTCGCGGTTTCGCGCGAGGCGTTGCCGAGCGCATCGGAGAAAGCGTACTCCAGCGGCGTCAGGCGTTCGTCGATGGTGCGCAAGTGCAGGCTCGTCGCATCGATCCATGTCGGGGTGTGGTCGCCCTGGTGGATGCGCGCGTGCACATCGGCACCCAGTGCAACCAGTTCGTCGATGGAGTGGTCGGCCTCGACCCATACCGCGACGGCGTTGCGGATGCTGCCGACGTTGTGGAAGTAGCGATACAGGCGCGCCATGCCGGGGATGTCCGCCTTGTCGATGCCGCCACGACGGAATCCGGCGGTCACGATCGCCATGTCGGGATGGACGCGGTCGAGTTCGACGCGCGCGCGGTGATCACCCAGCGGCACGGCGATGGCGTCGAGGAATTGCTGGTAATCCGACTCTTTGCTGCTCGTCACGTAGTGCTGCAGGCTGGAGACGGCGATCTTTTGCGCTTTCGACCAACGGCTTTCGCCACCCACAAAGGCACGCGCCGCCGAGAGGATGTCCAGGCTGGCGGCGCACAGCCCGATCATCACCACGACGACCAGCACGAACGGCACCACGATCTCGGCTGCTCGTTCCCTTTTGACCAGCTCGGCCCCCCGGCCTTGCACTGG
The DNA here is from genome assembly GCF_002878475.1 of Dyella sp. AD56. Taxonomy (NCBI): domain Bacteria; kingdom Pseudomonadati; phylum Pseudomonadota; class Gammaproteobacteria; order Lysobacterales; family Rhodanobacteraceae; genus Dyella; species Dyella sp. AD56. The sequence goes on from NZ_NRDP01000025.1 coordinate 71,278, forward strand.
CATAAACGCACCCCCGCGCGTACCTGGAATTCAGGCCATCGTCTTATCGGCCTATTCCGCTGAAGCTTGAACATGACGGGGCCGGCTGCCCAGTTGTTCACATGGCATAGACCTTTGCCGCATGCATGGGGGAGTAAACGCCGTGTCGAATCCGGCGGCGGATATTCGTCGTCAGAACAAGGGGGCTGTGCCCCATCACAGGAAGGAGGCATGACGCATGAGCACGCGATTCCAGCGCATCACCCCGTTTCTCTGGTTCGATCATCAGGCCGAGGAAGCCGCGCAGTTCTATGTGTCGATCTTCCCGGACTCGCGGATTCTTGCGGTGACGCATTACACCGCGTCGAGCGCCAACGCATCCGGGCGCACAGAAGGATCAGTGATGACGGTTGATTTCGAACTCGATGGCCAGTCGATGACGGCGTTGAACGGCGGCCCGGTGTTTCGGTTTAGCGAGGCGGTGTCGCTGGTGGTGCATTGCCGCTCGCAGGACGAGATCGACCACTACTGGGAGCGCCTGCTGGAAGGCGCTGCGGACGAGAGTGGTCAGTGCGGCTGGCTCAAGGATCGCTTCGGCCTGTCGTGGCAGGTCGTGCCAGACGCGATGATCCAGTGGCTCACCAGCGGCGATGCGGCCAGCGTGGAGCGTGTCCACGCGGCCATCATGCGCATGAAGAAGCTGGACCTGGGCGAGCTGAAGCGGGCAGCGGCAGGTTGATCGTTACGCTCAGTCGTCCATGGTGTCAGGCACCCATTCTGCCTTGCGGGTGACATGCTCTGTTCGGGCTTTGACCTTGAGCTTGGGCAGCTTGGGCTCGGGGATGCTTTCGTCGTGACGCGGCACTTGTTCGAGCAGGTGTCGGATCAGATTCACGCGTCCGCGCTTCTGGTCGTTGTAGTCGACTACGAACCATGGCGCGCTGGGGCGATGCGTGCGTTCGATCATCAGGTCGCGCAGGTGCCCGATCTCTTCGTACTTGTCGCGTGAGGCGAGGTCGGTGGGAGAGAGCTTCCAGCGTTTGAGCGGATCCTTCGCGCGGTCTTCGAAACGGTCTTCCTGTTCCTCCTGGTCCACAGCAAGCCAGTACTTGAGCAGGATGATGCCGTCGTCGGTCAGCAATTTCTCGAAGGCGGGTACGGCCGACATGAAGGCCTTGTACTGCACTTTGCTGCAGAAGCCCATGGCGGGTTCGATCACGGCGCGGTTGTACCAGCTGCGATCGAACAGCACGATCTCGCCAGCGTTCGGGAGATGCTCAACGTAACGTTGGAAGTACCACTGCGAGGATTCGGCTTCGCTGGGTTTGCCCAACGCCGCGATGCGGTAACCACGCGTGTCCATCGATTCGGTGATGGCTTTGATCGTGCCGCCTTTGCCAGCCGCATCGCGACCTTCAAAGATCACCACCAGCCGGTGCCCGCTGCGTCGCAGCCAGCGATGCAGACCAGCCAACTCCAACTGGAGTTCGGCCATGGCATGGCGGTAGGTCTTTTTCCGCTTGGTGGTGTTTTTCTTGCCCATGACGCGCCTCCTTGTTTACAGATCGACATCCGCCGGCCTGCGGCCGATGCGATGGCGCGCACTCATGGCCTGCACAGCCCGGCGGAAATCTGCGGCGAAACCCTGCATGTCGAACAGCGAGCTTTGCGTACGCTGCTGCGACAGGTGCTGGCGCAGCGTGCGCAAGGCTTCACGGTCGTTGCCCAATTGCGTCGCCATGGCAATGAACGCTTCCTCGTCCTCGCAGACTAGCTCCGGCAGACCGAGCTGCAGCAGCAGGCTGGTGGCGACGCGCCCTGCGAACGTGCGGCCGGCGCAGGTGAGTACGGGGCAGCCTGCCCACAGCGCATCCGATGCCGTGGTGTGCGCGTTGTAGGGCAGGGTGTCGAGGAACAGGTCGGCATGGACGTAGCGCGACAGGTAGTCGGCGTGGGGCAGGCGAGGCAGGAATACCAGGCGCTCCGGTTCGATGCCTGCCGCACCTGCGGCGGCGCGCAGGCGGTCGTCGGTGCCGTCAGGTCCGCTCAGCAGCCACAGCACACTGTCGGGGACCTGCTGCAGGACAAACATCAGGCGCGCGAAAGCCGCCGGATTGATCTTGTAGCTGTTGTTGAAGCAGGCGAACACCGTGCCTTCTTCGGGCAGCCCGCATTCGGTTCGTGACGGGGGCGTGGCCACTGCGCGCGTGTTGTCGTTGGGCTGGTAACAGCGCGGCAGGCGCACCAGCTTCTCGCTCACCTGCGAACGCTGGTCGTCTGGAATGATCACCTTGTCGGCCAGCAGGTAATCCAGCCACGGCGCCCCCATGCTGCCTGGGAAGGCGAGCCAGTTGACCTGCACGGGAGCGGGACGCAGCGCGAAGAGCTCCGCGTTGTCGCGGCCGGAATAGCCGTTGAGGTCGAACAGGATCTCCACACCGGTCGCGTGGATACGCTGGGCCGCCTGGGTGTGGTTGAGCGCGGAGACGTCGTGCATGGTGCTCGCGGTGGCCAGTCGGGAGCGGATCGAACCGCCGTCATCGGGCGTGGTGGCGAACAGGTGTACATCGAGATCATTGTCGTTGGCGAGTGCCTCGAACATCGCCACCACCAGCAAGCCGGTGGCGTGATCGTTGAAGCCATCCGCCACGAAACCGATGCGGATCGGGTCGTCCGGGGCGGGTTTGGCATGACTGAGGGCCAGCTGTTTGCGTAGCGGCGCCACACGTTGCTCGACAGCTGCGGCGTAGTCCTGTGCGCAACGCAACTGCAGCGCGGCGTCGACGTCCTCGGCGAGCATGATGAAGGGACTGATCGTGCCGGCCCCGGCGACGACGGCGTCTTGCACATGCTGGCTCAGCTCGTCCAGGTCGTGCCAATCGCACAGACGGCGGCGCAGGAACAGCAGCTGGCTCAGCACCCGGCCGTCGTTCGGATTCAGTCGCAGGGCGCGCTCATAGGCCGTTGCCGCGGTGGCGAGCTGCCCGTCGTGCTCCAGCGCTTGGCCCACGGCAAACGGATACTGCGGGTTTTGCGGCGACACGCGTTCGGCGAGTAGCCAGGATTCGGTAGCTTCGGCGCCTTTGCCTAGGCTCTGCAGGATGCGCCCGCGCAGGGCGTAAGCGGCATCGAAGCGCGGGTGCAGTTGTAGGGCTTCGTCTGTGTGCAACTGGGCCTGGTCGACGTTGCCCAGCTCCAGCTCGGCCGCTGCCAGGTTCAGGCGCAGGCCGGGATGCGTGGGCGCGCCGTGCGTCGCCATCGCGTAGGACTCGCGCGCGTGTTGATAGCGAGCGGCGGCCATCAGGGCGTTGCCCAGCGTCAGCAGGATGGCAGGGTGGCCGGGCGACTGGCGCAGGGCGGCGCGCAGGTACTCGATGGCCCCATCGGCATCGCCGCTTGCCAGCCGGGCGGCGCCGAGGTTGCATTGCACTTCGACGCTTTGCGGGGCCAGCCGGGCGGCGTGCTCCAGCACTTCCAGCGCATCGGCGGGGCGCTGCAGTTGCATCAGGGTGATGCCGTGCAGGCGCGCCAGCTCGGCATCGTCGGGGTGGTGCCCGCGTGCCTCGATGGCGGCCCGTTCGGCGTCGTCGTATGCACCGCGCTCGATCGTTTCGACGATCTGCTGCGCCAGCACCTGGGAAGAGGGGGTAAAGAGGTCAGTCATCCCGCCAAACTAGCGCAGGGCGGCGTGGCTGCCAATCCGCCGGTGCCGTCCCGGGTGTCTGCGCGCACTCAGCCGGCGGTGAGGGCCTTCAGTTCGTCGGCCTGGTTTTCGCGGGTCAAGGTGTCGACCAGTTCGTCGAGATCGCCCTGCAACACCTCGGGAAGGCGGTAGAGCGTCAGGTTCACGCGATGGTCGGTAATGCGCCCCTGCGGGAAGTTGTAGGTGCGGATGCGCTGGCTGCGATCGCCCGAGCCCACCTGCAGGCGACGCGACTCTGCCTGGACAGCGGCCTGTCTGCTGCGCTCGTCGTCCAGCAATCGTGCCTTCAGGAGGCTCATGGCGCGGGCGCGGTTCTTGTGCTGGCTGCGCTCATCCTGGCACTCGACCACGATACCGCTGGGGAGATGGGTGATGCGGATGGCCGAATCGGTCTTGTTGACGTGCTGGCCGCCCGCGCCGGACGCACGGAACGTATCGGTTTTGATGTCTGCAGGATTGATTTCGATCTCATCGATCTCGTCCATCTCCGGCAGGATTGCCACGGTCGCGGCCGAGGTATGGATGCGGCCCTGCGATTCGGTTGCCGGGACGCGCTGCACGCGGTGCGTCCCGGATTCGAACTTCAACCGTGAGTACGCGCCTTTGCCTTCGATGCGCGCCACGATTTCCTTGTAACCGCCGTGTTCGCCAGTGTTCTCGCTCAACACTTCCACGTGCCAGCGACGGCGTTCGGCGTAGCGCGCATACATGCGGAACAGGTCGCCGGCGAAGATGGCGGCTTCGTCACCGCCGGTGCCGGCGCGCACTTCGAGGAACAGGTTGGCCTCGTCGCGCGGGTCCTTCGGTAGCAGCAGGATCTGCAGTTCGTCGTCGAGCTCGGCGAGGCGGTGCTCGAGACGACCGATGTCGTCCTGCGCCATGTCGCGCAGCTCGGGGTCGTCCAGCATGGCGCGTGTCTCGCCCAGTTCGCGTTCGGCCTGGTCGTGCTCGCGCAACGAGTTCGTCACGGGTTCGAGTTGTGCATATTCGCGCGACAACTCGCGGAAACGGTTGGTATCGGTCAGCACGTCGGGCTGCGCGAGTAGCAGTCCAATTTCTTCGTGGCGTTCGGCGAGGGATTCGAGCTTGCGGCGAATGGAAGGCGTCATGGCGAGTGTGCGAAGTGAGGGGAGGGAGAGGTTGCGCGTTGGGCGCAAGGGGACGTCTCGTTCTCCCGCTACTCTTCGCTCACTTCCGGTTTCTCCGTAATGCCATACAGGCGACCCGCCGCGTGTAGCAGATCCATGTCGCCGCTCATCGCCGCTTCGCGCAGGCGCGCGCTCGGGTGATGCAGCAGCTTGTTGGTGAGGGTGTTGGCGAGGAAGGCCAGGGCCTCCTCCGGCGACTTGCCTCGCGCAAGCATGGCGCGGGCCTTATCCAGCACTTCGTCGCGATAGGCTTCCGCGTGCTGGCGCAGGTCCACCGCTGGGTTGTGCAGCGAAAGCGCGCGGCGCCAGGCCATGTAACGCTCGACCTGCAGGTCGATGATGGCATCGGCTTCGTGTGCTGCAGCCTCGCGGGAGCGGCGGTTGTCGTCGATCACCTGGCGCAGGTCGTCGATGCCGTAGAGGAACACGTCATCCAACTCGCCGATGGATGGCTCGATGTCGCGAGGCACGGCGATGTCCACCATGAACATCGGCTTGCGTCGGCGAGCCGAGACGGCTTTCTCGACCATGCTGCGCGTCACGATGGGCTGGCGCGCGGCGGTGGAGCTTATGACGATGTCCGCGTCGGCCAGATGCTGCGGCAGATCGTGGAGCGAAATGGCATAGCCGCCATAGCGGCTGGCAAGCTCCTGCGCGTTCTCCAGCGTGCGGTTCGCCACGATCAATCGGCGCACCTGCTTGTCCATCAGATGCCGTGCGGCCAACTCGATGGTGTCGCCGGCGCCGATCAGCAGCACGCAAGCCTGGCGCAAATCCGCGAACACCTGCTCGGCCAGCCGTACGGCGGTAAAGGCGACGGATACCGTGTGTGCGCCGATGCGGGTGTCAGTGCGCACGCGCTTGGCCACGGCAAAGGTGTGCTGGAGCAAACGCTCCATCGGCGCGCGCAGTGCCTGGGCATCGCGCGCCTGCTGGTAGGCGTCCTTCACCTGGCCGAGGATCTGCGGTTCGCCCAGCACCATAGAGTCCAGGCCCGTCGCGACGCGGAACATGTGACGCACGGCCGCATCTTCGTCATGCCGGTAGAGGAACTCGTCCAGCTTGCCCGGAGTCAATTGATGATGACGGCTGAGCCACGCCTGCGGAACGTCTTCGGCCCCTGCCGAGACGCTCACATATAGTTCGGTACGGTTGCACGTGGAGAGGATCATGGCCTCTTCCACGCCGGGCTCGCGGGCGAGCGCCTGCAGGGCCAGTCCGGCGGACTCCGCATCGAATGCCACTTGTTCGCGCAAATTGACTGGCGCGGTGAGGTGGTTGAGCCCTAGGGCGATCAGCTTCATGGTTCGATTCGGAGCGAGAGGCATCCGGCGGCGTAAACTAGAAATGAGCAGCGACCGTTCTACAGTGTGGATACGGCCGTGTCACGGACGGATGAGCGGAGAATAGTGTGCTGAGCAGGTGGTCCAAGTTCAAGCAACTGCGGCATTTTGCGGCTGGCGGCATGGTGGCCCTGGTATTGGCCGGATGCGCCACCGTCTCGGGCACCGGGGGGCGCACGTTGCCCAACGACAAACAGCCGCTGGGCCGGCTGGTGGTGGCGGTTCCCGATCAGGATCACGACCTGATGGCCCAACTGCTTGCTGGCGAGATGGCGCTCACCCGCACCGATCTCAAGACGGCGTCCCAGGCCTATGGCCGCGCGGCACAGCTTTCCCCCGATCCGAAGGTGGCCGAGCAGGCCGCTGCCCTGGCCATTGCGATACGGGATACCGACGCCGCCCAGGCGGCGATCGCCCGGTGGCAGGCGCTGGGGGCGAAACCGGCACCGCTCGCGCAGGCCCGTGCGCAATTGGCGCTCAGCCAAGGCAACACCGAGGAGGCGCGCCGCCAACTCGAGATCCTCGTAGGCACCGGTGACCCGGATGCCTGGCGCCAGTTTGGCCGCGTGCTGGTCAGCAGCAGGGATGCCGCTCAGGCGACCCAGTTGCTGGAAGCCATCGCCACGCCGCAGCGCTTGCCCAACGATCCGCAGGCCTGGCTCGCCATGAGCGAACTGGGTGACAAGCTCGGCCGCCATGCGTATGCGTTGCAGATCGCGGACGCCGCTGCGAAGCGTTTCGGCACGGCGGAGACCTACGCTTGGCTGGGTCAGATGAAGTATCACGATGGCGACCGGGTTGGCGCCAAAGCCTTGTTCGACAAGGCCATGGCCAAGGATCCGAAGAACACCCAGATGCGCCTGGCCTATGCGACCTTGCTGGGGCAGGGCGGCGATTACACCGCGGCCGCCAAACTGCTCGATAACGGCCCGCAAGACTCGGACACCTATGCCATGCGGGCTGCGCTGGCTGCCCGAGCCAAAGACACCAAGACCATCAGCCGCCTCTACAACCAGTTGCAGCATTCGCCCGAAGACGTGCGCCAGAGCAGTGCCTATCTGCTGGGTCAGATGGCGGAGATGCTGGACAAGAAGGAAGAAGCCCTGAAGTGGTACGACCAGGTCGCCGACGATGACGACCACGCCTTCGACGCCGATCTGCGCAGCGCGATCTTGCTGCAGGATCTTGGCCGTAGTGCTGAGGCTCACGAGCAACTGGCGCAGATGCAGACGGACTATCTCGACCAGCCCGCCATGCTCCGTCGCGCCTATGAAGTGGATGCCGAGCTCTACATGGACGAGCAGCAGTACGCCCAGGCTGAGCGCGCGTTCAGCCGTGCCCTGCAGGTCACGCCCGACGATCCGGCCCTGCTATATGGGCGGGGCTTGGCTTATGCGGAAGCGGGTCAGACCGATCAGGCCGTCAACGATTTCCGTCACTTGCTTCAGCTCAAGCCCGACGACACCGATGCCTCCAATGCGCTGGGCTACACGCTGGCCGACGCCAATCGGGATCTCCCTGAGGCGCAGCGGCTGATCGAGCAGGCACGCTCGGAACGCCCGGATGATCCGGCCATCCAGGATTCCTGGGGCTGGCTGCAGTACCGCCTGGGGCACTTGGATCAGGCCGAGAAGTCCCTTCGTGGTGCCTGGACGGCGCACAAGGATGCGGACGTCGGCGTGCACCTGGGCGAAGTGCTGTGGAAGCAAGGGCGCCAGGAAGACGCTCGCCGTGTGTTCGACGAAGTCCGTAAGATGGACCCGCAAAGCGTCAACCTCCACAACACCCTCAAGCGTCTCAATCCATGAAGCTTCCTATTCGTCTCCTCGCGGCAGCCTTGCCGCTGCTGTTAGCCGCCTGCGCCCATAAGGAAGCCGTCCGTCCGCAACCCAGGGCCGATTACTCGACATTGCTCAACGAGCAGCGCGCCCGCGAACACCTGCTGGTCAAGACCGATCATTGGGTGCTGCAGGGCAAGATCGGCGTGGTGGGTGAGGTCAACGGCAAGAAAGACGGCGGCAGCGGCACGCTCACCTGGACCCAGAACGGCACCAGTTACGACTTCGTCGTGCGTGGGCCGGTGGGCGCCAAGAGCTTCAAGCTCAGCGTGACACCGGAATGGGCGGTGCTCGAAGGCCTGGATGGCGGTCCGCAGCGCAGCACGGATCCGGAGACGGTCGTGCAGAACGCGCTGGGCTGGCACGTCCCTCTGCGTGACTTGCGCGCTTGGGTGCTGGGCGTCCGCGCCGATAGCGGTCCTGCCGACATCACGTTCGGCGACGATGGGCTGCCCGCGACGCTGACGCAGGATGGCTGGACCATCTCGTACCCCGCCTGGGACACCACCCGGGAGCCGGCAGTACCGACCAAGATCTTCGCCAGCAACCCGCCGTATTCGGTGCGCTTGTCGGTGGAGTCCTGGAATATCCAGTAAAAGGCCGCTTTTTAAGACGAGGGGCCCATTTCGCGGCAACGCCACTTGAAGCGGCGTCCTCCCGCGAGCATCCGCCCTTGATCCTTTTTTGAGGCTCACCTCAATCCCCTCTCCGGAGGGGAGAGGAAGTTGAGAGCATTTCCATGACCTTCCACATCGAACGCGCCCGCCCCGATCAGGTCGACGCCCTGTGCGCCATTGAGCGCGCAGCGGTCGAACTGTTTCGTGGCCATCCCGCGTGGCGGTCCTATCGCGAGGTATCGGTACCGCCCGAAGTGATGCGTGAAGCCATCGCCCGCGGTCTCGTCTGGGTGGCTGTCATTGGCTCGGGCGAGCCTGTTGGTTTCGTCTGGCTGGATGCGGAGGAGGGCGGCGACGCCATCGGGGTTGCTGAGATGGACGTGCTGCCCTCGCATGGACAGCGCGGCATCGGCGCTGCCCTGCTCGAACACGCGTGTGGCTGGGCGCGCATGGCCGGCTATCACCGTGTCGATCTCGGTACCCTGGCCGACGTGCCGTGGAATGCCCCGTTCTATGCGAAGCATGGCTTCCAGGTCGTGGACAAGAATCGTCCGGAATTTGCCTTCGCCCGCGAGCGTGACCGCGAAAACGGCTTCCCGGACGACCTGCGCGTCTTTATGAGCCGGCCGTTGCCGCCGCCTGATCTCACCGACTGGACCGTCTGCGGCCGGCGCCGCCAAGGTGAACCTATTCCTGCGCATCGTCGGTCGCCGGCCGGACGGTTACCACGAGCTGCAGACGGTGTTCCGCCTGCTGGATTGGGGTGACGAGATCCGCCTGCGTATCCGGTATGACGGGGAAATTCATCGTCTGACCGACGTTCCTGAGGTACCCGCCGAGAGCGACCTGGTGGTGCGGGCGGCCCGTCTACTGCAGCCCCTCGCGCTGGCGGGCTCGGGCGTCGATATTGAGGTGGAGAAGCGCGTCCCTATGGGCGGCGGCTTGGGCGGCGGGAGCTCGGACGCCGCGACCGTGCTGGTGGCGTTGAATCGCCTCTGGGACGCCGGGCTGGACGAGGATGCCCTGGCTGAACTGGGGCGCCAACTGGGCGCGGATGTACCGGTCTTTGTGCGCGGACGGTCGGCCTGGGCCGAGGGAATTGGTGAAAAACTCACGCCTTTGAGCCTGCCAGAGCGTTGGTACGTGGTGTTGGACCCCCACGAACACGTGCCGACCGGAGCACTTTTTCAAGCTTCTGAATTGACACGAAATGCCCCGCCCGCCACAATTTCATCCTTTGCTTCGGGCGAAACGGTCGAGAACGCGTTCGCGCCCGTGGTCCGCGCGCGACATCCGCGTGTGGCTGCGGCGCTGGACTGGCTCGACGGCTTCGGCCGGGCAAGGCTTTCCGGCAGCGGTGCGTGCGTTTTCCTGGAAACGGACTCCGTGGAACGTGCCGAAGCCATTGCGGAGCGGTGTCCCACCGGTTTCACGGCCCATGTGGCCAAGGGTGAGGATGTTTCTCCGTTGCATGTCGCCCTGGCGCGCTTTCGCGGCATCGACAGGAACGGCAAGTAAGTAAGACCAGTTATTACTGGGGCGTCGCCAAGCTGGTTAAGGCACAGGATTTTGATTCCTGCATGCGAAGGTTCGAATCCTTCCGCCCCAGCCATTTCCACATGGCTCAAACAGGCTCTAAAGATGACCGTCGACCTTTCCGGCCCGATGCTCTTCACCGGTAACGCCCATCGCGCACTTGCCGAAGACGTGGCTCAGCGTCTTGGTGTGCCGCTTGGCAAAGCCCTCGTCAGCACGTTCAGCGACGGCGAAGCGCAGGTGGAGATCGAGGAAAACGTCCGCCGCCAGGAAGTGTTCGTGCTGCAGCCCACGGGTGCGCCGAGCGCGGAGAACCTGTTCGAGCTGCTGGTGCTGGTGGACGCGCTCAAGCGCGCCTCGGCGGCCAGCGTGACGGCGGTCATCCCGTACTTTGGCTACGCCCGCCAGGATCGTCGCCCGCGTTCGGCGCGCGTGCCGATCACGGCGAAGATGGTGGCCAAGATGATCGGCACCTCGGGCGTGGATCGTGTGCTCACGGTTGATCTGCACGCGGATCAGATCCAGGGCTTCTTCGACATCCCGGTAGACAACGTCTATGCCTCGCCGGTGCTGCTGGCAGACATCTGGCGTAACTACAGCATGGACGACCTGATCGTGGTCAGTCCGGACGTTGGCGGTGTAGTTCGTGCGCGTGCCATGGCCAAGCGCTTGGACGACGCCGATCTCGCCATCATCGACAAGCGTCGTCCGAAGGCGAACGTCGCCACCGTGATGAATATCATCGGTGAAGTCGACGGCAAGACCTGCGTGCTGGTCGACGACATCGTCGACACCGCTGGCACCCTGTGTGCAGCGGCTGCGGCTCTGAAGGAGCGCGGCGCCCGCAAGGTAGTGGCGTATTGCGTGCATCCGGTGCTGTCCGGTGCGGCGTTGAAGAACATCGAGGGCTCCCAGCTCGACCAGCTGGTGGTCACCAACACCTTGCCGCTGCGCGCCGATATCGCCGCATGCAGCAAGATCCGCCAGCTTTCGGTTGCCGAGCTGCTGGCGGAAACGATCCGCCGCATCGCCTTCGGCGAGTCGGTGAGCTCGTTGTACATCGACTGAGTTTTCCCGCGACAGGCATAAGCCTGTCGCGGCTTTACGGCTCCTCTGGTCGCGGGGGAGTCGCCTGACTGCCGCAAGGCAGCTCACTTTTGATAGGCAATACCAACATGGCTACGACTCACGAAATCAAGGCTACGATCCGTAATGACGAGGGGAAGGGTGCGAGCCGCCGCCTGCGTCACACCGGCGTCGTGCCTGCTGTTGTCTACGGCGCCGGCCAGGCCCCGCAGAGCATCCAGATCGAACACAACACCATCCTGCTCGCTGCCAAGCACGAGTGGTTCTTCTCCTCGGTGCTCGACCTGAACGTCGACGGCAAGGTGCAGAAGGTGCTGGTGCGTGACTGGCAGAAGCATCCGTACAAGCTGCAGATGCTGCACATGGACTTCCTGCGCGTTGACGAAAACGCCGCCCTGCGCGTGAAGGTGCCGGTGCACTTCCTGAACCAGGACAAGTCGCCCGCTGCCAAGACCTCGGGCGTGGTGATCTCGCACAACCTGACGGAAGTGGAAGTGTCCTGCTTGCCGAAGGATCTGCCGGAGTTCATCGAACTCGACCTGACCGACCTCAAGCCGGGCGACATCGTCCACCTGTCGCAGCTCAAGCTGCCGAAGGGCGTGGAAATCGTCGCTCTGCACCTGGGTGCGGATCACGACACGGCCGTCGTCACCGCCAACACGGTGAAGGAAGAAGTCGACGCGGCTCCGGCCGAGGGCGAAGCCGCCCCGGCTCCGGAAGCGCCGAAGAAGTAAGTCGCTGCGGCCCATGTCCCCTCGGGGCGTGGGCCGTTCGATCTTATGGCGGGTCTTCGACTCATCGTCGGACTGGGCAATCCCGGTGCCGAATATCTCCGAACCCGGCACAACGCCGGGTTCTGGTTTGTTGATGCCCTGGCGTCAGGGCAGGGCGAGCGCTTCGGTTTCGACGGCAAGCTGCATGGTGAGACCTGCAAGGTACGCATCGGCGGCCAGTCGGTGTGGCTGCTCAAGCCCGCCACCTTCATGAATAAAAGCGGCATCGCCGTGGCTTCGGCGTTGCGCTACTACAAGATCGAGCCGGACGAGTGCCTGGTGGCGCACGACGAACTCGATCTCGATGCCGGCACCGTGCGGATGAAATTCGATGGCGGTCACGGTGGCCAGAACGGTCTGCGCGACATCGTCGCGCATCTTGGGCACGCCAAATTTCATCGCCTGCGCATTGGCATCGGCCATCCCGGCCACAAAGATAGAGTTACGCCGTGGGTGCTTGGTCGCCCATCGGCGCAGGACGAAGACGCCATCGTCGACGGCATGGCGCGCGCGCTCGACGTGCTGCCGCTGGCAGTCGATGGCCAGTTCGACAAGGCCATGCAACAACTACATACCCCGGCGGCGGATAAGAAGACGGACTGATTGTCCGGGCTTTTGTTCGTCGCCAGATCACAGCTTCGCGGAGTTCCCATGGGCATCAAATGCGGCATTGTCGGCCTGCCTAACGTCGGCAAATCCACCCTGTTCAACGCGCTGACCAAGGCGGGTATCGCCGCGGCCAACTTCCCGTTCTGCACCATCGAGCCGAACGTAGGTGTGGTGCCCGTGCCCGATCCGCGCCTGAATGCGTTGTCGGACATCGTCAATCCGCAGAAGGTCATTCCGACCGCGGTCGAGTTCGTCGACATCGCGGGCCTCGTTGCCGGCGCATCGAAGGGTGAAGGCCTGGGCAACAAGTTCCTCGCCCACATCCGCGAAGTGGATGCCATCACGCATGTCGTGCGTTGCTTCGAGCACACGGACATCATCCATGTCGCCGGTAAGGTCGATCCGATCGCCGATATCGAGACCATCGACACCGAACTGGCGTTGGCCGACCTGGACTCCGTCGAGAAGGCGCTGAACCGCGCCGAGCGCGCCGCCAAGGCCAACGACAAAGAGGCTGTGGCGAAAAAGCCGGTGCTCCAGAAGCTGGCCGCCGGCCTCAACGAAGGCAAATCTGCGCGCAGCCTCGGCTTGGACGACGATGAAAAGGCGCTCGTGCGCGACTTGTTCCTGCTCACGCTGAAGCCGCTGATGTATATCGCCAACGTGCGCGAAGACGGCTTCGAGAATAATCCGCACCTGGACGCCGTGCGCGCCCGTGCCGTCACCGAAGGCGCCGAAGTGGTGCCGGTGTGCGCCGCCATTGAAGAAGAGCTCTCTCAGCTCGACGACGCCGACCGCGACGAATTTCTCAAGGACCTGGGTCTTGACGAGCCGGGCCTCAACCGCGTGATCCGCGCGGGCTACAAATTGCTCAATCTGCAGACCTACTTCACCGCTGGCGTGAAGGAAGTGCGCGCCTGGACGATCAAGCGTGGTTTCACCGCGCCGCAGGCGGCGGGCGTGATCCACACCGACTTCGAGCGCGGCTTTATCCGCGCCGAAACAGTGAGCTACGACGATTTCATCCAGTACAAGGGCGAGGCTGGCGCTGCCTCGGCGGGCCGCCTGCGCAAGGAAGGTAAGGATTACATCGTGAAGGACGGTGACGTGCTGCACTTCCTGTTCAACGTCTAAACGGACAGTTCGGGAAAAAAGGCCGCGCACTGCGCGGCCTTTTTTTGTGTCCGTCTTCTTCTGCGTGAGTGGGGGGCGATCTGCAGCGTGGTGCAGGAATTCTCAACGGCGTGATCCTCCTTGGATTGATCGTGTTCGTTTGGAGTACCAGGCCACCATTCGGGGGCTGGCTGGATCGGATGCTCACTGAGTTTCTTGTACGGCGCGCGGCGCGCGTGCTGTGATGCGGCCATGAGTAATTTCCGCATACGACGGGCTTGCGTTGACGATGCGCCGGCCGTGTCACGACTGGTGCGTCGCGTTGCACGCCGTTGGATCATGCCTGGCCAGCCTCCCGAGGCTGTAGAGGCACTGGAGCGGTCACTGAAGGTCCCGGTCGTCCGACAACGCATGGAGGACGATCTGCGCTTCCATCTCGCCTTCTTGGCTGGCGGGCTGGTTGGCGTCGCTGCGGTGCGCAACGACAGTCACGTGGTCTATCTGTTCGTCAGTACGCGATACCAAGGCCAGGGCATCGCTAGAAAACTGTGGGATCGACTGCGCAACGATTGTGAGCGCCGTGCAGGCACGCGTGTGTTCACGCTCAATGCGGCTGAGGGGGCCGTCCCGGTCTACCAGCGCTTCGGTTTCGTGGTCGATCGCGACCCGGCGCGCCTGCGTGGCAAGGTGGTGGCAGTGCCGATGATCTATTACGGCGCGGGTTCGCCGCAGCGTAAGGGGCGGCCCGACAAGGCATCGCGAACCGACGTAAGCGTGGCGGGGGAGTCCGCCAGAACCGTATCTAGACCGAGGCAAGCGGCAGCGCGATAGTCCTGAGCATTGTTGACGCCAATCGGACCGCTTCGAGGGTGTTTTCCGGGGCGTCGGCCTTCCCGGCGCGATGGGCGATGATTATGGGCAACCGCGGCTCCGTCGCGTTAGGGCGCGTGGCCTGGCAGGACGTCAGTGCGGCGCAGGCGAGCAGTGCGACGGCCTGTCGGCGGCTTGAAGGCTTCATGGTGGCGGTATCGGAGCGGGTCGCCGCATGATGTGTCTTGTTCGCCCATGCGTCATGTCCTGCCATGGCTCGCTGGGTTGCGCGCGGTGAGAGCCCGTCCAGGAACACTGGCGGTGTGCGTGGCGAGGGCGAGGGCGCATAATCCCGCTACTGTTCCCCTCGAGTCTCTCCTCCATGCCCGGCAAGCAACATGAAGTGAATTTCCGTTTCCTGGCCCAGCCGACTGATGTCAATTTCGGCGGCAAGGTGCACGGCGGCATGGTGATGAAGTGGATCGATCAGGCGGGTTACGCCTGCGCTGTCGCATGGAGCGGGGCCTACTGCGTTACCGCGTCGGTCAGTGGTATCCAGTTCGTGAAGCCCATTCTCATCGGTGACATGGTCACTGTGCGGGCGCGTCTGATCCATACGGGGCGCTCCAGCATGCACATGGCCGTGGATGTGCTGGCGCGCGATCTGCGCAGCGACGAGCATCGCTTGGCGACCAGTTGCGTGATGGTGTTTGTGGCGCTGGATGCACCTGAGGGCAAGCCTACGCCGGTGCCGACCTGGCAGCCTCGCGATGACCATGAGCGCCTGCTGCAGGAGCAGGCCATGAAGCTCATGAATCTTTCCAAGGAGATGGAGCAGCTTGTTGACGCGCACGTCGCGGAAGGTGTCTGAGAGACACCTCTGAGTTGGTGAAAAAAAAACGCGGGAAAACGTCAATTTTTTCGCAGAAGGTGTTGACAGCCCCCGGGCTGATCCACACAATAGCCGTTCTTTGTTGGAGGGATACCCAAGCGGCCAACGGGGGCAGACTGTAAATCTGCTGGCTTACGCCTTCGGTGGTTCGAATCCACCTCCCTCCACCAGACGAGTTCCGCGCAGGGCGGGAGTAGTTCAATGGTAGAACATCAGTTTTCCAAACTGATTACGCGGGTTCGATTCCCGCCTTCCGCTCCATTGGCTCTCGCTGGTTTTGCAGTGCTCATGTAGCTCAGTCGGTAGAGCACTTCCTTGGTAAGGAAGAGGTCGCTGGTTCGATTCCAGTCATGAGCACCATCTCACCGCGGTCCGCGGGTATTGATTCCACTCCTCATTATTTTTGACTCCATCGGGGTTTTAGGCGTATGGCAAAGGGTAAATTCGAACGCACCAAGCCGCACGTCAACGTCGGCACGATTGGTCACGTGGACCACGGCAAGACGACGCTGACGGCCGCACTGACCAAGGTCGGCGCAGAGCGCTTCGGTGGCGAATTCAAGGCGTATGACGCGATTGACGCGGCGCCGGAAGAAAAGGCACGTGGTATCACGATTTCGACGGCTCACGTCGAATACGAATCGCCGAACCGCCACTACGCCCACGTGGACTGCCCGGGCCACGCCGACTACGTGAAGAACATGATCACGGGTGCCGCGCAGATGGACGGTGCGATCCTGGTGTGCTCGGCCGCTGACGGCCCGATGCCGCAGACCCGCGAACACATTCTGCTGTCCCGTCAGGTGGGCGTGCCCTACATCGTCGTGTTCCTGAACAAGGCCGACATGGTGGACGACGCCGAGCTGCTCGAGCTGGTCGAGATGGAAGTGCGTGAACTGCTGTCGAAGTACGAGTTCCCGGGCGACGACACCCCGATCATCAAGGGTTCGGCCAAGCTGGCGCTGGAAGGCGACCAGTCGGAAATCGGCGTGCCGGCGATCATCGCCCTCGTGGAAGCGCTGGATACCTATATTCCGGAGCCGCAGCGTGCGATCGACCAGCCGTTCCTGATGCCGGTGGAGGACGTGTTCTCGATCTCCGGCCGCGGCACCGTGGTGACCGGTCGTATCGAGCGCGGCATCATCAAGGTCGGTGACGAAGTCGAAGTGGTGGGCATCCGTCCGACCCAGAAGACCACCGTCACGGGCGTGGAAATGTTCCGCAAGCTGCTGGACCAGGGTCAGGCAGGCGACAACGCCGGTCTGCTGCTCCGCGGCCTGAAGCGTGACGACGTCGAGCGCGGTCAGGTGCTGGCCAAGCCGGGCACGATCACCCCGCATACCGACTTCGAGGCTGAGGTGTATGTGCTGTCGAAGGACGAAGGTGGTCGTCACACCCCGTTCTTCAAGGGTTACCGTCCGCAGTTCTACTTCCGCACGACCGACGTGACCGGCGCGATTGAGCTGCCGGAAGGCGTGGAAATGGTCATGCCGGGCGACAACATCAAGGTGGTTGTCAGCCTGATCCACCCGATCGCCATGGACCAGGGTCTGCGCTTCGCCATTCGCGAAGGCGGCCGTACCGTCGGCGCCGGCGTGGTGGCCAAGGTCATCAAGTAAGACTCTCGGATTGCCACCCTCGGGTGGTAGCCTAGAAAAAACCGGCCTTATGGCCGGTTTTTTTTATGGTGTTCAGCAAAAAGAAGTATTTAGGGCTTTTCTTTGGCTGAATTTAACGCTATAGTCGCGGTCTTGCCTGTCATCCGATCTCTGATTTGGGTGACCTTACAGCGAAATGAGGCACAGGAAGTGCTTCGAGTTCGCTGGCCTGGATGGCCACTACGCAGGAAAGGGCTTAGACAACGAAGCGTGACGCTTTGTTGACCTAGCTATTTCGCGCGTTTTATACTTTTCTGTCTGGGTGGGCCCGTTTTGGGCCTGCCCAGTCTTTTAAGGTCGATTTCGCGGCATTGAAGTCGCTTGCCGTATCGACTGGCAGTAACTAGCGACAACGGGTTGTGCGGATGGGCGAGAAGCTCATCCGATTCACAGAATTTGTTCTTTCGAAAACAGGACACGGTTTATGGCGAACCAAAAAATTCGCATTCGGCTCAAGGCGTACGATCACCGTCTGATCGACCGCTCGGCCAGCGAAATCGTCGAGACGGCCAAGCGCACTGGCGCAACGGTCCTCGGCCCGATTCCGCTCCCGACCAAGATTGAGCGTTACACCATTCTGGTGTCGCCGCACGTCGACAAAGATGCCCGCGACCAGTACGAGACCCGTACCCACAAGCGCGTGCTTGACATCGTCGACCCCAACGACAAAACCGTGGACGCGCTCATGAAGCTGGACCTCGCCGCTGGCGTGGACGTTCAGATCAAGCTTGGTTGAGCGAGAGACAGGATACGAAGATGAGTATCGGACTAGTTGGCCGCAAATGCGGCATGAGCCGACTCTTCACTGAAGATGGCCGTTCGATTCCGGTGACCCTCATTGAGGCCACCCCGAATCGCGTCACGCAGCTGAAGACGGAAGAAAACGATGGTTACAGCGCTGTGCAGGTCGCAGCCGGCGTCAAGCGCGCCAGCCTGCTGACGCAGCCGCTGAAGGGCCATTACGCGAAGGCGAAGGTTGAGCCGGGTCGTGGTCTTTGGGAGTTCCGCGTATCTGCCGACGATCTCGGCAAGTACAGCGTGGGCGCCGAGATCAAGGCCGACGACGTGTTCCAGGCGGGTCAGATCGTCGACGTCGCTGGCGTGTCGAAGGGCAAGGGCTTCCAGGGCACCATCAAGCGTTGGAACTTCACCATGGGTGACGCGACCCACGGTAACTCGCTGTCGCATCGTGCGCCGGGTTCTATCGGTCAGCGTCAAACCCCGGGTCGCGTGTTCCCGGGCAAGAAGATGTCGGGCCACATGGGTGCGGTGAACCGCACGCAGCAGGGCCTCGAAGTGGTCAAGGTCGACGCCGAGCGTCATCTGATCGCGGTGAAGGGCGCGGTGCCGGGTGCTACCGGCGGCGACGTCATCATCCGTCCGACGACCAAGGGCTGAGGAGAGACGCCATGGAACTCAATGTTATTGGCGCCAAGCCGCTCAACGTGTCGGACGAAGTGTTCGGCGGTGAGCTTAAGCAGGCCCTGATCCACCAGGTGGTCGTTGCCTATCAGGCAGGCGGTCGCGCTGGCACGCAGTCGCAGCTTTCGCGCGGCGAAATGTCCGGCACCACCAAGAAGTTCAAGAAGCAGAAGGGCGGCGGCGCCCGTCACGGTGACTACCGTGCACCGATCTTTGTCGGTGGTGGCCGCACGTTCGCTGCCAAGCCGCGCAGCTACGAGCAGAAGGTCAACCGCAAGTCGTATCGCGTTGCCATCCGTTCGATCCTGGCCGAGCTGGTTCGTCAGGACCGTCTAAAGGTGGTCGAGAGCTTCGGCATCGAATCGCCCAAGACCAAGGCGATGGTTGCCAAGCTGGCTGAACTGCAGGTCTCGGGTCGCGTGCTGCTGGTGTCGGAAGACGCCAACGAAGCTACCTTCCTGGCTGCGCGCAACATCCCGTACATCCACGTAGTGGACGTGTTGGCGCTGAATCCGGTCAGTCTGGTCGGTTCGGACCACATCGTCATGACCGTCGATGCGGTGAAGAAGATCGAGGAGTGGCTGGCATGAGCAACGAACGCATTCTGAATACGCTGCGTGCGCCGCACATCTCGGAAAAGGCCGCGCGTCTCGCCGAGAAGAACCAGTACGTATTCGTGGTTGCTCCCGAAGCAACCAAGGCCGATGTCCGCGCAGCGGTGGAGCAGATGTTCGACGTCAAGGTCGAGCAGGTGAACCTCGTCAATGCCAAGGGCAAGGTCAAGTCCTTCCGTTTCCGCACTGGCAATCGCCAGGGCAAGCGTAAGGCCTATGTCCGCCTCGCCGATGGCCAGACCATCGACGTGTCGGCCAAAGCCTGAGCCAGGAGTTGAATTGAGATGGCACTGATCACTCACAAGCCGACCTCCCCCGGTCGTCGCGACGCAGTCAGCGTTCGCACCGAGGGCCTTCACAAGGGCGCGCCGTACGCGGCGTTGACCGAAGCGAAGACCAAGAACGGCGGTCGCAATAACTACGGTCGTATCACTGTTCGCCACCAGGGTGGTGGTCACAAGCAGCGTTATCGCATCATCGATTTCAAGCGCGACAAGGAAGGCATCGCTGCCACGGTCGAGCGTATTGAATACGATCCGAACCGTACCGCGCATATCGCTTTGCTGTGCTATGCCGACGGCGAGCGTCGTTACATCATTGCTCCGAAGGGCGTGCAGGCGGGCGACCGTCTCGTGTCGGGTAGCGATGCACCGATCAAGGTTGGCAACAGCCTGCCGCTGCGCGCGATCCCGGTGGGCTCGACCATTCACTGCATCGAGATGCGTCCGGGCAAGGGTGCGCAGATCGCGCGCTCGGCCGGTGCTTCGGTCCAACTGGTGGCTCGTGAATCCGGTTACGCCACGCTGCGTCTTCGCTCCGGCGAGATGCGCCGCGTGCCGGTCGATTGCCGCGCCACCATCGGTGAAGTGGGCAACGGCGAACACAGCCTGAAGAAGCTCGGTAAGGCCGGCGCGAAGCGCTGGTTGGGTATTCGTCCCACCGTTCGCGGTGTGGTCATGAACCCGGTCGACCATCCGCACGGCGGTGGTGAGGGCAAGACCTCTGGCGGTCGTCACCCGGTTTCTCCGTGGGGTACGCCGGCCAAGGGCTACAAGACGCGCTCGAACAAGCGCACCCAGCAGTTCATCGTGCGTCGTCGCAAGTAATAGGAAACGATCATGCCGCGCTCTCTAAAGAAAGGTCCGTTTGTCGACCTGCACCTCGTAAAGAAGGTGGAAGCCGCCGTTTCCGCCAATAACAAGCGCCCGATCAAGACCTGGTCGCGTCGCTCGATGATCCTGCCGGAGATGGTCGGCTTGACCATCGCCATCCACAATGGCCGTCAGCATGTCCCAGTGCTGGTCAACGAGAACATGGTCGGGCACAAGCTCGGCGAGTTCGCGACGACCCGCACCTTCAAGGGCCATGGCGGCGACAAGAAGGGCAAGTGATGAGCACTGAAGCCAAAGCGATCCTGCGCAGCGCCCGCATTTCGGCGCAGAAGGCACGCCTGGTAGCTGACCTGGTCCGCGGTTTGCCCGTGGGCCGTGCCAGCGACGTGCTCCAGTTCACCAACAAGAAGGCCGCAGCCATTGTTCGCAAGGTGCTGCTGTCGGCCGTCGCCAACGCCGAGAACAACCTCGGCGCTGACGTCGATGAGCTGAAGGTCTCGCGTATCTTCGTGGACGAAGGTCCTGCGATGAAGCGTATGTACGCCCGCGCCAAGGGTCGCGGTTCCCGCATCCTGAAGCGCACGAGCCACATCACTGTGGTCGTTGGCAACTAAAGAGGACGTAGACGATGGGTCATAAAGTTCATCCCACCGGTATCCGCCTCGGCATTGCCAAGGACTGGAACTCGAAGTGGTACGCCAATAAGGGCGAATACGCCCAGTACCTCGCAGCCGATCTGAAGGTTCGCGAGATGCTGCGCAAGAAGCTGGCTCAGGCCGGCATCTCCAAGATTCTCATCGAGCGCCCGGCCAAGACCGCGCGCGTGACGATCCACACCGCCCGTCCGGGCGTGGTGATCGGCAAGAAGGGTGAGGATATCGAGAAGCTGCGCAAGGAAGTCAGTCAGCTGATGGGCGTTCCGGCGCACATCAACGTCAGCGAGGTGCGCAAGCCCGAGATTGACGCGCAGCTGGTTGCCGAATCCATTGCACAGCAGCTTGAGCGTCGCATCATGTTCCGCCGCGCCATGAAGCGTGCGGTCGGTAATGCGATGCGCTTGGGCGCCCTGGGTATCAAGATCAATGTCTCTGGCCGTCTGAACGGCGCTGAGATTGCTCGTTCCGAATGGAGCCGCGAAGGTCGCGTGCCGCTGCATACGCTGCGCGCCGACATCGACTACGGCACCGCCGAGGCTCATACGACCTACGGCGTCATCGGCATCAAGGTGTGGATCTACAAGGGCGAGATCTTCGATCTGTCCCAGATCAACCAGGAGTCGAAGGAAGAGCAGTCCCAGCCGCGCCGCGAGGGTGGTGAGGGTCGTCGTGAATCGCGTCGCGAGGGCGGTGAAGGCCGTCGCGAGCGGACGGCGAAGTAAGGAGAGTTGCCATGCTGCAACCCAAGCGAACCAAATTCCGTAAGCAGTTTAAGGGCCGCAACGATGGTCTGGCTTTCTCCTCGAATCTCGTCAGCTTTGGCGAGTTCGGTCTGAAGGCCACCACGTTCGGCGCGCTGACCGCTCGTCAAATCGAAGCCGGTCGTCGTTGCATCACCCGCTTCGTCAAGCGTGGTGGCAAGCTGTGGATCCGTGTGTACCCGGACAAGCCGATTACCAAGAAGCCCATCGAAGTTCGAATGGGTGCCGGTAAGGGTGGCGTCGAATACTGGGTCGCTCCGATCCAGCCGGGCCGCATGCTCTATGAAATCGAGGGTATCGACGAGGCCACAGCACGCGAGGCGTTCCGCCTGGCCGCTGCCAAGCTCTCGGTCCAGACCCAATTCGTGACCCGGGCGGTGATGTGATATGGCCATCAAAGATCTGACTAACAAGACGGCCGAAGAGCTGAATAAGCACCTGCTGGACCTGCGCAAGGAGCAGTTCAACCTGCGCATGCAGAAGGGCACCGGCCAGCTCAACCAGCCGCACCAGCTGCGCCGCGTTCGGCGCGACATCGCCCGCACGAAGTTCGTGCTCGGCGGCAAGAAGTAAGGGACGGCCGATATGAGCGACAACAAAAAGCAGACGCGCACCCTCGAGGGCCGCGTCATCAGTAACAAGATGGACAAGACCGTGACGGTCCTGATCGAGCGCCAGGAACAGCATCCGCTGATCGGCAAGATCATCCGTCGTTCGACCAAGCTTCACGCCCAGGACGACCTGGGTGCGAACGAGGGCGACCTGGTCCGCATTGCAGAATGCCGTCCCTTGTCCAAGACCAAGCATCACCGCGTGGTCGAAATCGTCACTCGCGCTAACGTCTAAGGGAGGGTGCAGACATGATTCAGATGCAAAGCACGCTTTCCGCGGCCGATAACAGCGGTGCCAAGGAACTGATGTGCATCAAGGTGCTCGGTGGCTCTAAGCGCCGTTACGCCGCGATCGGTGACGTGATCAAAGTCACCGTGAAGGATGCCATTCCCCGCGGCAAGGTGAAGAAGGGCGAGGTGTACAACGCCGTGGTGGTTCGTACCGCCAAGGGTGTGCGTCGTCCCGATGGCTCGCTGATCCGTTTCGACGGTAATGCAGCGGTCCTCCTCAACAACAAGCTCGAGCCGATCGGTACCCGTATTTTCGGGCCGGTTACCCGCGAGCTGCGCAGCGAGAAGTTCATGAAGATCGTCTCGCTCGCGCCCGAAGTGCTCTGAGCGGAGGCCAGACATGAACCGTATCCGCAAGGGTGATCAGGTCCTCGTGATCACCGGCAAAAACAAGGGTCAGCGCGGTGACGTGCTGCGCGTCGATGGCGAGCGTGTGTTCGTCTCCAACGTGAACTTGGTCAAGCGTCACACCAAGCCGAACCCGCAGGCCAACCAGGCTGGCGGCATCGTCGAGCGTGAGGCTTCGATCCACATCTCCAACGTCCAGCTGTTCAACTCCGCCACGGGCAAGGGTGAACGCGTTGGCGCCAAGACGCTCTCTGATGGGCGTAAGGTGCGCGTGTTCCGTTCCTCCGGCGAAGTTGTGGACGCGTAAGGAATCAACGTTATGACGACGCGTCTCGAAACGTTTTACAAAGACCAGGTCATCCAGAAGCTCACCGAGCGTTTTGGTTACCAGAACGTGATGCAGGTTCCCCGCATCACCAAGATCACGCTCAACATGGGCGTGGGCGAAGCTGCGGGCAACAAGAAAGTGCTCGAGAACGCCGTGGCCGACATGGCCAAGATCTCCGGCCAGAAACCGATCCAGACCAAGGCCCGCGTGTCGGTCGCCTCGTTCAAGATCCGTGACGGTTGGCCGATCGGCTGCAAAGTTACGCTGCGCCGTGCCCAGATGTGGGAATTCCTTGATCGCCTGATCAACATCTCGTTGCCGCGTACGCGCGACTTCCGTGGTGTGTCGGGTCGCGCTTTTGACGGCCGCGGTAACTACAACTTCGGCATCAAAGAGCAGATCATCTTCCCGGAAATCGACTTCGACGCCGTCGATGCCATGCGCGGTATGGATATTTCCATCACCACCACGGCAAAGTCCGATGACGAAGCCAAGGCGCTGCTGGAAGCGTTTAGCTTCCCGTTCCGCAACTAAGAGAGCCGCGAGAGACACATGGCCAAGACCTCAATGGTTAACCGCGACCTCAAGCGGACCAAGCTCGTCAAGAAGTACGCCGCCAAGCGCGCCGAACTGAAGGCGATTGTGCTGAGCCCCACCGCCTCCTATGAGGAAAAGATGGAAGCTCAGACGAAGCTGCAGAAGCTGCCGCGCGACGCAAGTCCTGCTCGTCAGCGTACCCGCTGTGCTCTGACCGGCCGCCCGCGCGCCGTGTATCAGAAGTTCGGTCTGGGTCGCAACAAGCTGCGCGAAGCCACCATGCGTGGTGACGTGCCTGGTCTCCGTAAGGCCAGCTGGTAATACCCCAAACTGGGCGGGGTAGGGCGTGAGCCTTACCTCGTTCCGATGCGGCGGCAAGCCTTTGGCTCGCCGCCGTTGGCGTGATTTCGCGCCGTTATTCGCAAAGCCGGAAAAATGCTGCTATAGTCGTCGGTCTGCGTTCCTGCAGGCTGGCTCTATGCCGGTATACAACTCAAAACAGATTTCCGGTTTTTCGGATATCGGTGCACTCTGAAGGATGTTTTCATGAGCATGACTGATCCCATCGCCGATCTGTTTACGCGCATCCGCAATGCCCAGCTCACGGGCAAGCAGGCCGTAAACATGCCGTCGTCGAAGCTGAAGGTGGCTATCGCCAACCTTCTCAAGAATGAGGGCTATATCCTCGACGCCAAGGCCTCCAGCGTGGAAGGCAAGCCGGTACTCGAGATCAAGCTCAAGTATTTCGAAGGCCGTCCGGCTATCGAATCCATTGCCCGTGTCAGCCGCTCTGGTCTCCGCGTCTACCGCGGCAAAGACGAGCTGCCGAAGGTCCTCGGTGGCCTGGGTATCTCGATCATCTCGACTTCCGCCGGTCTGCTGACCGACGCGCAGGCCCGTTCCAAGGGTCTGGGCGGCGAAGTCATCGGCCAGGTCGCATAAGGAGCCGACGATGTCCCGCGTTGCCAAACAGCCGATTACCCTGCCGAAGGGCGTTGAGATCACCTCGAACGCCAATGGCATCACCGTCAAGGGCCCGAAGGGCACCCTGGCGACCCACACCCTGCCAGGCGCATCCGTCTCCATCGAAAACGGCGTGGCGAATGTCGCCGTGGCCGAAGGTGCAGACGACAAGTTCGGTGGCACCCTGCGCGCACTGCTGGCCAATATGGTCAAGGGCGTTTCCGACGGTTACGAGCGCAAGCTCGAGCTGGTCGGCGTGGGCTACCGTGCCTCGATGGCCGGCAAGTCGCTGAATATCGCCCTGGGCTTCTCGCATCCAGTCGTGTTCGATGCGCCGGAAGGCATCACCATCGAAACCCCGACGCAGACTGAAATCCTCATCAAGGGTTCGGACAAGCAGCGCGTGGGTGAAGTGGCCGCCAAGATCCGTGGCTTCCGTCCGCCGGAACCCTATAAGGGCAAGGGCGTGCGCTACTCCGGCGAGAAGATCACCCTGAAGGAAGCCAAGAAGGCCTAATCGCCTATCCGCTTCCTGGAGAGAACACGATGAACAAGAACGATTCCCGCCTGCGTCGCGCCAAGGCCACTCGCGCCCACATTCGCAAGCTCGCCGTTGCTCGTCTGTCGGTGCATCGCACCGGTCAGCACTTGTACGCGCAGGTGTTCGCGGCCGATGGTCTGAGTGTGGTGGCTGCCGCCTCCACCCTGCAGAAATCGGTTGCCGAGAGCCTGAAGGGCACGAAGAACCTGACCGCTGCTGCTGCTGTCGGCAAGGCCGTAGCTGAGCGTGCACTGGCCGCTGGTATCCAGTCCGTGGCGTTCGATCGCTCGGGCTTCCGCTTCCACGGTCGCATCAAG
This sequence comes from Dyella sp. AD56, assembly GCF_002878475.1. Lineage (NCBI taxonomy): Bacteria > Pseudomonadati > Pseudomonadota > Gammaproteobacteria > Lysobacterales > Rhodanobacteraceae > Dyella > Dyella sp. AD56. Next base: position 96,884 of record NZ_NRDP01000025.1, read on the forward strand.
GCTCTAGCCGATGCGGCTCGTGAGGCCGGCCTGAAGTTCTAAGCCGGTCCGATCAGGTGCCGGTTTCGGCCGGCACTTGATCGCCTCAGAAGTACCTACAACTCCAAGCGGTATAGCCGCAAGCAAAAGTCCCGGTTCGCTGGGCATACGGAAAAAGAACATGTCTTCTACCGATCGCGAAAATTCGGACGGCCTGCTCGAGAAGTTGATTGCCGTCAACCGCGTGGCCAAGACCGTCAAGGGTGGCCGCCAGATGAGCTTCACTGCGCTGACCGTGGTTGGCGACGGCGAAGGCCGCGTGGGTTTTGGTTATGGCAAGGCGCGTGAAGTGCCGGTCGCCATCTCCAAGGCCATGGAGCGCGCCCGTCGCCAGATGGTGAGCATCGACCTGAACAATGGCACCCTGTGGTACGCCATCAAGGCCAACCACGGCGCAGCCCGCGTGTTCATGCAGCCGGCTTCTGAAGGTACCGGTGTCATCGCCGGCGGCGCCATGCGCGCTGTACTGGAAGTGGTGGGCGTGAAGAACGTGCTCGCCAAGGCCGTCGGTTCGCGTAACCCGATCAATCTAGTCCGCGCGACCATCAAGGGCCTGCAGGCCGTTGCCTCGCCGAAGCAGATCGCTGCTAAGCGCGGCAAGACCCTGGAAGAGGTGCTGGGCAATGGCTAAGAACAACGAAACCGCCGCCACCGTGCGCGTGCGCTTGGTCAGGGGCCTGCGCGGTGTGCAGAGCCGCCATCGCCTGAGCGTTCAGGCGCTGGGTCTGAGCAAGCTCAACGACGTCCGTGAATTGAAAGACAGTCCGCAGGTTCGCGGTCTGATCAACACGGTCTATTACCTCGTGCGGGTTGAGGAGTAATCACCATGCGTCTTAACGACATCAAGCCGGCCGCCGGTTCCCGCAAGACCCGCCTTCGCGTGGGTCGCGGTATCGGTTCGGGCCTGGGCAAGACCGCCGGTCGCGGTCACAAGGGTCAGCACGCCCGCGCGGGCGGCACCCATAAGTACGGTTTCGAAGGCGGTCAGATGCCGCTGCAGCGCCGCCTGCCGAAGGTCGGCTTCCGTTCGCTCAAGAAGAAAGAGAGCCAGGAAGTGTTCCTTTACCAGCTGGCTACCCTGAAGGCGGACGTGATCGACACGATCGCACTGCACCAGGCTGGCTTGATCGACAGCCATGCCAAGAAGGTCAAGGTTGTTCTCAAGGGCGAGATCGGCCGCGCAGTGAAGCTGTCGGGCGTGCTCGCCACGGCCGGCGCCAAGGCAGCGATCGAAGCTGCCGGCGGCAGCGTGGAGTAATCACGTGGCGTCAGCCCAGGGCACATCGCTCGGATCGCTCGGCAAGCTGACGGAATTGCGTCAGCGCATCTTCTTCGTGATTGGTGCGCTGATCGTTTACCGTCTTGGTTCCTTCATCCCGGTTCCCGGTGTTAACCCGGAAGCCATGACGAACCTGATCGAGCAGGGCGGCGGCCTGATGAACATGTTCAACATGTTCTCGGGTGGCTCGCTGGCACGTTTTTCAGTGTTCGCGCTCGGCGTTGTGCCCTACATCTCTGCATCCATTGTGGTGCAGATGATGGGTTCGGTGATCCCGAGCCTGCAGGCACTGCGTAAGGAAGGTGAGGCTGGTCGTCGCAAGATGACTACCTACACCCGTTTTGGCACGGTCGGTCTGGCGGCATTCCAGGCGTTCGGCATCGCGGTGGCCCTGCAGAAGCAGGTGGCATCAGGTGGCGCGCCGGTGGTGTACACGCCGGGCATGGGCTTCATCCTGGCATCGATCGTTGGTCTCACCGCCGGCACGATGTTCTTGATGTGGCTGGGTGAGCAGATCACCGAGCGCGGTATCGGCAACGGTATCTCGCTGCTGATTTTCGCCGGTATCGTGGCGGGTTTGCCGGGTGCGGTCGCGCACACGCTTACCATGGCCAGCAACGGCGAGCTGTCGGTGATCAAGATGATCCTGGTGGTGGGCTTGATCCTCGCGGTGACGGCGTTCGTGGTGTTCATGGAGCGCGCTCAACGGCGCATTACCGTGAACTACGCACGTCGTTCGGGTGGTCAGCGAGCCTATATGAACCAGACGTCGCACTTGCCGTTGAAGATCAACATGTCGGGTGTGATCCCGCCGATCTTTGCGTCGAGTCTGCTGATGTTCCCGGCCACGGCCGCCACCTGGTTCGGCCAGGGTCACCAGTCACGTTGGTTGACCGAGTTGACCCAGGCGCTGACCCCGGGTGAGCCGCTGTACGACATCGTCTTTGCGGTGCTGGTGATCACTTTCGCCTTCTTCTATACGGCGATCGTGTTCAACTCCCAAGAGACGGCGGACAACCTGAAGCGCTCCGGCGCATTGATTCCGGGTATCCGCCCCGGCCGTTCGACGGCCGATTACATTGATAACGTGATGACCCGTCTGACCGGTGTTGGTGCCCTTTATCTGGTGCTGGTCTGTCTGGTTCCCTCGTTTATGCAAAAGGCGTGGCACGTCCCCTTCTACTTCGGTGGCACCTCTCTGCTCATCGTGGTCGTCGTGGTGATGGATTTCACTGCTCAGGTGCAAGCGCATTTGGTCAGTCACCAGTACGAAAGCCTGCTCAAGAAGGCCAACCTCCGCCGCAACTGATGGCTGCTGGGGTGGTGGGAAGTTGGTCTGGATTGGAGGGCGGCGGCACCCCTGGTGCCGCAGGGCTTTCCTGTTGGGTTATTTACAGTTAGAATTGCGCGTTTACCGCGCACGAAACGCATCGGAGAAAGTACATCATGGCGCGCATCGCGGGTGTCAATTTGCCGGTCCAGAAGCATGTCTGGGTTGGCCTGCAGAGCATTTACGGGATCGGCCGCAGCCGGGCCAAGAAGGTCTGCGCGGACGCAGGCGTGGTTCCTACCACGCAGATCAAGTCCCTGAGTGAAGGCGAAGTGGAAAAGCTTCGTCACGAAATCGGTAAGTACGTCGTCGAAGGCGATCTTCGTCGCGAGGTGGGTATCGCCATCAAGCGTCTGATGGATCTGGGTTGCTACCGCGGTCTGCGTCACCGCCGTGGTCTGCCGGTGCGCGGCCAGCGCACGCGTACCAATGCGCGCACCCGTAAGGGCCCGCGTCGCGCCATCAAGAAGTAACGGATCCCGAACATGGCTAAGCCTGTCAAGACCAAGAAGAAGATCAAGCGCGTTGTCACGGATGCCGTGGCCCACGTGCAAGCCTCCTTCAACAACACCATCGTCACGATCACCGATCGCCAGGGCAATGCTCTGTCGTGGGCGACTGCCGGCGGCGCGGGTTTCCGCGGTTCGCGCAAGTCGACCCCGTTTGCAGCTCAGGTTGCCGCCGAAAAGGCCGGTCGCGCTGCTGGTGACTACGGTGTAAAGACCGTGGAAGTGCGCATCAAGGGCCCGGGTCCGGGTCGTGAGTCCGCCGTGCGTTCGCTGAATGCGCTGGGCTACAAGGTGCTCAACATCATTGACGTCACGCCGATTCCGCATAACGGCTGCCGTCCCCCCAAGAAGCGTCGAGTCTAAAGGAGCATACCCATGGCACGTTATCGTGGAGCTACCTGCAAGCTCGCCCGCCGCGAGGGTGCAGATCTCAGTTTGAAGAGTCCGGCTCGCGCCATCGACTCTAAGTGCAAGCTGGAAAACAAGCCCGGCCAGCATGGCGCCAACAAGCGCATGCGTATGTCGGACTATGCCAACCAGCTGCGTGAAAAGCAGAAGGTCAAGCGCATCTATGGTGTGCTTGAGCGTCAGTTCAGCAACTACTACTCCAAGGCGTCCACCCTCAAGGGCAACACGGGTGAGAACCTGTTGCGTCTCCTCGAGAGCCGTCTGGACAATGTCGTTTATCGCATGGGTTTTGCGGTCACCCGCGCCCAGGCCCGTCAGCTGGTCAGCCACAAGGCTGTGCTGGTCAATGGCAAGAAGGTGAACATTCCTTCGTACCAGGTTCGTCCGGGCGATGCGATTGCCCTGACCGAGCGCGCCCGCACTCAGCTCCGCGTGCAGGAAGCGGCGACTGTGTTCGATACCATGGACCTGCGTCCGCAGTGGGTCGAAGTCGACAGCAAGAAGTTCGAAGGTACGTTCAAGGCGATGCCGGACCGCGGCGATCTGCCGTCCGATATCAACGAGAGCTTGATCGTCGAGCTTTACTCGAAGTAATCAACCGGAGCCCTGCATGGCAGTTTCGTCAACTAGCGTGCTGCGGCCTCGCGGCCTCAGCGTCGAGCAGCTCGGAGCCAACCGCGCCAAGGTGGTGGTGGAGCCGCTCGAGCGTGGCTTCGGCCACACCCTGGGCAACGCGCTGCGCCGCGTGCTGCTCTCCTCGATCCCTGGCTCTGCCATCGTCGAGGTGGAAATTGATGGCGTGCTGCACGAGTACACCACGCTTGAAGGTCTGCAGGAGGACGTCATTGAAGTCCTGCTTAACCTCAAGGATGTGGCGATTCGCCAGCATTCGGGTGATGAAGTCACCCTGACCTTGTCCAAGAAGGGCAAGGGCGTGGTCACCGCCGGCGATATCGCCGTCGACCACTCGGTGGAAATCATCAACCCCGAGCATGTGATCTGCCACCTGACCAAGGACATTGCCCTCAACATGCGCCTGAAGGTGCGTCGCGGCGTCGGCTACCAGCCGGCCAGCGCGCGCCAGCATCCGGATGATGAGGCTCGTCCGATTGGCCGCCTGCAGCTCGACGCGTCGTTCGCGCCGGTCCTGCGTGTTGCCTACGAAGTTGATGCCGCTCGCGTTGAGCAGCGCACCAACCTCGACAAGCTCGTGCTCGACATTGAGACCAACGGCACCATCGGTGCGGAAGACGCAGTTCGCAAGGCTGCCGAAATCCTCAACGACCAGCTGTCGGTGTTCGGTGACTTCTCGCGTCGCGAGAGCGCTACCGATAAGGCTGAGAAGGGCGGTTTCGATCCGCTGCTGCTGCGCCCGATCGACGATCTGGAGCTCACCGTGCGTTCGGCTAACTGCCTGAAGGCCGAGAGCATCTACTACATCGGCGATCTGGTTCAGAAGACCGAAGTGGAGCTGCTCAAGACCCCGAACCTCGGCAAGAAGTCCCTGACCGAAATCAAGGACGTGTTGGGTGGTCGTGGTCTCGCGCTCGGTATGAAGCTTGAAAACTGGCCGCCGCCGGGTCTGTCCCACGGTATGCAGCTGGGTTAATGATTTGGCGGTCGCTCGCGACCGCCTGCTGTACCGGCAAACCGGCGAGCGTGCTTTGGTACGCTCGCCGGCTGCTTAAGCGGTATCAAAACCGCACGATGTTTTGGGTGACCACCTTTGGTCGCCGGTATTGGTGCTCTGACGAGTGTTCATCCCTCGGATTTTGCAGACGCCTTCAACGGTCACATGAGACCGTTTGCTCAATAAGAGCCCGTTTCAAGAAGGGCTTCATCAGCGGGAAACCGCGGGAAGTCGGACATAACCGCCGACTTTTCATAACAACAGACATAGAGAGTAATAGCCATGCGCCACCAGAAATCCGGTCGCAAGCTCAACCGCACGAGCAGCCACCGCGAAGCCATGTTCAAGAACATGGCCGCGTCGCTGATCAAGCATGAGCTGATCCGTACCACCCTTCCCAAGGCGAAGGAACTCCGTCGCGTCGCCGAGCCGCTCATCACGCTCGCCAAGACGGATGGCGTCGCCAATCGTCGTCTGGCTTTCGCCCGTTTGCGCGATAAGGAAGCCGTCGGCAAGCTGTTCATCGAGCTTGGCCCGCGCTACCGCGAGCGTCCCGGCGGTTACCTGCGTATCTTGAAGGCAGGCTTCCGCGTCGGTGACAACGCTCCGATGGCGTACGTCGAGCTGGTTGATCGCCCGCGCGCCGAACCGTCTGCTGAGTAATCGGTAGCGACACGTGTTTTGCGAAACCCCGGCAGGGCAACCTGCCGGGGTTTTTGTTTGTCCTATGCTTGCCATATGTCCCCGAATCCTGGGCAGGCAAGGTTTGCCGTGAAACTGATCGTTCATCGCCGCATTGCGGTTCGTCCGGATGAGTTGTTTGCCTTGTCTCAGGACTATGGGCGTCGGCTCGAATGGGACAGCTTTCTGCAGGAAGCCTATTTGCTCCACGGCGCCGGGCAGGCGGCTGTAGGCGTTGAGTCCTACTGCAAGAGCAAGGGCGGAAGCGTCATGGTGTCGCAGTACGTTTCATACCGGCCACCTCACGTGGCGGCGGTCACCATGACGCGTGGGCCAGCCTTGCTGCACTCCTTCAGCGGTACCTGGGAGTTTCGCGCGGCGCCTGATGGTGGCACGGACGTGCGCTTCGTCTACAACTTCCGGCTTCGCCCGGCCTGGCTACGGCCTCTGCTGGAGCCGCTGGTGGCTCGCATTTATGGCTCCCAAATGCGACGACGCCTGGCGGCCTTCCAGCGATGGTCGGAAGGAGGCGCTATGCCCGTCAGAGGTCAGGGCTGACAGGGGCCAGGCAAGCGGGTAATGTCCCGTTCTCGCAACGCACCAAAGTCACGCCATGAATCCTTTCCGCTGGTCATATCGCGCCACCTATCTCGCTGGTTTCGCCGTTTGCGTGGCGCTCCTGGGCTATGCGCTTTATGCGGAGCACGTGCTCAACATGATTCCGTGTCCGCTGTGCATCTTCCAGCGCATTGCGTTCATGGTAATGGGCGTGTTCTTTCTGCTGGGTGGCCTGCACGCGCCGCGTGGCGGTGCTCGCTGGATCTACACGGGTGGCGTGGTGCTGGGTGCGTTAGGCGGCATCGTCACGGCCGGTCGCCACTTGTGGCTGCAGACCTTGCCGGCGGATCAGATTCCCGCCTGCGGTCCGAACCTTGGCTATATGATGGATGCGTTCCCGTTCGCCAAAGTGCTAAAGATGGTATTCACCGGGTCGGGCGAGTGCGCCAAGATCGAGCCGGTGTTCGGGTTGCCGATGCCTGCGTGGACGCTGCTCTGGTATCTGCTGCTGGTCTTCCTGGCTGTTTATGCCGCCAAGCGCAAGCGCGCCTGAGCGAGACGAAAGCCCATGTCACACGCCACGACTCTGACGTCTCCACCATCGCACGGCAGCGAAGATTGGTCGCCGTGCAGCTGGCAGGCCCATCAAGCGCTGCAACAGCCGTTGTATGAAGATGCAGTCGAGCTTGCCCGAGCCACCGACCAGTTGGCCACGCTACCGCCGCTGGTGACCTCCTGGGAGGTATTGGCGTTGAAGCAGGCGCTGGGCGAGGCGCAGGAGGGCAAGCGCTTCCTGTTGCAGGGCGGTGATTGCGCCGAGAGTTTTGCCGACTGCACCAGCCCGATCATCTCCAATCGCCTTAAAGTGTTGCTGCAGATGAGCCTGGTGCTAGTGCACGGGCTCAAGAAGCCGGTGTTGCGGGTGGGCCGCTTTGCCGGGCAGTACGCCAAACCACGTTCGACCGATACCGAAACGCGTGATGGCCTGACCTTGCCGAGCTTCCGCGGGGATCTGGTCAACAGTCCCGAGTTCACGCCTGAGGCGCGCCGTGCGGATCCACAGCGACTGATTCAGGCGCACGCCCATTCGGCGCTCACCATGAACTTTGTGCGCGCGTTGATCGATGGTGGGTTCGCCGATCTGCATCACCCCGAGTACTGGGATCTTGCCTGGGTCGAACATTCGCCGCTGGCTGCCGAGTACCGTCGCATGGTGACGGCCATCGGCGATTCGTTGCGCTTTATGGAGACACTGGCGGGCCCGATCGCGGGGTTCTCACGGGTGGACTTCTTCACCTCCCACGAGGCGTTGCTGCTGCACTACGAGCAAGCGCTGACCCGGCAGGTGCCTCGCCACCATGGCTGGTTTAACTTGTCCACGCATTTCCCTTGGATTGGCATGCGTACCGCCGCTCTGGATGGCGCCCATGTTGAATATTTCCGGGGCATCCGCAACCCGATCGCGGTGAAAGTGGGGCCGTCGGTGACGGCGGAGCAACTGCTGCCGCTTATCGACGCATTGAATCCCGAAGAAGAGCCTGGCCGCCTGACGCTGATCCACCGCATGGGCAACGCGTCGATCAGTCGGGCTCTACCGCCCTTGCTCGATGCGGTGAAGCGTGAGGGGCGGCGGGTGCTGTGGGTAGCCGACCCTATGCACGGCAATACCGAAGCGACCTCCAACGGTTACAAGACGCGCCGTTTCGACAACATCCGGGGTGAACTGGACCAGGCCTTCGACATCCATGCGGCCGCCGGTACGCGCCTTGGCGGTGTGCACCTGGAGTTGACGGGTGAGGACGTCACCGAGTGCCTCGGCGGCGCCCGTGACTTGAGCGAGACGGATCTCGACCGTGCCTACAAGTCGATGGTGGATCCGCGGCTCAATTACGAGCAGTCGCTCGAGCTGGCCATGCTAATCGTGCGCAAGTCCGCCGGCTCCCGAGATCGTTAAGCGCCAGAGCATCCCCGTACCGCGAGGCACGGGTCTTGTCGGCCTTCTTTTTGCATGACGTGGCAGCAAGGCGCGCCGGCTGACGCGTTGCAGCAAATTGCTTAGGCAAATTCCTGCGACAATCATCGGCCACTGCTAGTCGGTGCTGCGGCTTCGCCGGGCGGACCCGATTTTCGGTTTTTCTCGAAAGGGGCTTGGCGTTACTCGATGGTCACAGCAGCGAACGGGAGCGGTTTCGCGAGGAGACTCGAAAGAGTTCCCGCGCTCATTCGACAACTGGGTGTCGTGGTCGCCTACGCCGCGGGTTACGCCCTATTGAGGGAAGTTTCCGTCTCGCACTGGAATCTCGTGGCAGGGTTGCGCGTGTTGTGCCTGTTGCTGGTGCCATACCGCTACTGGTTTGCGATGGGCATAGGAGAAAGCATTCCGCTTGCCTGCCTTGGTTGGTCCTACCACGAACGTTTTGGGATGCTTTGGGCAGAGTTGGTCACTGTGCCCCCGATTCTCTTGAGTGCCCCTGTGCTTGCCTGGTTCCGCCGGCGCTCGCCAGTGTTCAAGGATGGCGCGGTGAACGTGACCACTCTCATGGGCAGCATCATGGCGGCCGGCGTTGTCAGTGCCTTGGCCAATACCGGCACGTATGCGGTGATGATTTTGCCGACGGGTCCAACGATCAGCGCTCACCTCGTGCTCGAGTATTTTCTTGGCAGCTACCTTGGTGCACTGACCTTGGTACCGGCGGTGTTCGCTGTGTTGAGCTGGGTCGGTAGGACGCAGGCAGGCGCATGGCCGGTCATAAAGCGCGTGGTCATCGATTGCGCTATGGGCGTGGTGCCACCGCTGGCGGTGTTAGTGTGGTTGGCTTCTGCCTCGCACGCCGACGAAGTCGTTGAAGTAGCGCGCATGGCCATGTTCCTTCCGGTCGCCTGGATCACCTTGCGCCGTGGCTGGCAGGGCGCCGCGATAGGTGGTCTGCTGGCGAGTGTGGCCATCGAACTGACCATGACCGTGGTGCGCGATCCGGCCGTGATCCAGGCGCAGGCTCTCATCGCCTTTGCGGTATCCAGCCTGATCATGCTCGGCGCCCGGCTCTCGCCGAAGAGTGAGTTGGCCGCGCCGGAGGAAATCCGTGGCGAGGACGAACTGCGCGGCTTCCTGTTGGCGCAGCAAGGTCTTTATCAGGAAGAACTGCGCTTGCGCCATGTGGCCGAATCGCTGGATCGCCTAGGCCAGTCCATGCGCGATGGCCAACGTCGCATGATGGATCGCCTGCGCCCTGTACTGCCGGCGAACATGGAGCAGAGTTACGCCCGTCACATCGACCTGACTCAATTGGAAATGCAGCGTTTGGCCGACACGCTTCATCCTCGCGCGTGGCGCGAACACGGTCTGGTGGCTACCTTCCGGAACGGTCCGTTGTTGCAGGCGTCGTCGCTGGTTGGCGCCAGCTATCAATGCACATTGACGGGCGATGGGCTCAATCAGCTCGCGCCGGATGTCCACATGATGCTTTACCGCCAAGCGTGCGAAGTGCTGGTCTATATGCTGGCGCGCGAGCCGATGAGGCGCATTCGCGTGCATATCCGTGGTGGCAGCACGCACGGTCGGCGTTGGGTGGTACTGCGCATGACCGCCGTGCGAGCGGCCTCAGTCATGAGGGGCAAACCCGTGCCCGAATGGCGGCAATTGGTTTCCCTGTTGGGCACCAACGGTCAGGGTATGGCGACGGTGCGCGAGCGTGTACTCATCTATGGCGGTGTAGTGCACGAGCGAGAGAGCGAACAGCATTTGGGCGTCACGCTGCTGCTGCATGATGCGTTGCGTGCGGAGGCGCATCCGCCGATCGATGCTTCGTCGGCCAATCCGGTGTCTGCCTGATCCCACGACATCGGCGATAGGGATGCGCCCTATCGTGCGACAAGATGTCGCCGCGTCCTGCGCCCTCGATTTGACGCCGTAGCCGCAGAGCGCGTGCCTATAATCGACATATCGTTGCGGTGCGCCTAGAACCCTTGGCAGCGCCATCACGCGTAGATTGGGGAATCATGAAAAGTCTCTCAGCGAAGTGGTCGCGGGCCGGGCACGCGTTGGGTGCATGGGTGTTGTTGGTCGGGATGCTGCTGGCCGGCAAAGCGAATGCGCAGGACGCCGCGCATCCTGATATTCCCGACACCTTGCAGCAACGCATCGCCGCATGCACGACCTGCCATGGCGTACATGGCGAGGGCACGCCTGAAAGCGGCTTCTTTCCCCGCCTTGCCGGTAAACCCGCCGGTTATCTGGCCCGGCAGCTCAAGGACTTTCAGGACGGTCTGCGCAAATACGCGCCGATGGAATACACGGTCAAGCAGCTCAGTCCGGCCTACATGCACGAGATCGCCGAGTACTTCGCAGCACAGGAAGTGCCTTACGCACGTTCGCCCGTACCCAATGTTTCGGCGCAGCTGCGCCAGCGGGGTGAAACGCTGGTGGCGCATGGCGACCCCTCGCGACAGATTCCGCCATGCGCTGCCTGTCACGGTAGTCAGCTCACGGGCGTGCAGCCGGACATTCCCGGCCTTGTCGGTTTGCCGTATGACTACATCAGTTCGCAGTTGGGCTCGTGGCGTACGAAAACACGCAGCACCGTCGCACCGGATTGCATGTCAGAGATCGCCAATCGTCTGAGCGATTCCGACATCACCGCCGTCTCGGCATGGCTCGCGAGTCGTGAGTTGCCGGCCGACATGCATGCGCAGGCGCCGGGCACGGTGACGCCACCGTTGCATTGCGGTGTGTTGAGCGACAAGGGAGACGGCGCATGAAGCGCATTGTCATCATCGTCGTTGCTCTGCTCCTAATCGCCGGCGGCTGGTGGTTGTTTCGTAGCGAAACGCGGCAACCGGTGCCGCCGTCCTCCAGCAAGGTGGGTGCCGCCACGCTGAAGGATCCCGTGCTCATCGCCAAGGGCCACTATCTCGCCATCGCCGGCGACTGCGCGTCATGCCACACGGCGCAGGGCGGCGAGCGCTTCGCGGGTGGTCGCGTGTTGCCCACGCCGTTCGGGAATATTCCGTCGCCCAACATCACGCCCGACGGTGATACCGGCCTCGGGGAATGGAGTTTCGAGGATTTCTGGCAAGCCTTGCACAGCGGCAAGGGACGCCATGGTGAATTCCTCTATCCGGTGTTCTCGTATACGTCCTTCACCAAGGTGACGCGCGACGACGCGCTGGCCATCTTCGCCTACCTGCAATCGCTCGCTCCGGTGCACGCGCCTGCGCAGGCGCCGACGTTGGAGTTCCCCTACAGCGTGCGCAATAGTTTGAAGGCGTGGCGCGCTCTTTATTTTCATGAGGGCGAATTCCAGCGCGACGCGTCGAAGTCCGATGCATGGAATCGCGGCGCCTATCTTGTACAGGGATTGGGCCACTGCAATGAGTGTCATGCGCCCCGCGATTCACTGGGCGGGCAGCAGGGCAGCGCATCCCTGGCGGGTGGACAGATTCCCGCACAGAATTGGTACGCGCCCGATCTGAGCATGCAGGCGAATGGCGGCCTTGCAGGGTGGAGCGAACAGGACATCGTCGACCTGCTCAAGACCGGCCAGTCGGCGCGCGGCACAGCGTTTGGCCCGATGGCTGAAGTAGTAGCGCAGAGCACGCAGCACATGCACGAGGATGACCTGCGCGCCATGGCCACGTACCTGCAGTCGCTGCCACCGCGCACCGCGGCTGTCACCACCACGTCCGAGCTCGATACGCGAGCGATCCTGGCGCAAGGAGCCAAGGTGTATGCGGAGCGTTGCGCGGATTGCCACGGCAAGGACGGCAATGGCGCGGCGGGTATCTATCCGCCGCTCAACGGCAATTCCTCGGTCAACGAACCGACCGGCATCAACGCCACGCGCGTGGTGCTGCTGGGTGGCTTTGCACCGGTGACGGAGGGCAACGCCCGCCCGTATTCGATGCCGCCGTTTGCCCAGCAACTCAGCGATGCCGACGTTGCCGCCGTGGTCACCTACATCCGGCAGTCGTGGTCGAACAAGGCATCGATTGTGATGGAACGTGACGTTGCCCAAAACCGCCATACGCCGATCGACTGATCAGCGTCACGCATGCGCCACAGCGTTGGCTGCTGATGCGGGCATGCAGCCAGCGCCGGTCAGTGCAGCAGATATCGCCTGATCGACGGGCGTGTACAGATCGGTGCCGAGGAATGCCTTGAGTTTCTTATCGTCCAGTTGCACGGGGCCTCGCCACAGGTAGCGCATCTTGCACAGCTCGCGCAGCGTTTCATTGAAGGGCGAAGCGAGTCGCGCCAACCACCAAGGAAAGCGGCCGGCCTTGAGGCTGGCATTGCCGGTGGCACGGCGCAGAGAGGCGAGCATGGCGTGTCCGTCCAGCCAGTGGCCACCGAAGTGGAAACGTTCGAAGCGAGACAGTTCGTTCTCGCGGTCTAGCAGGCGCACCATCACTTCGGCCACATCCGGCAGATAGGCCCAGCTGTGGCCAATGCCGTAGTCGCCGGGGTAGGCCATGCGCGTGACGGGTTTGCCTGCTTGCATCAGTCCCTGCGCAAACCAGTTGTTGCCGGCGCTCGGGCCAAAGAAATCGCCACAACGCAGTACGAGCACCCGGTTGCCGACATCCGCTGCTGCCTGCAGGCGGTGTTCCATCTCCGCGCGGATTTCGCCCTTGCGCGTGGCCGGATGTTGCGGCGAGTCCTCGCGCAAAAGCGGGAAGGCGTCGGGGCCGTAGTTGTAGACCGTGCCGGGCAGCACGATGCGAGCGCCGCTGGCGCGGGCTGCGGCGATCGTGTTGTCCAGCATGGGTAGCACCAGACGTTCCCAGCCACGGTAGCCCGGCGGATTCACCGCGTGGACAATCACGTCGACGCCGGCTGCGGCCTCAAGCACATCGGCGCGCTGCATGGCGTCGCCGATCCGCCAGTCGATGCCTTGCCTTGCATCGGGTGCCTTACGCACGAGTGCGCGCACCTGCCAGCCATGCCGCAGCAGGGCTAGGCAGGTTTCCTGTCCGATGCCGCCATTGGCGCCAATCACCAGAGCCGTACGTTGGGTTTGCATGACGGAATCCTCGTTGGGAACAACACCAGCTTGCGGTTGCTGTGGATAAAAGAAAATTGCCCAATAGCGAAGATCTGCTATACAAATATGCATGGCTAACATCGAACCCGGTTGGGAGCTCTACCGCTCGTTTCTCGCCGTCATGCGGGAGGGCAGCCTGTCCGGTGCTGCCCGCGCATTGGCCATGACCCAGCCCAGTCTTGGCCGTCATATGCGCGAGCTGGAATCCCTGCTGGGCGCTCCGTTGTTTACCCGTACCCCGCAAGGGCTGGTGCCGACCGAGCTGGCACACGAGCTGGAACCCCATGCCCAGGCCATGGCGTCGGCGTCGGCGGTGCTGCGACGTGTCGCTTCGGCAGGGCACGCCGAGCTAAGCGGTACCGTCCGGGTCACCGCAAGCGAGGTGATCGGTGCCGAAGTGCTGCCTCCGATCCTGACGGAGTTCCGCGAACGGCATCCGAGCATCGTGGTTGAGCTGGTGCTGTCGAACCAGTCGGCCGACCTGCTGCGGCGCGACGCCGACATCGCGGTCCGCATGGTTCAGCCCACCCAGGAGGCACTGGTTGCCCGGCACGTGGGAAAGGTCGAACTGGGCATGTTTGCCCACCGCCGCTATCTGGATGCGCACGGATACCCGCAGGCGCTCAATGCGCTCGGCGGCCATGCACTGATCGGCTTCGATACAGAAACGCCCTACATCCGCCGCCTGCGCCCGGCGGGGCTGCCTTATGCGCGCGAACACTTCGCCTTGCGTACGGACAGCGATTTGGCGGCGCTGGCGGCCATACGCGCAGGCTTTGGCATCGGCATCGCCCAGGTGAATCTCGCGCGGCGTGATCCCCTGTTGGTTCGTCTATTTCCGGCCGAGCTCTCGCTGTCGCTGGAGACGTGGATGGTCATGCACGAGGACCTGCGCGCCAGTCTGCGCGTGCGCCGCCTATTCGATCATCTGGCGACAGCGCTGGAGGCTTACGCGCGCTCTTGAGCCGAACGCATCAGGGCGGCGAGTGACTGCCAGGGGGCGAGATCCCAGTGCCCGCGGGCCTGCCCGGATGGCGATGGCAGCACGAACAGCTGTGTCTGCCCGAAGCGTTCCGTTTGTGGGCCGTAGTTGACGGCATGCCCCAGTGCGGCGCGCGCGGCGGCCTTGCTGGTGAACGCCAGCACCCGCGGCGCATGGCGCTCCATGCGTTGGCGCAGCGCCGCGACGTCGAAGGCGTCGCGCGGAAGCTCGTCGTCGTTGCCCATGTGATGCTTGGCCAGATCGGTCAGGCCGATGCCCAGGGCGGGCAGCAGGGGGAACTCTGCGGGCGCGAACAGCCGGGGGGTGAGCTCCACGGCATGCAGGGCGCGCCAGAACAGGTTGCCCGGGTGCGCGTAGTAGGCGCCTTCCTCGGCGGAACGACGGCCGGCGGCGGTGCCACAGAAGACCAGGGCGAGGCCGGGTTGGAGCAGGTCGGGCAGGATCGGGGCGGGCATCGTTCCGCAGCATACCGAGCCATCTCGTGCCCACCTAATCAAACACTCGTCGGTACACGAAATCCCCTTATTTGCGGGATAGTTGGCGTCGTTACCGATCTTCTGCAAAACAGATACGCGCGCGCATCGACAGTGTGCGCATCATGCCGCTATAAAGATCGCCCACGCATGGGAGCACCTGGTGAGCGAAGAAATCCTGATCAACGTGACCCCACGCGAAACACGCGTTGGCGTGGTCGAGAATGGCATGTTGCAGGAGGTGCACGTCGAGCGGGCCTCCCGCCGCGGTTACGTGGGCAACGTCTATAAGGGGCGCGTGCAGCGGGTGATGCCGGGCATGCAGGCGGTATTCGTGGACATTGGGCTGGAGCGGGCGGCTTTCCTGCACGCTTCCGACATCGTGCGTCCAACGCTGCCGGCCACCGGCGATGGCGCCGAGGTGAGTGGCGGCGGCAACGGCCATACGCCGTCGATTAGTGAACTGGTCCACGAGGGGCAAGAAATTGTGGTGCAGGTGGTGAAGGACCCGATCGGCACCAAGGGCGCCCGGCTTTCCACCCATCTGTCGATTCCGTCGCGCTACTTGGTGCTGCTGCCGCATGCGCGCACGCTGGGCATTTCCGCTCGCATCGAGGAAGAAGCCGAGCGCCAGCGCCTGAAAGAGGTGCTGACGTCTTTAATCGGCGAGAACCCGTCGGGCTACATCGTGCGTACCAATGCGGAAGGGCAGACCGCCGAATCGTTGGCCTTCGACGTCACTTACCTTGGCAAGGTGTGGCGCGTGGTGCAGGAGAACATCGTCAAGGCTAAGGTGGGCGAGCGCGTCTACGAGGAGCTCTCGCTGCCGTTGCGTAGCCTGCGCGACATGCTCAATGAGGACATCGAGAAGGTGCGCGTGGATTCGCGCGAGACCTTCGAGAAGGTCGTCAAGTTCGTCCACAAGTTCATGCCGCAGCTGGACGACCGTGTCGAGCACTATTCCGGCGAGCGGCCGATCTTCGATCTCTACGGGGTGGAAGACGAAGTCCAGCGCGCCCTGAAGAAGGAAGTGCCGCTCAAGTCGGGTGGCTACCTCATCGTCGACCAGACCGAAGCGATGACCACCATCGACGTCAATACTGGTGGCTACGTCGGTACGCGAAATCTCGAGGAAACCGTTTATCGGACCAACCTGGAGGCCGCGCAGGCGGCGGCACGCCAGCTCCGGCTACGCAACCTGGGCGGCATCATCATCATCGACTTCATCGACATGACGGACGAGGAACACCGGCGACAGGTGCTGCGCATGCTCGAAAAGGGCTTGCTGCGCGATCACGCCAAGACCACGGTCTATCCCATGTCGGCGCTGGGCTTGGTGGAAATGACGCGCAAGCGCACTACCGAAAGCCTGGAGCGCCAGCTGTGCGAGCCATGCCCGGCGTGCAGCGGGCGGGGCACGCTCAAGACTGCTGAAACGGTGACCTACGAGATCTTCCGCGAGATCACCCGCGCCGTGCGCCAGTTCAATACCGAAAAATTACTGGTGATGGCGAGCCCGAACGTGGTCGGCCGCATCCTGGAGGAAGAGTCCGTCGCGGTGGCCGAATTGGAAGAGTTCATCTCCAAAAGCATACGCTTTCAGGCTGAGGAGCATTATTCGCAGGAACAGTTCGATGTGGTTCTGCTGTAAGGCGCGGTGGATGCCGTGCAGCGCGTCGTGAGCCAGCCGTGACCATCTGGTTGAAACGCACCCATTTCTGCGCCCGGGCCTTGGCCTGGGTCGCTGGCGTGTCCTTGATTTCACTGGCCGTGCTGATGGGGCTTGCCCAGATGCTGCTGCCGCTGCTGGCGCGCCACCCTGAATGGGTCGAAGCGCAACTGTCCGCCAAGCTGCATCGCCCGGTGACCTTCCAATCGATGGATGGGCGCTGGCAGCCATCGGGTCCGTTGTTCCTGATCCGCGGCATGACGATCGGATCAGGTGATGGCGGCGCGTCGCTCCAGATCCCCGAGGCGGAAATCAAGCTGGACCCAGGCGGTTGGCTACTGCCTTCGCGGCATGTAGTGAATCTGCACGCCCGTGGTCTGCAGTTCGACATCAGCCGTGACGCCGATGGCACCTGGCATATCAACGGTATCGGCCTGGCCGGTGGCGCGGAGCGACAGAAGCCGGGCTTCAGTCAGTTGTCGGTTGGCCTGTCTCTGAGTGATACGCGCCTGGACATCACCGACAACCGCATCAACCGGCACTTCACGCTGCTAGCTGATCAGTTGCAGCTAAGCCGACAGGGCAGCCGCATCCGCGTGGGCGCGCTGCTGCGCCGCGAAGATGCGCCTGGCCAGGTGCGTGGCGCAGGCAATTTCAGCGACGACGGCGCCGATGGCAAGCTGTGGATCAGCGGCAGCAACCTGGATCTGCATGCCATGTCGACGGGCATCGATATGGCCGGCTATACGGCCGATGGCGGTAGCGGTTCTTTCGAGAGCTGGCTCGACTGGCGTGATGCCCGCGTGGTGCGCAGCCTGACGCGCTTCCATCTTCGCGACCTGAAACTGGGCAACCCCGATGGCGCCAGCGCCAGTGCGGATGCGCTCGATGGGTTGGCCGAAGTGGCGATTGGCAAAGACAGCTATACCGTGCGCTGGGCGGCGGACGATGGCGGCGCCGCCGTTATCGCGCTGAAATCCTTGGGAACCGACCAGGCCAGCGTCGAGGTGGCCGCACGCCAGTTACAGCTCGCGCCGCTGGTGCCCTGGCTGGCGCTCAAGCCCCAGATGTCACCC
The DNA here is from genome assembly GCF_002878475.1 of Dyella sp. AD56. Taxonomy (NCBI): domain Bacteria; kingdom Pseudomonadati; phylum Pseudomonadota; class Gammaproteobacteria; order Lysobacterales; family Rhodanobacteraceae; genus Dyella; species Dyella sp. AD56. The sequence continues at coordinate 114,582 of NZ_NRDP01000025.1, forward strand.
GGGCTGTCGCAATGGATCGGTGGTGGTAAGCCCCGCGGCCAGCTCACCCAGGCCAACCTGGCCTGGAGTCATGCCGAAGGGATGCGCTCGCTCTACGCGGCATTCGACAACGTCGCTATCAATCCTGTGGGCAAGCTACCGGGTATCGATGGCATTCATGGCGAGCTGCGTGGCGATGCACAGGCGGTGGCGGTGTCTCTGCCGGCACAAGCCACCGTCCTACGTTTCCCGCACACATTCCGCGAGCCGTTCGTGATGTCCAATCTGGGTGGCGACGTAGCCTTTTGGCAGGACGACGATGCCTTGCACATCGGCACCGACGCCCTGGATTTCGAAGGTGCAGGCTTCGGTGGGCAGGCACGTGGCGAGGTGGCATTACCGAATGCCGGTGGCCGCCCCTTCATGGATCTCTACGCCACGCTTTCCCCCTCCGACATAGTGGCCGCCAAGATGTTCTGGCCAGTCGATTCGATGTCGCCCGCCGCCGTGCAATGGCTGGACCAGGCCCTGATCGCCGGCAAGATAGATCATGCCGATGTGCTCGTGCGCGGTGACCTGAAAGACTGGCCGTTCCACCAGAACGAAGGCCGCTTCGAGGCTCGCGCCGAGATCAACGGCCTGGAGCTCGACTACGGACGCGACTGGCCGCACGCAGAGAACGTCAACGCCGTCGCCAACTTTATCAATGGCGGTATGTTCGTCGAGGTGAGTCAGGCGGAGTCGCTGGGCAATAAGGTCGATCGTGCAGTCGCGCTGATCCCGGAACTGGGCCATACCGTACTCGACCTCAATGTGAGTGGTAGCGGCACGGGCGCGAGCATGATCGACTTCGTGCAGCGCAGCCCCATCGGCATGCATCACACCGATACCCTGTCCAAGCTGAAACTGGGCGGCACGGGCGCTTTCGACTTCCACCTGTCCCTACCGGTGGCTGACGCAAGCAATCTCATCCTCAATGGCAGGGCGCAGCTGAAAGGCGTGGATTTCAACGCGCCGGAATGGAACCTCAGCCTCGAAAAGCTGACGGGTCCCGCAACGTTCGACAAGGCCGGCTTTCATGCGGGCCCGCTCGATACCAGTTTTCGAGGACAGCCTGCGAAGCTCGATCTCGCCATCGCGGGTGCAACCGGTCAGCCCAATGCGGTGCTGTCGGCCAAGCTGGCCGGCCGCTTCAGCATGGCCGAGCTAACGCAGGGCTACAAACAGCTCGATTGGCTCAATCAGGTGGCAACCGGGCGCAGCGATTTCACCGTTGGCTTCAATATCCTCAGCACCCCAGGTTCGGCTGCCGTCACGCAACAGCTCAGTGTGGATTCCATGCTCAGCGGCATGGCCTTGGATTTCCCTGCACCGTTGAAAAAGCCAGCGGATGACGCCTTACCGCTTCATCTGGACATGAACCTGCCCATGCAGGGCAGCGACCTGCAGTTGAGCATGGGGCAGGTAGTGCGCGCGCGCATGCGCCTTCCGCAGAACGACAGTCAATCGCTCGCAGCGACCTTCGCCTTCGGCACCAAGGCACCGGACTCCGTGCCCGACAAGGGTATTCGTATCCGCGGGCGGCCCGCCAAGCTGGATGTGACGGGGTGGACCCAGTACGCCGCAGCGGGAGGCAGCAGCAACGGTCCCGGTCTGGAAAGTATCGACGTAAACGCTGAGCAGGCGATGGTGTTTGGCCATCCGTTTGCGAGCATGCATCTGCTCGCCAGCTCGCAGCCTGATGGGCTGGTGGTGGACGTCGACAGCGCCGGGTTGGCCGGCCGCTTCAACGTGCCGCTCGCCGATCTTGGGCGGCGCGGCGTTACCGCGCGCCTGCAGAGGCTGTACTGGCCCAAGGACACCGCGGCGCCCAAGAAGGGCGATGCCGGTGCCGCAGAGGCGGTGGCGGGGCAGGGCACGGCCACGCCAACGTCGGCGAATGCCGCTGTGCCGGCCTCCAATCCCGCCGCGACGGGCATTACGCCCTCGGCGCTTCCGCCGTTCCATCTTTGGGTGAGCGACCTGCGTTTCGGTGATTCCAAGCTCGGCGATGCGCGACTGGAGACCTGGCCGACGGATCGCGGCATGCATATCGACCAACTACGAACCTTGTCGCGTGGTGTGCAGATCAACGGCGTCGGCGACTGGAACGGTACAGCGGGCGACAGCCACTCGCACATGCGCATCGATTTCGCTGCCGACAATATGGGCGACATGTTGGGTGCGTTCGGTTATGACGGGCTGCTTGCAGGCGGCAAGGTGCGCGCTCAGCTCGACGCGACCTGGCCCGGTGCGCCGTCCGCCATGGAGTTGGGCACCATGGACGGCAAGCTGAGCATCAACATTACCGACGGCCGTATGCCTGAAGTGGGGCCGGGCGTAGCGCGCCTGTTTGGCCTCGTGTCAGTGCTTGAGTTGCCGCGTCGTCTGTCGTTCGATTTCGGCGACGTGTTCGGCAAGGGGCTCGCCTTCGACGCTATCGCTGGCGACTTCAAGCTGGGTGACGGCAACGCCAACACCGACAATCTGCAGATCCGCAGCCCGGCGGCGGAGATTTCGATCAAGGGCCGCACGGGCGTTCGCGCCAAGGATTACGATCTGCAGGTGCAGGCCATTCCACACGCCGGCAACAGCCTGCCGGTGGTCGGTGCGTTCGTGGGTGGTCCCATCGGTATCGCGGCCGGCTTCGTCGCGCAGGGTCTGTTGGGGCACGGCATCAACCGTGCGGCCAGCGCGCACTACAAGATCAGCGGCAGCTGGGACAAACCCGTGATCACCGCGCTCGAGAAGAAGGACGAGCCCGTCACGCCGACGTTATTGCCGAATGCGGATCCGTCAGCCGCGCCAGCCCCGGCGAGTAGCAGCGCACGGTGATTTTGTTGCGTCGTAGGAGCGCACACGTGCGCTCCTACGACTACTCGTTTCAGGTGGCCGGATCGCGCGGCTTGGTGCTTCCACGAAACGGGAACAACTGCTGGCGCACGAAACCATCCGGCATGTAGTCACCCACAACGCCGTAGTGCTCAGGGAATTTCTTGGTCGACTTCACCGCCGTGCCGAACACGTAATCGAGAAAGGCGTAGTGCGCGGCGTAGTTCTTGTCGATGGCTTCGTCGTCGGACGCGTGATGCCAGTGGTGGAAGTTCGGCGTCACGATGAGGAACTTCAGCGGGCCCCACGGCAGGTGCACGTTGGCATGGTTGAACACCGCCTGGAAGCCCACCACGATGATGTAGGCGTTCATCACACCCTCGCTGAAACCGAGGATGTAGAGCGGCGCTAGCACGGCCACGCGCGTGAATATCAGCTCAAGCATGTGCTGGCGCGAACCGGCCAGCCAGTCCATCGTTTTCACCGAATGATGCACGGCGTGGAAGCGCCACAGGAACGGCACCTCGTGATAGGCGCGATGCGTCCAGTACTGCGCCAGGTCGGCGACGAGAATGCACAGCAGCAACTGCGGCACGAACGGAAGATGCTTCACGTACTGCTGAAAATCGCTGCTGACCAGCCATCCAAACAGATGATGCAGCAGGAAGTTCACCACCAGCAGCGCCAAGCCGACAATGAAGTGGTTCACCGCGAAATGCTTGAGGTCGGTCTGCCATTCCTTGCGGAACAGCGTCTGGCCCTTGTAGAGCGGAAACAGCTTTTCGATCACCACGAAAATCAGCGTCGAGCCGAGCAGATCCAGGATGAACCAGTCGAGGCCGATGTACGGCGTGTGATCCGGGAAATTGCCCACCGGCACGCGTGAGCCGCCTAGCGCCGTCGCCACGATCACCAGCGCGAACGCCACCATGCTCAGTTGCCGCGCACGGCCAAGGATGATGTTCGCCAGCGACATGCCGCCGGAGACGAGCAGGGCGGCCAGGAGCAACTGGCGAAGCAGGTCCACCGAGTACCTGTGGCGCAGGTCCGGCGTGGTCAGGTATTGGGGAAAGTGGAAAGCCAGCACACCGAGCAGGCACAAGAAGCCCAGCGACAGAGCGATCACGCTGCTGATCTTGCCCATGCCCGGCTTGAGCTCGCCGTCCCTGTGCAGCAGCTCTCGGGTTTCCTCGATGGGGGCCTTGATGGCGCGGTCGAGAACCTTGTTGGCCATCGGTTGCCGGGGGGTATCGCTCATACGTGATCCTTCACATGCTCGTCATAGATACGGCCTGCATCGTACCTGTTGGGGCGGGGCAGCTCCATGCGACGGTCTTTAAACCCCCGTCCGGCGGCCCCAACTTGGTAAAGTCCTCTTTTCTGCAAACGGCACCGACTTCATGGATTCCCTGATCGCGCAGGCAGAACGTCGCCTGCTGTCGCCGGGCGGCTTGGCCGCCACCGACCTCGACCGCGTCTTCAATCAGCTGATGGGTCCCTCCATCGACGCCGCCGACCTGTATTTCCAGCATTCCCGTAGTGAGTCCTGGGTGCTGGAGGAGGGCATCGTCAAGGACGGCAGCCATTCCATCGAGCAGGGCGTGGGCGTACGTGCGATCAGCGGCGAGAAGACTGGTTTCGCCTATTCCGACGAGATCGTGCTGCCCCAGCTGCTGGAGGCCTCCAAGGCGGCCCGCGCCATCGCTCAGGGCGGCAACGGTGCAGGCAAGCCGCTGGCCTTGAACGGTGCGCGCCAGCTGTATCCGGCCATCGACCCGGTCGAGAGCCTGCCCAACCCCGACAAGATCGCCCTGTTGCGCGAAGTGGACGCTTACGCACGCTCCCGCGATCCACGCGTGAAGCAGGTCATCGTGAGCTTGGCAGCGACCATGGATACCGTGCTGGTGGCCGCCTCCGACGGCACGCTGGCCGCCGACGTGCGCCCGCTGGTTCGCCTGAACGTTGCTGTGATCGTGGAGCACAACGGCCGACGCGAGCAGAGCCATGTGGGTGGTGGCGGCCGCTATGGCTACCGCGAGCTGCTCGAGAACGGCCGCGCCATGGCCTTCGCCGATGAAGCGGTGCGCCAAGCCTTGGTAAACCTGGAAGCGGTCGACGCGCCGGCCGGCAGCATGCCGGTGGTGCTTGGCCCCGGTTGGCCGGGTGTGCTGTTGCACGAAGCCATTGGCCACGGCCTGGAAGGCGATTTCAACCGCAAGGGCAGCTCGGCCTTCGCCGGCCGCATCGGCCAGCGCGTGGCCGCGCCGGGTGTCACCGTGGTGGACGACGGCACGCTGCCGGGCCGCCGTGGCTCGCTTAGCGTGGACGACGAAGGCACACCCACCGAGTGCACCACGCTCATCGAGGACGGCACCCTCAAGGGCTACATGCAGGACAAGCTCAACGCCCGTCTGATGGGCATGGCGCCCACCGGCAACGGCCGCCGCGAATCCTTCGCACAGCTGCCGATGCCGCGCATGACCAACACCTACATGCTCGCCGGCCAGCACGACCCGCAAGAAATCATCCGCTCGGTGAAGAAGGGCCTGTACGCCGTGAACTTCGGCGGCGGCCAGGTGGACATCACCAACGGCAAATTCGTGTTTTCCGCCAGCGAGGCTTACCTGATCGAAGACGGCAAGGTCACCCGCCCCGTGAAAGGCGCCACCTTGATCGGCTCCGGCCCCGACGTGCTCACCCGCGTCTCCATGATCGGCAACGATCTCGCCCTCGATGAAGGCGTGGGCGTGTGCGGCAAGGACGGCCAGAGCGTGCCGGTGGGCGTGGGCCAGCCGACGCTGAAAGTCGATGCAATGACAGTGGGCGGTACGGCGTCCTGAGGGTCGGGTCACATCGCCTCGAGGCGGTGCTTTCTCAGATCGAAGGGGCTGTGTGAATATCAGGTGCAAAGCGGCTCAATCAGGGCCGCTTTCTATGGAGGGGGACGGATATGGATCGTTTATTGCGGTTGTGCATCGCCGTGGCCGTTGGCTGTCTGTCGGTTTCTGCCTCTTTGGCCGACTCGCCAAACGCCGGGGTAGATGCGAAGCTGCAAGGCGTATTGCCCATCGTTTCCTCGGACGATTCGCGGCACGCGTTTACACCTGACGAGATGAAGTCATTTCTGATCGCTCGCGCCAAGGCCGAAAAGATCAGCGACCGATTGCAGCGTTGCCTCGACTATCCGGACCCTCCAGGCAGTCGCTGGACACACGAAAGCGTTGCCGCCTATTGCCGCTTCCGTTTGCAACCCGTCATCAATCGCGTGGAGATGAAAGCCCTGCTTGATGGGGGACATGCCGCCGATATCGACCGGCGTCTCACAGAGTGGGAACACCAACCGAAAACGCATCCCGAAGCGTTCTGGCGAATGATCAGCGAGGACTTCGTTCGGTCAGATGCCGACGCTCGCCAGCTTCTCGAGGCTTGGAAACAGCAGTCCCCCACCAGTGCGTTTGCGTATGCGGCAAGCAGTTACGGTTTTCTTCAAGAGGCATGGGAGGCGCGAGGAGGGGACTATATCCAGGAGACGCCGCGTGCAAAGATCAATGCGATGGAAACACTGTTGGCACGAGCCGAAGGTGATCTGCGGCACGCCATCAAGCTCGATCCATCCGTTGCGTTGCCTTATGCCGTCATGATCGAAAGCGGAATCATGCTAGGCGACGACGCATCCGTTGCCGACGCCGCCAAACATGGCATGCTTGCCTCGTTACCAAGTTTGCCCGTCTACGAGGCGCTCGCCCTTGCGGCGCAGCCTCGTTGGGGTGGTAGCCTAACGACCCAATCGAATCTGTTGGCATCGGTGCAGACGAATGCGGCGAAGAATCCTTTGTTGGTAGTCGTCCGCGCCAAAATTCTGAGTGAGCAGTTGGGGCTTGGCTGCTATTGCAGTTCGCGCCAGGAAGATTCCGTGTACCGAACAGCGCTCGATCAAACGGCGAGTCGCACGGAGCTTTTTGACGCGGGGGAAAGTGCGCTTAACGACGGCCAATACAAAGTGGCTGTGATCTACCTGTCAGAGGCATCGCGTTTCGACTATCCGGGCGTAGAAGAAAAGCTCAGTGTCGCCATGGCCCATCTAGATCCAACGCTCCAGAAATCACACTAATGACACTGTAGTCTCCGGCTATATAGATAGTACGAAAGCTCATTTCGCTTTTGCCCTCGTCGCGGGGACAGTGCATTGCGGATGCCTATGCCTGAGGCATTTAGATCAGACGTACTGACGTCCGCAATCACCTTACGCCCTGGTGGGGGATATTGCGATGAGCGAAGCAGTACGTGTTCTATCTGGCCCTCAGGCTCGTGCTCAAGGCGCGCGATTGGGTGTGTTCGCCAATGAGGACTGGTGGTCGGTATGGATCGGCCTCCTGGTGATCGTCGTGGCATGGGCTTTGTTCGCCAACGGAAGTAGCCTTAAATGGCTGGCGGTGGCGCCAGCGAAGTGGAAGACGCTCGCCGACGCATGGCAGGGCATTGCGTCGCACTGGCCGAATTACCTCGCTCTCTTCGCTGCGTTTACGCTGCTGTTCGGTACCGGCCTCGCTGTGCTCGGGCATTCGTTGTCGCGTTTCCTGCCGGCATTTCTAGTGCTGTTCGTGGTGTCGTTGCTGATCTTTACGGTGTCGGCGTGGACAGAGGCGTCGTGCTACAACCTCGAAGCGCCTCTGCTTGCATTGGCGCTAGGCCTGCTGGTGTCCAACACCGTGCGGTTGCCGGAATGGTTCCAGTCCGGATTGCGCGTGGAGTTCTACATCAAAGTAGGCATTGTGCTGCTGGGTGCGACCTTGCCGCTAACTTTGTTGTTCTGGGCGGGACCGGTGGCTGTGGGCCAGGCGACCATCGTGTCGCTTGCCACGTTCTTCAGCATCTTTTTCGTAGGCAAGGCGTTAGGTCTCGATAAGCGCTTCGCGGCCGTACTCGGCGTCGGTGGTGCGGTGTGCGGCGTTTCCGCGGCGATCGCCAGTGGCGGCGCAGTGCGCGCGCGGCGCGAGGATACGTCGGTAGCGATCACGCTGGTGGTGGTGTGGGCTATCGTGATGATCTTCGTGCTGCCGTTTGTGTCGCGGGCATTGGGCCTGTCCACGGCTGTGGCTGGCGCATGGATCGGCACATCCGAGTTCGCGGATGCCGCGGGCGTCGCCGCGGCGCAGGCTTATGGCGATGCGGCGCGCAATGCGGGCGGTGCCATTGCCGGCGCCCCTGATGCTGCCGTGCAGGCGTTCACCCTGATGAAGGTGGTGGGGCGTGATATCTGGATCGGCATCTGGGCATTCGTGTTGGCCTGGGTGGCGACCACACGATGGAATACCTCGGAAACCGGCGTACAGGCGAAAGCCGACGTGCGTGAAATCTGGGCACGCTTTCCGAAGTTCGTATTCGGTTTCGTGCTCGCGTCTGCATTGGTGACGTGGATCGCCAGCCACTACTCGCTGGCCGATTACCGCAAGGTGGTGACGCCGGACCTGGTTGCGCCGATCAGTACGTTGCGCACATGGGCCTTCACGTTTTGCTTCTTGAGCATCGGGCTTACCACGCGCCTGCGCTCCTTGGCGGCCACGGGCTGGCGCCCCCTGTTGGCGTTCACGGCGGGCGTGGTGGTGAACGTGATCATCGGCTACGTGCTGTCGGTGCACGTGTTTGCCGATTATTGGAACGGATTAGGCGGGTGACCGCCGTCGCTACGCTGGATGCGCGCTGTGAGCGCTGTCGCTTCCGTCGTGATGATCCGCGGGTGACGGAACAGCGCCTGCCAGGGCTGACGTCATTCGGCTCGGCTTATGGGGCGAGCATCGGGGCGAGTGCGTTGTGCGAGGTGCACGACTGCTTCGTGTCGCCGGGAGATACGTGCATGCAGTTTCGTCCGAACGACGATTGAGGGGAGTTGGGTCGCGCACGCGTGCGCGACCCACGAGAACTCAGTCTTCGTTCTCTTCCGCGCCGTCGATGTCACCTTCGTCATCGATGATCTCGTCGGTGACGGCGCCGCTCGCCAGATCCTTGAGCAGCTGATAGATCTCGCGGTACGCACGCGGTGGCTTGTTGCCATCCTTTTCGATCTTTGCCTGGCGCACCAGGGAGCGCAGGTGCTGGCGATCGACGCCCGGATATTGCGCAATCACGTCGCTCATCGCGTTGTCCGGGTCGGTCAACAGGCGATCGCGCAGGGCTTCCAGCCGATGCATCGCGGCCGTCTCCTGGCGCTGGAGGTCGCGGTTCTCGCCCAGCGCGGCGCGCACGCCGTCAAATACGCTGGTGTCGTGGCGGCGCATCACCTTGGCTAGAAAGGCGAGCTGGCGCTTGCGTGCAATGTGCGCGGTGATGCGGCGCGTATTGGCAATTTCACGCTCCACGTCTTCCGGCAATTCCAGCTTGGCCAGTTTGCTCGGGGGTAGCTCGAGCAATTGAACGGCCAGCGCCAGCACGGCCAGCGCGTCGCGGCGTTGCTGGGTGCGGGTGGGGCCGTAGTCGTGGTCGGGGTCGTCGGTATAGGTGCGTGGCACGGATGTCTTCCAGCAGTGGATACGGTGTTCAGGGCGTTGCGACGACGCCGTCGAGCAGATCGGGTTCGGCTTGTTCCAGCGCGAAGCGGAGGATGGGCTCGCCATCCAGTTCCACGGTTTCGCAGAACATCACGGCGGGGCGCACCCACAGGCCGTACTCGCCATAGAGCGCCTGGTAGACCACGACCTCTTCCATCGTCTCGCTGTGCCGGGCGGTGCCCAGGACGCGGTAACGCTGGCCTTTGTAGTGGCGGTAGATGCCGGCTGTCAGTGCCATAGCTTGGCTCCGTGACGCTCTTTGCTTTCGGGGACGCGCCCCCATTTTGGGATGCTGCGCGGTAGGACCGCGTATTCTACCCGTTCCTGGAGTCTGGTTCGTGCCTTCCTGTGGCCCGCGTTTGCCGCCCAAACCCCTGCGTGAGTGTTCCGTGGCGCAGCGCCTGACTGGCCGTCAGGTCAAGCCGCCGGGCGCTCACGCAGGGGTTTGGGCGGCAAACCCTTCGGGCCGGGTCTGTTTGCCCGCCAGCCTTCGTCATCTCTCAGTCGTGTATTGACATACACTCCCTCGCTCTTCCTTGACTGGCGCGCAAACAGCTCCCGGCGCGGGTCACAGGAAGGCACGAACCAGACTCTAGTGCAGGAATCCTTGTGACCCAGCTGAGCCCGACCCAAGACCGCAGCAATGACGAACTCGAGCGCCTGGCCCAGTTGGCGGAGGACGTGATTCGCCGGGCCCGCGCCGCTGGTGCCAGCCAGGCTGAGGTCGCTGCCAGCATCGACACGGGCCTGAATGTGAACGTGCGTCTGGGCGAAGTGGAGACGGTGGAGCACACGCGGGACCGCGGGTTCGGGCTCACCGTGTATTTCGGGCAGCGCAAGGGCTCGGCCAGCACGGCCGACCTTAACCCTGATTCGATCCAGGCCACGCTTGAACAGGCCTGCGCCATCGCCCGCTTCACCGAGGAGGATCCGGCCGCGGGCCTGGCCGACGCCTCGCGTATGGCCACCCAGTTCCCCGATCTAGACCTGTGGCACCCGTGGCGCATCGAGACCGACGAAGCCATCGAACTGGGCAAGCAGATCGAAGATGCCGGGCGCGCCCATGCCGGCATCACCAATTCGGATGGCGCCAGCGTGCAGATGGGCGAGAGTCTCGCCGTGTATGCCAACTCGCACGGTTTCCTGGGTCGCGAGCGCGGCACGCGCCATTCCCTATCGCTTGCGCTTATCGCCGGTGACGACGATGGCATGCAGCGCGATTACTGGTACGACAGCGTGCGCTCGGCGGGCGACTTCATCAGCGCGCAGACGCTGGGTGACAAGGCCGCGGAGCGGACGCTAGCGCGCATGGGCGCACGCAAGCTCACTACACGCCAGTGCCCGGTGCTGTTCACGCCGGATGTGGCACGCGGGCTCATCGGCCACCTGCTAGGCGCGGTCAGCGGCGGTGCGCTCTACCGGCGCGCCAGCTTCCTGTTGGACCACGCGGGGCAGCAAATCATGCCGTCCTGGATGACCATCGTGGAGCGCCCCTTCATCATGCGCGGACAGGGCTCCGGCTCGTTCGATGCGGAAGGTGTGGCCACCCGCGATAGCGCGCTGATCGAGAACGGTGTGCTCGCCCGCTACGTGCTGGGCAGCTACTCGGCGCGCAAGCTCGGGCTGGAATCCACCGGTAATGCGGGCGGCATACACAACCTGATCGTCGAGCCGGGCCAGGATGACTTCCAGGGCCTGCTCAAGCGCATGGGCACCGGGCTGGTGGTAACCGAAGTGATGGGGCAGGGCGTGTCCACCATCACGGGCGACTACTCGCGCGGCGCTGCCGGCTTTTGGGTGGAAAACGGCCAGATCGCCTATCCGGTGGAGGAAATCACCATCGCGGCCAACCTGCGCGACATGTACGCCAACATCGTAGCGGTGGGTTCGGACGTGGATCACCGTTCGCATCTGCTGACCGGCTCCATTCTGCTGGAGCAGATGACCATCGCCGGTGAGTGACTACCTGCACCAGTAAATCGGGCGGACAGTTGCTAGGATCGGAGTCGTCAGCGGGGGCTGGCACAGAAAAAAACAGGCTCACGACCAGGAGAAGTGCGCATGAGCGTCCCACCCGAGTCCGTCGTACCGCCGCCGTCGAACGGTCCTACCGCACCGTCCGATCTCCCTTCTGCCCAGGAACGCCAGTGGGCGATGTTTGCCCACCTGTCCGCCCTGCTGGGTCTCATCCTCACCGGGCACTGGCTCGGCTGGGGCTGTTTCCTGGGGCCGCTGATCATCTGGCTGGTGAAGAAGGATTCCATGCCCTTCGTGAATGATCAGGCGAAGGAGGCGCTGAACTTCAACATCACTGTTGCGATCGTGTTCTTCGCGCTATTCGTGCTCACTCTGATCACGCTGGGGTTGGGCGTGCTGATCGCCGTGCCCGTGGGTGGGATCGTTGGCATCGCGTGGTTGGTGTTCGTCATCATCGCGGCCATTCGTGCGAACGAAGGCGTGCGCTATCGCTACCCGTACACCTTGCGACTGATCGGCTAGATAGCCTCTATGAAAAGGCGGCCCACGGGCCGCCTTTTTCACCTCAGTGGAGCCCCACGTAGGTGCGTTTGAAGGTCACCGGCTGTTCCAGCGAGGGCACCTTCCATGCACCTGTGACGACCATCTGCGCAGCATTGGGCGTCATCGCCCAGGTCTGGTCGAGCTGGGTGCCGTCGGCGTAGCGTATATTCACCGTCAGCTGGCCGTTCTCCACATGGCCGCGCACCATGGCGTTGCCGTTGAGTGTCTGTCGTGCCACGCCGTCCAGTTTGCCGGTGAGTTGGTCGCCGTTGTCCAGGCGGATCTGGAAGGTCTTCTCGTCCTGCTGCACGAGCAGCACGGAGTCGGCTTTCAATGTGGGTGGCATCGGATAGGTGGCCGTCGCGATCGGGTCCTTATCGCTGCCGCTGGTCGGCTTGCTGCTGTTGTCGCCATGACGGCCGTGTCCGCCACCGCCCATGCCGCCACCACCGTGGCCGCCCATGCCCCCACCTCCCATGCCTCCACCACCGCCCATGCCGCCGTGACGGCCACCGTTGCCGCTGGTGGCAGGAGTAGGGCTGGACGACGATGAGGCGGGCGTAGTGGCCTGCTGGCTGGCCAGTTCCTTGCGTGCTTCTAGACGCATTGCGGCGGTCAGGGCATCGGACGTATCGCTGTTGCGATCATCCAGACGCCAGGCGCCGGTGAAGTCGGTGTTCTGGGCAGCGATGGCCGTGCCGGCGAGCAGCAGTGCTGCGATGACGCCGGCGAGACCAGCACGCGCGTGACGTGCGAAACGAAATAAGGGCATGGCAGTCGGAACGGTGAGGGGCGTGACCCTTTGGAAACGTTCCAGCGCGGTCGTTGTTGACGCGTCGTCAGTGAGGCGTAAGCGTCAAAGGGGAGCAGCCGCCTGCTACGGCTCTACTTCAGCCGCGCTGCGGCGTAGTGCGCCAGCTCTTCCAGCAGCACGCGACCTTGGCCAAACGGGGCGATGGCATCCAGGGCCTCCCGCGTGAGGTGTTCAAGATGTTCGCGGGACGCATCCATGCCGATGATGGACGGGAAGGTAGGTTTGTCTGCCGCCGCGTCCTTACCCGCCGTCTTGCCGAGCACCGCCGATTCGCCTTCGACGTCCAGAATGTCGTCACGCACCTGGAACGCCAGGCCCACGGCGTGGCCGTAGCGGTCCAGTGCGGCGAGCTCCTCGGTGGTCGCGCCGGCGGCGAGGCCACCGAGTTGCACGGCGGCACGGATCAGCGCGCCGGTCTTGCAGGCATGCATGAATTCCAGCTCGGCGAGCGTGAGCTTGCGGCCCACGGCGGCCAAGTCCAGCGCCTGCCCGCCGGCCATGCCGTCGGCGCCGCAAGCGCGGCCCAGTACACGCAGCATTTCCACGCAGCGTACGGGCGACACGCCCGCGTCCACGTCGTGGGCCAGCAATTCGAACGCCAGCGCCTGTAGCGCGTCGCCAGCGAGGATCGCCATGGCTTCGCCAAAGACGATATGGCAGGTGGGTCGGCCGCGACGCATGGCGTCGTCGTCCATGGAGGGCAGGTCGTCATGCACCAGCGAGTAGGCGTGGATCAACTCCACGGCCACGGCAGGAGCGTCCAGACTCGACCCCACTTCCCCGAGCGCATGGCCGGCGGCGTAGACCAGCAGCGGGCGCAAGCGCTTGCCGCCGCCAAGCACGGCGTAACGCATCGCCTGGTGGAGTTCCACGGGGGCGGTGTCGGCGGGGGGGAGCGAGCTGACAAGCGCCTCTTCAGCGCGGGCGATCAGCGACTTGAGCTGAATACCAAGCTCAGAGCTGGGGTTCAAAGGGTTCGGCAGTGTCTGGGGCATCGGGGTCGAGCAGCATTCGTACGCGTAACTCGGCATTTTCCAATGCCTGCTGGCAATGGCGATAGAGGCCGATGCCGCGCTCGAAAGAGGACAGGGATTCGTCCAGGCTCAGCTCGCCCCCTTCCATACGCGCAACCAGCTGTTCGAGTTCGTCCAGCGAGTGTTCGAAATCGGCGGCGGGAGCGACGGGAGCGGATGCAGACTTGGCCATGGCCCGCAAAACTAGCGCAGGGGCCGTGCGGAATCAATCCGCGAAGGTGGCTGTTGCAGCAATAAGGTGGTCACCACGCAGCTTGCCAGCGGGGTTTGGCGCCAGCCAGCAGCGCTATGCCCCGCTCGGTAAGCCAGCGATCACCTACGCCGATGAGTTCGTCCCCCACGAACAGCAGGGGGCAAGCCACCCGCCGCCACGGGGGCATGCCGCTTTGCTGGAACAGGTCGCGCAACTCGCGGGTATGTGCGTCCCCAGCAGGGCGCAGGCGTTCGCCCCCTCGGCGCAGGCGCACGGTCAGCGCGCTGTCCAACCGTGTCGGAGGGTCGAGCAACAGGCTTCCGCCGTCTGGCAGGGCCAACGGTTCACCGTGCCAGTCCGCCTGCCACTGCGGGTCCACCCCATGCTGAGGTGGAAGCGCCCATAGCCGGTTTTTCCAGACATGCACTTCGGCGCCAGGCCAGCGGATACAGGGCAACTGGCCGTCGCGGGCCACGCATTGGCGCTCGATCTGCTCACGTTGTGCGGTGGTGGGCGCGGTGAGTCCGCGCGAGTGCAGCCAGTCGTCGAGCAGGGGGTGCCGCAAGGCCGGTGTGAGCGAGAGCCAGCCGACGGCGTCGAGGCTGCCGCTGGATGGGTCGAGCAGGTGGGACTGTGCCGCGCGCCACTGGCGCTCCAGCGCCTCGCTGGCGGAGCGGTGGAGGCGAGCGCTATGGATGATCGAATCCACCGCTTGTGGCCAATGCTGACTCAGGCGCGGCAGAATTTCGTGGCGAAGGAAATTCCGCGAAAGGCGCGCATCACGGTTCGAAGGATCGTCGATGCAGGGAAGTGCGTTCTGCTCCACGTAACGGCGCAGGACATCGCGAGGCGTATCCAGCAAGGGGCGCCAGAGCAGTCCGTCACCGAGGCGTCGCGTTGCGCGCATGCCGCCAAGACCTTCGGGGCCGGCGCCGCGCAGCAGTTTCAGCAGCACGGTTTCCGCCTGATCGTCGCGGTGATGCGCCAGCACCAGTCGCTCGCCTTTCTGCAGCGATGCGGCGAACGCGCGGTAGCGCGCATCGCGCGCCGCGGCCTCCAGGCCATAGCCGCGCGCATGGTCGACATCCACCCGCAGCACCAGGCACGACACGCCCCATTCGCCAGCAAGCTGCCGGCAGTGCTCAGCCCATGCGTGGCTATCGGCATGCAGTCCATGATCGATGTGCAGCGCTCGCAGTCCCTGTGCCTGCGGCAGTTGCGCCAATGCATGCAACAACGCGGTGGAATCAGGGCCGCCGCTATAGGCGACGCATAGAGGGCCGGCCGGGTGCGCGTGCAGCGCGTCGCGCAGGATGTGGTTCAGTTCATTCACGGGCGGTGGCTTTCTTGCTCTTGTTGCGCACGTAGATCACCTTGGGGCGACCTTCGCCGGCATTGCGGCGATCCATCTCGAACAGCGTAGTGGCGGTGATCAGTTCGCTGAGCTTGTTGTAGCCATAGCTGCGCGCGTCGAAGTTGGGGCGCTGCTTGGTGACGATTGAGCCGACCCCGCTCAGGGTAGCCCAGCCGTCGTCGTCCGATGCCGCATCTACCGCGTTGCGCAGCAGGTTCACCAGGCTGGAATCCTGCTTGAGTTGTGCGGCAGTACGCGGCTTGAGCGGCTGCTCCTCATCCGGCTTGGCGACCAGGATATCGGTGTAGATGAACTTGTCGCAGGCAGCCACGAACGGGTCGGGTGTCTTACGCTCACCGAAGCCGTAGACGATCAGGCCGGATTCGCGGATGCGCGCAGCCAGTCGGGTGAAGTCGCTGTCGCTGGAGACGATGCAGAAGCCATCGAAGCGCCCGGAATACAACAGATCCATCGCGTCGATGATCATGGCTGAGTCGGTGGCGTTCTTGCCGCTGGTGTAGCCGAACTGCTGGATGGGCTGGATCGACTGCGTGAGCAGTTGTTCCTTCCAACCCTTGAGGTGATTGGACGTCCAATCACCATAGGCTCGCTTCACGTGCGCCGTACCGTACTTGGCAACTTCGGCGAGCAACGCCTCGGAGATGGTCGGCTGCGCGTTGTCCGCGTCGATAAGAACGGCGAGTTTGGTGGCGTGTTCGCTGGCCATGAACGCATTTCCGGACGATGGTGCCCGGATGGTAGGTCAGGAAGACAGGGCAGTGAGTGAAGAGGGATCTGCGTCGGGATATGGTCTTCTCGCCGCGCACCCCTCCCGACTCAGGCTGGGCTCACTCGGTGTAGGCACCGTAGCCGCGCAGGCGCTTGTAGCGCAGCTCCAGCAGATC
Organism: Dyella sp. AD56; assembly: GCF_002878475.1. Taxonomy (NCBI): domain Bacteria; kingdom Pseudomonadati; phylum Pseudomonadota; class Gammaproteobacteria; order Lysobacterales; family Rhodanobacteraceae; genus Dyella; species Dyella sp. AD56. Next base: position 130,797 of record NZ_NRDP01000025.1, read on the forward strand.
CTTCACCGGCAGGGCTTCGAGTTCGTCGATCTGGTTGAGCAGCACGGCCTTCAGGCGTACGGCCATGGAGTGCGGATTGCGATGGGCGCCGCCCAGCGGCTCGCGCACCACCTTGTCGATCAGGCCCAGTTCCAGCAGGCGCGGAGCGGTGAGGCCCAGCGCTTCGGCGGCGTCCTTGGCCTTCTCCGCACTCTTCCACAGGATGGAAGCGCAGCCTTCTGGCGAGATCACCGAGTACGTCGAATACTGCAGCATGACGGTGCGATCGCCCACGCCGATGGCGAGCGCGCCACCGGAGCCGCCTTCACCGATCACGGTGCAGACGATAGGCGTCTTCAAGTCGGCCATTTCCAGCAGGTTGCGGGCAATGGCTTCCGACTGACCGCGCTCTTCCGCACCCACGCCCGGGTAGGCGCCTGGCGTATCGATGAGCGTGATCAGCGGCAGGCCGAATCGTTCGGCCATCTTCATAAGGCGAAGTGCCTTGCGGTAACCCTCAGGACGCGGCATGCCAAAGTTGCGGCGCACCTTGCCCTTGGTATCGCGTGCCTTCTGATGGCCGATGATCATCACCGAACGGCCATTGATGCGGCCGAGACCGCCGACGATGGCAGCGTCGTCCGAGTAGGCGCGGTCGCCGGCGAGTTCGTGGAATTCGTCGCAGATCACGCTGATGTAGTCGAGCGTGTACGGCCGGCCAGGGTGACGCGACAACTGCGTCACCTGCCACGGCGTGAGGTTGCGGAAGATCTCGTTGGTCTTGAGCTTCAGCTTTTCGCGCAGACGCCCGACTTCTTCGTCGATGTTGAACGCCTGCCCATGGCTGGCGTGACGAAGCTCTTCAATCTTCGCGTCCAGCTCGGCGATGGGTTGTTCGAAATCGAGGAAGTTAGGATTCATTCGGTGCAGTTCATGACACGGAAGCGCGCAAGTATACCGGTCTAGAAAAGAACGCGGGAACGGATGCGTATGGGAAACGTGAAGGCTGGCGCGGGGTTCAATCGCCGCGCGGACGGTCGTCCGTCTTGACGATGCGTAGCTTGGCCGCCTCGACGCCGGGAATCGCGCGGATGGCACGCAGGAGCTCAGGGATCGCATCCACGCGCCAGTCCTCTCCCAACTCCAGATCCGCCTGGGCAAGGGCGTTGTGGTAGCCGTGAAGAATCACGCTGGCGCGTCCACCGCGGTAGCCGGCGAGCGTGCGGCGCAGGTCGTCAATGAAGGCGGGGTTCACGCCGTTCAGTTTTAAACGCAGCAGGCGAGCGAAGCGGCGGCAGGCATCACCCAGGGTGTAGGCGCTGCGGGCACGCACGGCGAAACCACCGCCGGAGAAATCGTCGATGCGCAGGCCACCTTCGACGATCAGCAATTGGTCGCGCGTAAGCATCGGGGCGATCTGCTGGTAGAGGTCGCCGAAGAAGCTCACCTCGATGATGCCGGTACCGTCCTCGAGTCGGACGAAGGCATCGCTATCACCGCGCTTGCGCACAGCAGTGACCATGCCGGCTACCGTCCACGGCGTGTCCGGACCGCGGCGGAAACGGTTTTCGTCACCGTCGTTCTTGCGCGGCTTGGGCGGTTGATAACGATCGCCGATCTCGCCCAGAGGACAGGTTGAGAGCTGAGCTAGCTCGTCCCGCCATGGATCAGTGGGATGGCCGGAGAGATAGTGGCCGAGCGTGTCGCGTTCGCCTTGCAGCAACTGTTCGAGTGGCCACTCGGCCACCATGGGCAGATCCACCTCGACCGTCGGCGCGTTGGCGCTCCCGTTCTCGGATGACATGGACGCGCCGAACATGTCGTTCTGGCCAGACTGCTTGTTTTTCAGATGCTGGTCGGCCGCCTTCATGGCGTTCGGCAACTGCGCCATCAGGCTGGCGCGATTGGGCGCTAGCGCATCGAGCGAACCGGAAAGAATCAATGCTTCGAGCACGCGGCGATTGAGCTTCAGCGAATCCACGCGGCGGCAGAAGTCGGCGAGATCCTTGTACACGCCACCGCGTTTGCGCTCGTCGGCAATCGCTTCGCAGGCACCCTGACCCACGCCCTTGATGGCGCCGAGACCGTAGCGGATCACCTTCGGCTCGACGGCAACAAACATGAACTCTGACGTGTTGATGTCCGGCGGCAACACCTTCAGGCCGATCGCCTTCGACTCGTCGATGAAGGTCACCGCCTTGTCGGTGTTGTCCATGTCCGACGAGATCGTCGCGGCCATGAACTCCGCGGGGTAGTGCGTCTTCAACCAGGCGGTGTGGTACGAAACCACGGCATATGCGGCGGCGTGTGACTTGTTGAAGCCGTAGCCCGCGAACTTCTCCATCAAGTCGAAGATTTCGTCGGCTTTTTCGCCGGTGAGCCCGTCCTTGGCGGCACCCTCGCGGAACTTGGCGCGCTCCTTCGCCATTTCCTCGAGTTTCTTTTTACCCATCGCGCGGCGCAGCAGATCGGCGCCGCCGAGCGAATAGCCGCCCACGATCTGCGCCATCTGCATCACCTGCTCCTGATAGACCATGATGCCGTAGGTCTCTTTCAGGATCGGCTCGACGCGCGGATCGGGATACACCACTTCCTCGCGGCCGTGCTTACGGGCGACGAAGCTGGGGATCAGGTCCATCGGGCCGGGGCGGTACAGCGCCACCAGCGCGATGATGTCCTCGAAACGGTCGGGTTTGGCATCCTTGAGCATGCGTTGCATGCCCGAGGATTCGAGCTGGAACACGGCGACGGTCTGCGCCTTCTTCAGCAGCTCGTAGGTGGCCACGTCATCGGTGGCAATCGCCGCGATGTTGAGTTCTTCCTCGCCACTCACTGCGCGACGCGCGTTGATGGCTTTCACCGCCCAATCGATGATGGTGAGCGTGCGCAGGCCGAGGAAGTCGAACTTCACCAGACCAACCGCTTCCACATCGTCTTTGTCGTACTGCGTGACGACGCCGGCGCCGCCCGGTTCGCAATACAGCGGGGCGAACTCGGTCAGCGGCCTGGGGCCGATCACCACGCCACCGGCGTGCTTGCCGACGCCACGCGTCAAGCTTTCCAGGCTCAGCGCCAGGTCGATTAGCGTGCGTGCTTCTTCGTCCTGGTCGTAGAGGTCGCAGAAATCCTTGACGATGCGATCGGGCTCTTTCTTCGCCTTCTCCGAACGACCCAGCGCGCATTGCAGCGTGAGATCCAGCGGGCGGGGCGGAATGAGCTTGGCGATGCGGTCCACCGCGTTGTAGCCCATGCCGAGCACACGACCGGAGTCGCGCAGCACAGCCTTGGCCGCCATCGAGCCGTAGGTGATGATCTGGCTGACGTGGTCGCGGCCGTATTTGCGTGCGACGTAATCGATCACCTCATCGCGGCGATCCATGCAGAAGTCGATGTCGAAGTCGGGCATCGACACGCGTTCGGGATTCAAGAATCGCTCGAACAGCAGATCGAACTGGATCGGATCGAGATCCGTGATCTTCAGCACCCAGGCGACCAGCGAACCTGCACCCGAACCACGGCCCGGGCCCACGGGAATGCCGTTCTGCTTACCCCAGTTGATGAAGTCCGCCACGATCAGGAAGTAGCCGGGGAAGCCCATCTTGATGATGACGTCCAGCTCGCGTTCCAGCCGCGCTTCGTATTCCTCGCGCGTACGGCCGGGCGCGACGCCGGCGAATTCCAGTCGTTCCTTCAGGCCGTCGCGTGATATCTCGCGGATGTAACTGGCCAGGTCATGGCCTTCCGGCACCGGGAAATCAGGCAGGTAGTACGTACCGAAGTTCAGTTCCAGCGTGCAGCGCTTGGCTAGCTCGATGGTGTTTTCCAGCGCCTCGGGAATATCGGCGAACAACGCCTCCATTTCTTCTGGCGACTTGAGGTACTGCTGGTCGCTGTAATCGCGTGGACGCTTGGGGTCGGCGAGTACGCGCCCCTGATTGATGCACACGCGCGCTTCGTGCGACTCGAAGCCGTCCTGCTTGAGGAAGCGCACATCGTTGCTGGCAATCACCGGCAGGTCGAGCTGTGCGGCAACGCCTAGCGCGGCGGCGTTCCAGTTTTCCTCGCCCTCGCGACCGGTGCGGGTCAGTTCAAGGTAGAGGCGATCGGCCATCTGCGTCGCGAAAGCATGGACGCGTGCCACGGCTGTATCCACACCCTGGTTCACGGCGACACGCGCGACTTCGCTGTCGCGGCCGAGCACGGCGATCAGGCCGTGCGTCGCTTCCGGCGTGAGCCAGGTGGCATCGACCATGGCCCGGCCGCTGTGCTGGCCGTCGCGCCATGCGCGCGACACCAAGCGGGACAGATTGAGGTAGCCCGCATGGTTCTGGACAAGCAGGGTAAGACGCCAGGGACGCGGGTCATCCGGCGAACTGACCCACACGTCGCTGCCGCCGATCGGTTTGATGCCGGCCGCGCTGCAGGCTTTGTAGAACTTCACCAGCGCGAACATGTTGCTGTCGTCGGTCAGCGCGACTGCCGGAATACCCAGGCGCACGCAAGCCTCGACCAGCCCCTTGATGCGGACAGTCGAGTCGACCAGCGAGTATTCGCTGTGAAGGTGGAGGTGAGCGAAGCGAACGGACATGGCGCACGCGCAGGATGGATCCACAGCCTAACGGCGCGGCCCGGACCGGGCAAGAATTGACATTGCCTCCGGCGTGACTTTTTCGCGCTGGATCAGGAGGATGCCGGAGGGGTGACGGTAGCGGCCGTTGCTCCCGGCGCCGGCTGTGCGAGCAGATCGTCCACGTCCGACATGATGATGTTGAGCATGTTTTCGTCATAACCCGTGTAGACGTGGGCGATACGCCCATCTCGTCCGATCATCACCATGAAGGGCAACGTCTTGATGTCGTAAGGCTTGCCGATGCGCCCGTCCGGCGGGTCATAGGTCAGGATGATGTCGAGGCTCTTCCAGCGGTTGCGGAGGTCTTTGAATGCCTCGTAGGTGTCGTCATGGTTCACGCCGATGACTTGCAGGTCGGCGGTGCCTTTGAGTTTCTGGAGTGCGGCGAGTACCGGCAGCTCCTTGCGGCAGTAGCCGCACCACGACGCCCAGAACGACACGACGACCACCTTGCCGCGCAGACCGGACACACGCACGTCGTGTCCGTCGCGATCACGGCCGAGTTCGTCTGAAGGGATGGCGCCTACCTCAGGACGGGCGTGACCCAGGGTGGCCGTTATCAGGGCCAGTACGGCCAGCATGCTTCGAACAGAGCGTCTCATCGGTCCTCTCCTTGACCGGGCCAGCATAGCGAACGCGGCGTCCGTCCCGCCGGCCGAGGGCGGGCGGACGAGCGGTGGTTGCAGGGAGCGGCTGGGGCTGTCATGGTCCGGTGCTTTCACCCTGGACGGCAGCCCTGACGCTGCCCGGAAAACACCGATGTCACTGATCCGCTCGCTGTTCACCGTCAAACCCATCGAGGCCTCGCTTGCCGCCAGCGACAACATGCGGCGCACGCTGGGCCTGAAGGACCTGATCGTCCTGGGCGTGGGAGCGGTGATCGGCGCCGGTATTTTCGTCATTACCGGGCAGGCGGCTGCCGAACACGCCGGTCCGGCCCTGACCATTTCATTCGTGCTGGCCGGCCTGGCCGCAGCGTTGGCGGCACTGAGCTATGCGGAGTTCGCCGCCATGCTGCCGGTCTCGGGCAGTGCCTACGTCTACGCCTACGCCACCTTTGGCGAATTGCTGGCGTGGTTCATCGGCTGGAACGTGGTGGCTGAGTACCTGTTGGCGGTGTCGTCGGTGGCCGTGGGTTGGTCCGGTTACGGGGTGGGCCTGCTGCACAGCATCGGCGTTGATGTACCGGCGGCGCTGGCGAATGCGCCGTTGGCGTTCAAGGACGGCCACTTCGTGGTCACCGGGGCCTGGATCAACTTGCCGGCCCTGCTGGTGGTGGCGGCGATCACCACGTTGCTCTACTCCGGCACGCGTCAGTCGACGTTGTTCGCCAGCGTGGTCGTGGTGCTCAAGGTGTTGGTGGTGATCCTGTTCGTGGTGTTCGGGCTGCAGTACATCGACACCTCGTTGTGGCATCCGTACGTGCCGGCGAGCCAGGGCGGCGACCACTATGGCTGGGCCGGTGTGTTCCGTGCTGCAACCAGCGTGTTCTATGCCTATATCGGTTTCGACGCGGTGGCGACGGCAGCGCAGGAAACGCGCAACCCCCAGCAGAACGTGCCGGCCGGCATCCTGATCTCGTTGGCCATCTGCACGGTGCTCTACATCGTGGTGGCGGCGGTGCTGACCGGACTTGTGCCGTATGCGCAACTGGCCACGGCGGAGCCAGTTGCGACGGCGCTGGCCGCGCATCCAGCGCTGGCATGGCTGAAAGTGCTGACGCAGATAGGCGCAGTGGCGGGCCTGACCTCGGTGATCCTGGTGATGCACATGGGCTTGGCACGCATCCTCTACACGATGGCGGGTGATGGCCTGCTGCCGCGCATGTTCGGCGCCGTGCATGACCGCTTCCGTACGCCACATCGCACGACGGTGCTGGTTGGTGTCATCGGCGGCCTGCTGGCGGCGGTGTTCCCGCTGAGCCTGCTGGGTGACCTGCTGTCGATGGGCACGCTGCTGGCGTTCGCCACGGTGTGCATCGGCGTGCTGGTGCTGCGCCGCACGCGCCCGGATCTGCCGCGCGGTTTCCGTGTGCCCGCCGCATCGGTGGTGTGCCCCTTGGGCGTCGTCGTCTGCCTGTTTCTGCTGGCGCAGATGAACAGGGGTAACTGGATGCTGCTGGCAGGCTGGACCACGGTCGGCATGCTCATCTACATCGGCTACGGCTATCGCAACAGCCGTTTGCGTGTGGGTAGCTGATCGCCAGCATCGCGGCGACGATGGCACTCCACCGTCGCCAGCGCTGCGTCTTACCAGATGTGGAAGCGCTCCGCGCTTTGCGGATGATCGATGTAGTGATCCAGCCCCTGTACCCGGAGCGGATGCCGGTCGTAGTCGACATGCCGGAGTTCGGCATTTGCGGTGTCTGCCATCTCGTCAGGGGTGAGCTGCGATAAAGGCATGACGTCCGGGTGGCTGTTGGGTGTGGACGGGTCGTTCGGGCGGCGGATGGTGCTCATAACGGACTCCCGCGGTCGAATGCGCGCTTGGTTGGAGTCTTCAATCCCATGCGGTGGGGAGACGTGCATGGGGCCTTCGTCCCTGCCTGACGGAAGCGCACCGGACTCGGTGGCTTCGCTTTCCTATCCATTGGGATGCAGCGGCGGCCTGAAAGGTTGCACTAGCCAATGGCGCGGGCCGAGCGCTGTTCCATGGATTCAAGCTTAGATTAGCGCTGTTGCACGCGGGTGACGCCGGCCATTAGGCATGCTTTTCGGTGTTCGTATTGGCCCTGCGATTGCTTCGCCGATGCGACGCAGCGGCCGTGATCCGGACGTCTATGTCAGAACAGCACGCCCTGGTCCACCAGGATCTTCACCGGCGCAAAACTACGGCGATGGTGCGGGCAGGGGCCTAGGCGCTTCAGAGCGGACAAGTGTGCCGGCGTGCCGTAGCCTTTGTGCTCGGCGAAACCGTAGCCGGGGTGTTTACGGTCAAGCTCCACCATCCATCGGTCTCGCGTTACCTTGGCGAGAATCGACGCGGCGCTGATCGCTGGTTCCAGTGCGTCGCCGCCGATGATGGCGCGGCCCGCGCATGGCAGATCGCGAGGCAACGCATTGCCATCGATCCATGCCTCGTGCGCCGCCGGCGTCAGGCCCAACAGCGCGCGACACATACCAGTCATGGTGGCTTGGTAGATGTTGATCCGGTCGATCTCGTCGGACATCACCATCACGATGCTGTGTGCTAGCGCCCGCTCGACGATCAGCGGATAAAGCGCCTCGCGCTTCTGCTCGGTGAGCTTCTTCGAATCGTTGAGCCCCTCGATGGGGCGTGCTGGATCGAGGATAACTGCAGCGACCGCGACAGGGCCGGCGAGCGGCCCGCGGCCTGCTTCGTCCACGCCGGCAATGAAGCGTGTTTCCAGCACCGTGCCGGCCGCGTTAGCGGTGCGTCGAGTGGCTTTCGCCTCAACCATGATGCGCCTCGATCATCTCGGCGACGGCATCGGCTGCGAGGTCGCCGGCATGTCCTTCCAGATCGCCGCGCAGCGCCAGATGCAATTGTTCGAAAGCGGCGACGATGGCGCCGCGCCGCTCGCTGTCGTGGAATAGCGACAACGTTGTTTCGGCGAGCTTGTCGACCGTGAAGTCGTCCTGCATGAGTTCGGGAACCAACACGATGTTGTCGCCCATACCGCTTGCTCGCGCCAGGATGTTCGGCAACGAATAGACGTCTGTCTTGAGCATGTTGAGCACCTTGGCGATGCGGTAGCTCACCGGAGACACGCGGTAGCCGACCACCATAGGGCGCTTGGCGAGCATGGCTTCGAGCGTCGCCGTGCCGGAGGCGAGCAATACCACATCGGCTGCGAGCATGGCTTCGTGCGCGTGGCCATCGATGAGTTGCGGCGTGCTCTCATCTTCGCTGGTGCCGACGAGTTCTTTTAATGTCGCATGCACGCGCTCGTTGGCGGCAGGAACGATGATGCGAAGACCTGGCAACTGCGCGGCGACCTTGCGCGCTGCCTGGATAAAGGCCGTGCCCAGCTGTTTGATTTCGGAGCCGCGGCTGCCCGGTAGTACCGCAAGCACGGGCACGTTCTGTGGAATGCCAAGGAAATCGCGGGCGCCGATGCGATCGGATACCAGCGCGAACCGGTCGGCCAATGGATGGCCAACGAAGCGCGCATCGATACCGTGCCGGGCATAGATGGCCGGCTCCATCGGGAACAGGCACAGCACGCGGTCGGCGCTGCGTCCGATCTTTTCCGCCCGCTTCTCGCGCCACGCCCAGACCGATGGGCTGACGTAGTGCACGGTACGGATGCCCGCTTCGCGCAGGCGCTTTTCGACACCCAGGTTGAAATCGGGCGCATCGATGCCAACCACCACGTCGGGCTTTGCCGCCACGAGGCGCGCAAGCAACTCCTTGCGCAGTTTGAGCAGGCGGGGCAGGTGAGACACCACCTCGGCAAAGCCGAACAGCGACAGCTCCTTGATGTCGTACCAGGAGTCGAAGCCGGTGGCCTGCATGCGCGCGCCGCCGATACCGACGAAATGTGCCAGCGGATAGCGGCGTTGCAACGCCGCTATCAGGTCTGCGCCAAGCTGATCGCCCGAATCTTCGCCGGCGATGATGGCGATGGTCGGCGTTCTGACTGTCGCATCTGTTATGGACATATCGTTACGTCAGCCGTCAGAGCCAGAGCGCGTGCCTGATTCGTTGATATGTGCTGCGCACATATCAACGCGCCAGCGAGCGCTCGCTGCTGTCGATGAACTCGAGCATCGCGCGCACGTCTTCACTGTCGTTGGCCTGCACGCTGAGCTGTTCGCGTGCGTCGGCCAGGGTCAGTCCTGCCATGTACAGCGTGCGATACGCGCGCTTGATGGCCGAGATGCGCGCCGTGTCGAAACCGCGGCGCTTAAGGCCTTCGCTGTTGATGCCGCGCGGGCGGCCGCGCTGCTCGTTGGCCATTGTCACGAACGGCGGCACGTCGGAACCAAGCAGGCAACCCATGCCGATGAAGGCATGCGCGCCGATCTTGCAGAACTGATGGGCGCCGGAGAATCCCGCCATCACCACCCAGTCACCGATCTCCACATGGCCGGCCAGCGCGGAGTAGTTGGAGAACACCGTGTTGTTGCCGATCTTGCAGTCGTGCGCGATGTGGACGTAGGCAAGAATCAGGTTGTCGTTGCCAACCTGAGTCACGCCGCCGCCGTCGCCGGTGCCGCGATTGATGGTGACGTACTCGCGGATCAGGTTGCGGTCGCCAATCAGCAGTTCGGTGTGCTCACCGTTGAACTTCTTGTCCTGCGGATCGCCACCCAACGAGGCGAACTGGCTAATGCGGTTGTCACGACCAATGCGCGTGGGGCCCTGGATCACCACATGCGGGCCGATCACCGTACCTTCGCCGATATGCACGTCGGCGCCGATCACGGAGTACGCGCCGATGCTGACGCCGCTGGCGACGACGGCGGTAGGATCGATCTGCGCAGTGGGGTGGATCATTTGTCGGACCTCGCGGCGCACATCAGTTCGCAGCTGGCCACGACCTTGCCGTCGACGATGGTGCGTGCCTCGAACAGGCCCATGCTGCGCAGCAGGCGCTTGAGCTCGACTTCCAGGCGCAGCTGATCACCCGGTACCACGGGGGCGTTAAAGCGCGCGTTGTCCACCTTGGCGAGGTAGAACAGCGGGCTACCCGTGGTGCCCTTCAGGCGGCTGGAGATCTGCGTCAGCAGGCCGGCTGCCTGTGCCATCGCTTCCACGATCAACACACCCGGCATCACCGGATGGCCGGGGAAGTGGCCCTGGAAGAACGGCTCGTTCATCGTCACGTTCTTGATGGCCACGGCACTCTTGTCCGGCACCAGTTCGATCAGGCGGTCGACCAGCAGGAACGGATAGCGATGCGGCAGCAGCTGCTGGATCGTTTCCACGTTCACGGGCAGATGGAAGGGCACGGTCAGGTCACTCATTATTGCTGTCCTTCTCCAGCGCCGAGAGCCGGCGCACGTATTCATCGAGATGCTTGAATCGGGCTGCGTTGCGCCGCCATTGGCGACTTTCCTGCAGCGGTGCGCCCGAGGAGTATTCACCCGGCTCGCGGATGGAATGCGTGACCAGGCTCTTGGCGGTAATGTTAACGCGGTCCGCCAGCTCCAGATGGCCGAGCACGCCGGCGTTGCCGCCGATCATGCAATAACGGCCGATCTTGGCGCTGCCGGCCACGGCGGAGCAGCCTGCCATGGCCGTGTGGGCGCCGATATACACGTTGTGGGCGATCTGGATCTGGTTGTCGAGGCGCACGTCTTCCTCGAGGACGGTGTCGTCCAGCGCGCCGCGGTCGATGGTGGTGTTGGCGCCGATTTCACAGTCGTCGCCGATGCGCACGCCGCCGAGCTGCGGCAGCTTGATCCAGTGATCGCGGTCAAAGGCGAGACCGAAGCCATCCGAGCCGATCACGGCGCCCGGATGCACCAGCACGCGCTTGCCCAGCGTCACGCGGATGACCAGGGTCACGCGCGCCACCAGGCGGCATTGCGCGCCAATCGTGCATTCGGGGCCGATGATGCAGTGCGGGCCGAGAATGGCGCCATCCTCGATGACGGCACCGTCCTCGATCACGCAGCCGGGGCCAATGCTGGCGGTCGGCGCCACTTGGGCGCCCGGTGCCACCACCGCCGTGGGGTGGATGCCCTGCGGCGAAGCGGAATGGCGCTCGAATAAGGCGGCGATCTTGGCGTAGGCCACATAAGGGTCGTGGGCCACCAGGGCGGCCACCGGGCTGTCCGCGACGTTTTCCTCACGCATGACCACTACGCCAGCGCTGGTAGCCGTCAGCTGCGATGCGTATTTGCTGTTGGAAAGGAAGCTCAGCTGGCTCGGGCTGGCGCCGGCCAGCGTGCCCACGCCATCGATGACGCGGGAGCCGTCGCCATGGCTGACGAGACCGAAGCGCTCGGCCAGCTCGGATACGGTGGTTTGAAAAACGCTCATGTCAGCTCCCTGCAATCAGACCATTGTAGGTCGCCTCGGCGGAGGCATCAAAAGATGGCCCTAAGAGTGGCCCCCAGGGATGGTTGCCACCATAAAAGAAGGCGCGGCATGGCCGCGCCTTCTGCTGTGTTACCCCTTGGGTGGTCAGCTCGTCAGAACTGGCTGCCGAAGGTGAACTGGATGCGCTCTTCGTAGTGACCATCGTCCGCCTGGGTGCGCAGCGGCACGGCGAAGTTGATGATCAGCGGGCCGATGGGCGCCTGCCAATGCAACGACAGACCCGTGGAGACGCGCAGCGTCTTGGCGGTGAAGCTCTGGTAGTCGGTATAGGCGTTGCCGACGTCCACAAACCACGACACGCGAGCGGTGTTGATGTCCTTGAGGAACGGCAGCGGCAGATACAGCTCAGCCGTACCTAGCACCTTGAACGCGCCACCCAGGGGCTGTGCATAGCTGTACACGCTGCCTGGGCAGGTGCCGTCGGACAGCGGGGTGATCGGTACCTGTTTGCCCGCAGCATTGGTCGTGGTGCCCACGCAGACGCGAGGACCCAGGGTGTTGTCCTGGAAACCGCGCACGTCGCGCACGCCGCCGGAGTAGAAGTTCTCCCAGAACGGGAAGGTGATCTTCTGGCCCGCCTGGTAGATGCCGTCGTCGCTGCTGTTGTCGAAGGTCTGGCCGTAGGTCTTGCCGTAGCCGACCTGACCGTCCACGTACAGCACGAAGCCCTTGCCGATCGGCCAGTAGTGATTCGCCTCGCCCATGATCTTGTAGTACTGCACGGTCGAACCGGGCAGGGCGATATCGGTAGACAGCGAGATCAGGCCGCCGCGAGTGGGCGCCCAGTAACCGTTACGCGTGTCGTGGTTCCAGCCCAGCGTGGCATCCCAGGTATGGATGGTCTGGTGGCCCAGCGCGTTCTGGTAGTCGATCAGAATCTGCGGCGAGTAGTTGGCCGTCTGCGTGACCGTGTTGCCGTTCGAGTCGGTGGTCAGGTACTGGTAGCTGAGGTTGATCTTGTTGCTGCTGAGGCCCAGGCCCGCGCGGATATTGTCCGTTTCGGAAATCGGGAAGCTCAGGAAGCTGGAGAACGACTTCATCGAACTTTCGTAGTTCACGAAGTCGCTGTTGGTATCGCCGTAGTTGCTCTTGGTGTAACCGGCGTTATAGCCGATACCCACGCCGCTATCGGTGAGATACGGGTTGAAATAGCTCGCGTTGATGCTGGTGGAGTAGTCGCTGCGCGATGCGCCCACGGTGAAGCTGTCACCGGTGCCCATGAAGTTGTTCTGCGACACCGACGCGGACAGGATGATGCCCGAGTACTGCGAATAGCCCACACCGAACATCAGGCTGCCGGCGGACTGCTCTTCCACCTTCGCGGTCAGGTCGACCTGGTCTTCGGTGCCCGGCACCAGCGCCTTGTCGATGTTGACCGTCTTGAAGTAGCCCAGGCGCTGCAGGCGGATCTTGGAGCGGTCGATGGCCGGCTGCGAGAACCAGCTGCCTTCCAGCTGGCGCATTTCGCGGCGCATCACGTCGTCTTCCGTGCGGGTGTTGCCCTGGAAGATCACACGGCGCACATACACGCGCTTGCCCGGCTCGATGTAGAGCGTCAGGTCGACGGTGCGCTTGTCCTTGTCCAGCTTGGGTACTGGCGTCACCTTGGCGAACGCATAGCCGATGCTCGCCAGGATGTTCTTGATCGAGTTGGTGCTCGCCTCAATCGCCTTGCGGTTGAAGGTGTCACCCTTGTGCACGTACACCAGCTGATGCAGCGCGTCCTCGGGGAGGATCAGCTCGCCGAGCAGGTGAACGTCGGAAATGGTGTAGATATCGCCTTCCTTGACGCTGGCGGCGATGTACATCGAGCGCTTGTCCGGGGCGATCGTCACCTGTGTGGAGTCGACGCCAAAGTCGGCGTAGCCGCGGTCCATGTAATAGGACTGCAGCTTCTCCAGGTCGCCGGAGAGCTTTTCACGCGAGTACTGATCGTCCTTCGAATACCAGGACAGCCAGCCAGGAGTGTTCGATTCAAAACCCGAGCGAATCTCCTTGTCGGTGAACGCCTTGTTGCCGACGATGTTGATTTCCTTGATCTTGGCGACCTTGCCTTCGCGGATCTCGATATCGACGGCGACGCGGTTGCGATCAAGCTGGGTCACGTGCGGGTCGACCGACACGTTGTACTTGCCGCGGTTGTAGTACTGGCGTACCAGTTCCTGCTGCACGCGGTCCAGCGACAGGCGGTCGAAGGTCTCGCCTTCGGACAGGCCGATCTCCTTCAGACCCTTGCGGAGATCTTCTTCTTTGATGTCCTTATTGCCGCGCAGGCTCAGCTTGGCGATGGACGGGCGCTCGACCACCTTGATGACCATGATGTCACCTTCGCGGTCGATCTCCACGTCACTGAAGAACTTGGTTTGGTACAACGCGCGAATGGCACGCTGAGCAGCGTCGTTGGTCAGGCGGTCGCCACGATTCACCGGCAGGTAGTTGAGTACCGTACCGGCTGAAATGCGGCTGAGGCCATCGATACGGATATCGGAAACGACAAACGGCTCGAACGCGAGGACATTGGCGGATAGTGAGGCAAGCAGGATCAGGGCGGCGATACGCTTCATCGTCGATTCCGTTGGTTTGTTCCGATGAGGCGGCCTAGACCGCCCCGATCAATACGTGAAGCCAGGACAAGCCCAGCCTTGAAAGGGTGCTTGCATCGTCCCCAGATGCGCAGGGTGAACCATCGCCACGTTTCTGCCGCAAGCGCATCGAGTGCGCACGCTGCAGATACGCCTGTCCCTCGGACATCGCGCGCGACTTTCGTCAAAGCCGGCACGCGTCACGCAGGCAGGAAGCGGTGGATGTCGTTGTAGAAAGCCAATCCCATCAACGTAAACAGCATGACTAGGCCGACATACTGACCGGCCATCATGGTGCGTTCGCTGACGGGGCTGCCCTTGACCAACTCAATAAGGTAATACAGCAGCCAACCGCCGTCCAAGACGGGGATCGGCATCAGGTTGAGAATCGCAAGACTCAACGAGACCATCGCAAGGAAACTGAAGAACCAACCGACGCCCATGCTGGCCGAGGCATTGGCCACCTGGGCGATGCCGATCACGCCGGAAAGGTTCTTGGTCGAAGCCTGCCCGGTCAGCATCTTGCCGATCATGTTGAAGGTGGAGGCGGCGCTATTCCAGGTCGTTTCCAGCGAGGCGCCCATGGCCTTGAGCGGCCCGTAGCGCAGGATGGCCTGTTCGCGCTCGGCAAACTTCACGCCGATCACCCAATTGCTCGGCTGGCCTTCCAGGGACTCCATACGGGCCGTGACGGACAGGGGAATGGTCTTGCCAGCACGTTCCACCGTGATGGCCAGCGTGGGCGACTTGGCGGCTTCCTGCGGCACTAGTCGCTGGAATTCTTCGAAGCTGCCGATGGCAACGCCGTTGAGGCTGACGATGCGGTCGCCATCCTGCACGCCGCCCTGCGAAGCAGGTTTGCCCGGCAGGACGTCGTCGATGACGGCTGGCGAGGGCGCGAGCTTCAAGCCGAGCTTGTCCAGGTACTGGCCGATGTCCTGCCCGGCGGGCAGCTGGTTGAGGGGTAGCACAAGATTGCGCGTACCGCCGTCCGTGCCGCGCACCTGCATGGGCAGCGGATCGCGGCCGAGCAGGGCGTTGGCCACCGCGTCCATGGAGTCGCTCCACGTTTCTACGGCGTGGCCATTCACGCTGAGGATGCGGTCACCGGTACGCACGCCGGCTTCGGCGGCCATGGTTTGCGGAACGGCAGAAATGACAGGCGCGACGTCCGGCTTGCCCACCAGAAACATCAGCCAGAAAGCGAAGAGGGTAAAGACCAGGTTGAAGCCGGGGCCCGCCGCCACGATGGCGATGCGCTGCCAGACCGGCTTGCCGGTGAATTCTTGGCCGGCTAGCGCGGGATCGATCTCGCCTTCGCGGGCGTCGAGCATCTTCACGTAGCCGCCGAGCGGGATCATGGCGACCTGGTACTCGGTGCCATCCTTGCCGATGCGCTTCCAGATGGCTTTACCGAAGCCCACAGAGAAGCGCAGCACCTTGACGCCGCAGCGCCGTGCTACCCAGTAGTGTCCGAATTCGTGAAAAGTCACCAGCACGCCGAGCGTGACGAGTAACCAAAACACTGAGCCAAATACACTATTCATCGGTGAGAGCTTATCAGGCTTGTCAGCAGGCGTTGCGAAGGATGCGGCGGGCGGCCTCGCGGGCCGTCCGGTCGCGTTCATTCAGGGTCTGGACATCGACCACAGGTTGCGGCGGCAGTTCCGTAAGTACGCTCTCGACGAGATCGGCAATGCCGAGGAAGGGCAGGCTGCCAGCCAGAAATGCCTCTACGGCGACTTCGTTGGCGGCGTTAAGGATGGCGGTGGCGTCACCACCGGCTCGCAGCGCCTGGAAGGCCAGCGCGAGGCAGCGGAATGTATCCAGGTCCGGCTGCTGAAAGGAAAGTGGTGCGCTGGCAGCCAGGTCCAGCGGAGCCACGCCCGCTTCGATGCGTGTGGGCCACGCGAGCGCATGGGCGATGGCCGTGCGCATGTCCGGGTTGCCCAGCTGGGCCAGAACCGATCCGTCGACGTACTCGACTAGCGAGTGCACGAGGCTTTGCGGGTGCACCAGCACGTCGATGAGGTCGGGCGCTGCGCCGAACAGGTGGTGCGCCTCAATGACCTCCAGGCCCTTGTTCATCAGCGTGGCCGAGTCCACCGAAATCTTGCGCCCCATCACCCAGTTCGGGTGCTTGCATGCCTGTTCTGGCGTGACGCCGGACAGTTCTGCGCGGGTGCGGCCCCGGAACGGTCCGCCGGATGCGGTCAGGATGAGGCGGCGTACGCCGCTGGCTGCGAGTGGCGAGCGGCCACTAGGTAGGCACTGGAAGATGGCGTTGTGTTCCGAATCCACCGGAATCAGCTCGCCGCCACCTACTGCCAACGCGTCGAGTAGCAACGCGCCAGCCATCACGATGGATTCTTTGTTGGCAAGCAGCAGGCGCTTGCCGGTGCGTGCGGCGGCCAGGGTGGAATCCAGCCCGGCGGCGCCTACGATGGCGGCCACCACCGTGTCGCACAGCGTGCCCGATACCGCCTGCGTGATGGCATCGTGCCCGCTGGCGATATCGCAGCGTACGCCCGCTGCGGCGAGGCGACGAGACAGCTCGCTTTCCAGCGCCGGATCGGCGATGACGGCGAGGTCAGGCTGGAAGCGGATGCACAAGTCGGCCAGTGCCGCCACGTTGCTGTGCGCCGTGAGTACGGTGGCGCGGAAGCGATCGGGGTGGCGGGCGATGACGTCAAGCGTGCTGCCACCGATCGAGCCGGTGGCGCCGAGCACCGCAACCTTGCGCGGCGGCTGGCTCATAGACCGAGCAGCAGCATGCCGGCGGCAAAGACGGGCATAGCTGCAAAGACGCTGTCGAGGCGATCAAGCAGGCCGCCATGGCCGGGGAAGAGGTTGCCGGAATCCTTCACGGCGGCGTGTCGCTTCATCAGGCTTTCGAGCAGGTCGCCCACGACGGAAGCAATCACGGCGAACACCGACAGCACCAGCAGGCCGACCAGCTTGCCGCCGGAAACGCCGAGCATCATGCCGCCCGCGCCGGCAACGATGGCGCCGGCGACAAACGCACCGTACACGCCGGCCCAGGTCTTGCCGGGGCTGATGGTGGGCGCCAGTTTGCGGCGACCGAACTGGCGGCCACTGAAATACGCGCCAATATCGGCCGCCCATACGATGAAGAGGGCCAGCAGGGTCCACCAGTTACCCTGCGCGGACGAACCGTGGATCGTCACTACAGCGACCCACGCCGGAACGATCACAAGGAAGCCCGCGCCCAGCTTCATCAGGTGATTTTCGCGCGTAGGTGCCGCGCCGAACGCGAAGTGACGCAGCCACTGGCAGACCACGAGCCACCAGCCGACGCCGACGCCAATCAGAATGGGCCATGCGACGCCGCCCTGCGCCAGCCAGCAAAGCGCGAACGCCGCGGCCGTCAGGATTAGAAGTACGACGCGTGGAAGGGTTTGCTTGAGGCCAGAGAGGCGGGTCCACTCCCACATGGCGGCCAGGAACGCGATGGCGATGATCACTGCGAAGACGCTTGTTGGCGCCAGCAGGATCAGTAGGATCACCAGCGGAGCAAGCAGCAGTGCGGTCAGGGTGCGCTGGAGCAGCATGGGTGTCCTTGTGCAGACTTGGAGCGAGCCATCAGGCCTTCTTGGCGACTTGTTCGCCGGTCTTGCCGAAACGGCGTTCGCGGCGTGCATAATCTTCGATGGCGCTCTTCAGGCAAGCCTCGTCGAAATCAGGCCACAGGGTATCGGTAAAGTGCAGTTCCGCGTAAGCAAGCTGCCACAAAAGGAAGTTGCTGACGCGGCACTCGCCGCCGGTCCGGATGAAAAGATCCAGTGGTGGCAAGTCGGCCAGGCACATCCAACGACCAAGCAGTTGCTCGTCGATCTCATCGGCACGCAATTCGCCGCGCGCCACCGCTTCTGCAGCCTTGCGTGCCGCCTGCACGATGTCCCAGCGCCCGCCGTAGCTCACGGCGATGTTGAGGTGCAGTGCATCGTTGCCAGCGGTGCGCGCCATGGCGGCCATCATGCGCTGACGCAGGCCGGGCTCGAAGCTGGCCAAGTCACCGACGAAGCGCAGGCGCACGCCGTTGCCATGCAGCTCGTCCACTTCCTTGTCCAGGGCGCGAACGAATAGCTCCATCAGCGCGCCGACTTCTTGTTCCGGGCGCAGCCAGTTCTCGCTCGAGAACGCGAAGAGAGTGAGTACCTTGACGTCCTGGCGCAGGCAGCCCTCGACCACGTTGCGTACGGCCTTGCGTCCGGCGTTATGGCCGAACGTGCGCGGTCGGTGGCGGAGCTTTGCCCAGCGACCGTTGCCATCCATCACGATGGCGACGTGGCGCGGTACCCGCGCGAGGTCGGCGCTGGTCATGGGAGGCTGAGGCCCGATGGCGCTCAAAGCGCCATCAGCTCCTCTTCCTTGTTCTTCACCACGCCGTCTACGTCCTTGACGAAACGGTCGGTGAGCTTCTGGATCTCGTCCTCGGCGCGGCGCTCATCATCCTCGGTGATCGCCTTGTCCTTGAGCAGATCCTTGACCTGCTGCATGGCGTCGCGACGCACGTTGCGGATGGCGATCTTGGCTTCTTCGCCTTCATGCGCCACGTGCTTGGCCAGCTCGCGGCGACGCTCTTCGGTGAGCGGCGGCATGTTCAGGCGGATGGTGGTGCCGGCGGTGTTCGGCGTGATCCCGATGTCCGACGCCATGATGGCCTTCTCGATCGGGGCGACGAGAGTCTTTTCGAACGGGGTAATGATGATAGAGCGCGAATCGCCCAGCGCGACGTTGGCCACCTGGTTGAGCGGCATGTCCGAGCCGTAGTACGGCACCTTGATGCCATCGACCAGCGCGGTGCTGGCGCGACCTGTGCGCAAGCGCGTCAAGGTGTGCCTGAGCGAGTCGATGCTCTTGCCCATGCGGGTCTGGGCATCGTTCTTGATGTCGTTAAGCATGGGAAACACCCCTCAAACCGTGCAAGCCGCCGAGTATAGCAGGGGGCTATGGGGCGTTGGGGTGGCGTGAAGCGGGCCTTGCGATGGGTATCGCCCGTACGTGCGCTAGAACGGTGGCGCACGTATCGGCCCCCTCCCTGGAGAGAGGGCCGATCGGATTACTGGTCGCTGACGATGGTGCCGATGTGCTCACCATGCATGATGCGCATGAGGTTGCCAGCAACGGTCATGTCATAAATGCGCAGCGGCATGCCGTGGTCGCGGCATAGGGCGATGGCAGCAGTGTCCATCACGGCGAGCTTCCGCTCGATCACTTCGTCATAGGTGAGCGTGTCATAACGTGTGGCATCAGCGTGACGTGCAGGATCGGCTGTGTAGACGCCATCCACCTTGGTGGCCTTCAGCAGCAGGTCTGCGCCCACTTCCACAGCGCGCAGAGCGGCAGCGGAGTCCGTGGTGAAGAACGGATTGCCGGTACCGGCGGCAAACAGCACGATGCGGCCCTTCTCGATGTGGCGCACAGCGCGGCGGCGGATGAAGTCTTCCGATACGTCGTGGATCTGGATCGCGCTCATCACGCGGGCATAGCCCCCGCGACGCTCGATGGCGTCCTGCATGGCCAGCGCGTTCATCACGGTGGCCAGCATGCCCATGTGGTCGCCGGTGACGCGGTCCATACCGGCAGCAGCCAGGCCTGCGCCACGGAAAATGTTACCGCCGCCGATGACGACGCCGATCTGGATGCCGGCTTTTTGTACTTCGATGATTTCGTCGGCCAATCGGCCGATGACCTTGGGATCGATGCCGTAATCGGCTTCGCCCATCAAGGCTTCACCGGAGAGTTTGAGCAGGATGCGACGGTACTTAATAGGTTCGCTCATGGGGTCTCCGGATTGTGTGGGGCAAAACGCGCGCATTGTAACGGCAGTGACGCGAGCGGGTAAGAGTTTCGTGCCGCTGGCGGAGGCGAAAACCCTGTTTCATCGCGGGGTTGGCGAAGGAGGCAGCAGTGGGATGGCCGGCTTGGGGTAGGGCGGCGCGGCTGCGGAGGGCTTTCATAAAAAAAGAAGCCGCGGTTGTCCGCGGCTTCTTCGAGACTACAGGTGGTGCGAGGCCTTAGCCCTGCATCGCCTTGGCCACTTCGGCCAGATAGTCTTCCTGCACCTTCTCGATGCCTTCGCCTACGGCCAAGCGGATCACCGCTACAACGTCAGCGCCTTCCTTCTTCAGGACGTCACCCACGGTGGTGTTGGTGTCGAGCACGTACGGCTGGCCGACCAAGGTCACTTCCGAGACGATCTTGTTGATCTTGCCGGAGATGATCTTTTCCAGGATGTCGGCCGGCTTGGCCTTGTCCTTCTCGGTCATCTGGCTCAGCGCGATTTCCTTTTCCTTCGCGATGAACTCGGCCGGGACGTGTTCCGGCTTGATGTGCGGCGGGTTCATGGCCGCCACGTGCATGGCGATGCCCTTGGCCAGCTCTTCCGAGCCGCCCTTGAGCGCCACGATCACACCGATCTTGCCGCCGTGCGAGTAGGTGGCCAAGGGGCCATCGTTCGCGACGTGGGCAATGCGGCGCACTTCGATCTTCTCGCCGATGGTCGCGGTCTGCGCCTTGGCGGCGGCCTCGACGTTGTCGGCGCCCGGGAAGGCGGCAGCCTTGGCGGCGTCGATATCGGTAGCGCCCGAAGCCAGCACGGCCTCAGCGATTTCGTTGGTGAACTGGATGAAGTTCGGCGCCTTGGCGACGAAATCCGTCTCGCTGTTCACTTCGACCAGCACGGCCTTGCCGTTGGCCTGGGCCGTAGCAATACGACCTTCAGCGGCGACGCGGTCGGCCTTCTTGTCGGCCTTGGCCAGGCCGGTCTTGCGCAGGTATTCCACAGCGGCGTCGATGTCGCCGTTGTTTTCGACCAGCGCCTTTTTGCAATCCATCATGCCGGCGCCGGAGCGCTCGCGCAGTTCGCTAACCAGTTTTGCGGAAATGGCGGTCATCTGGGTTCCTCAAAAGCTTTGATGCGCCCCGACCCTTGCGGGCCGGGGCAGGGTAAGGCTTACTCGCCGTCCGACGACGGTTCGTCACTGCGGCCGCTGCGGCCACCGCGACCACCGTCACGACGCGGTGCGCCGGCACCCTTCTTAGCCGGGCCGCGATTGTTGCGGTCGTCACGGCGCGGGGCAGCCTTGCGCTCTTCCTTGGCAACCGGGTTGCCTTCTTCGTCGAGTTCAACGAACTCGTTGGCGTCGCCCTGGGCGGCAGCCGGCGCAGCGGCCTTGCCTTCCAGGATGGCGTCAGCGGCAGCGCGGGCGTACAGCTGGATGGCGCGGATGGCGTCGTCGTTGCCCGGGATGGCGTAGTCGACCAGTTCCGGGTTGTAGTTGGTGTCGACCACGGCGATGACCGGGATGCCGAGCTTCTTGGCTTCCTGCACGGCGATGTCTTCATGACCGATGTCGATGATGAAGAGGGCGTCAGGCAGACGGTTCATGTCCTTGATGCCGCCCAGCGAATTCATGAGCTTGTCGCGCTCGCGGCGGCGGGCCAGCACTTCGTGCTTGACCAGGCGGTCGAAAGAACCGTCGGTCTCGGCGGCTTCCAATTCCTTGAGGCGGGCAACCGACTGCTTCACGGTGCGGAAGTTGGTCAGCATGCCACCCAGCCAGCGGGCGGTGACGAACGGCATGCCGGCGCGTGCGGCTTCTTCAGCCAACGGCTCGCGGGCCGAGCGCTTGGTGCCAACGAACAGCACGGTGCCGCGCTTCTGCGCGATCGCCGAAAGGAAGTGCATCGCATCGGTGAAGAGCGGCAGCGTCTTCTCGAGGTTGATGATGTGGATCTTGCCGCGGGCGCCAAAGATGTACGGGGCCATCTTCGGGTTCCAGTAACGGGTCTGGTGACCGAAATGCACGCCTGCTTCAAGCATCTGGCGCATGGTGACTTGTGCCATGGGTAAAACTCCGATTGTTGGGCCGCCCTGGTTCAAAGGGGGATTGGCCCGGGGGTTGGGACCTCCACGTATCCCCGGCTTCGACCCCGTCAGCCCAATTTATGGAAGGCTGGTCAGGGCACCCCGAAGGCGGTGTCGACGCGTGTGTGGCGTTTTAGGTGTCCAATCAAGGACTTGTAGGGGTTGTACCGCAAGACGGTTACAATCTCCCTCCGCTTTGCAAAGACAGCCGAGGCCGTAGAAACGGATATCTCGGGTCAGCAAAACTTCGAAATTATAGCCGGCGTGCCGGCGGTGCGGCAAGTCGCTGGATTTTCAGCCGGTTAGTCGCCATGTGAGTGGAACTATGGCAGTCACCCTTAAAACTCCCCAAGACATCCAGGCCATGCGTGAGGCCGGCAAGCTGGCGGCCGAAGTGCTCGCCATGCTCAAGGAGCACGTAAAACCGGGCGTGACCACGGAAGACCTCGATCGGCTGGCCTACGAGCACATTGTGAACGTGCAGAAGGCGATTCCGGCGAATGTGGGCTACAACGGCTTCCCCAAGACGTTGTGCACCTCGGTCAATCACGTGATTTGCCACGGTATTCCCACCCCGGGCAAGGTGCTGAAGGACGGCGACATCATCAATCTCGACGTGACCGTCATCAAGGATGGCTGGCACGGCGACACCAGTCGCATGTACTTCGTGGGTACGCCCTCGGTACTGGCCAAGCGGCTGGTGGACACCACCTATGAAGCCATGATGCACGGCATCCAGGCCGTACGCCCGGGTGCGACGTTGGGCGACATCGGCGCGGCCATCCAGAAGCACGCGGAAGCCGCCGGCTTCTCAGTGGTGCGTGAGTACTGTGGCCACGGTATTGGCAAGGTCTATCACGACGAGCCGCAGGTGCTGCATTACGGTCGTTCGGGTACCGGGTTGGAACTCAAGAAAGGCATGACCTTTACCGTCGAGCCGATGGTCAACGCGGGCAAGCCGCAGACCAAGCAACTGCCGGACGGTTGGACGGTAGTGACCAAGGATCATTCGCTGTCGGCGCAATGGGAGCACACCATTGCAGTGACGGACGACGGGTTCGAAATCCTGACGTCCTGGCCGGACCAGTAAAACGTAAAAAGCTTCGCCTTCACGTCATCTGGACACCCCGAATCGCAAGTGCATGCGACGATCGCAGCTCGGGGTGAGATAACTGACATGGAGGAAGGGGAAGTGCGCAAACTATTCAGCGTTTTCGCAGTCGGGGCGTTTCTGATGGCCAGTCTGGCCATAGTGCCAACGTCGGCACGGGCCCAGACCAGCGGCGTGTCGCTGCTTTGCGGCGGTAGTGATATTTGCGAGGTGAGCGTGGCAAACACCACGTCGCCTCAGCCGTTCCACTACGCATGGTCTTTCAACAGCAACGGTCTGAATGTCATCTATCCGGCCAACTGTACGGACAAGGACTCCTGCATGTTCTATTGCCCGAGCAAGCAAGGTCGTATCCAGGCCAGCGTGACGGCCACCGACGCTAACTACCAGTTCATCGGTTCGGCCTCGTCCATGGCCATGTGTACGGCACAGCCCCTCTAAACGCAGTGCCCGAAGGCCCACCGTCAAACGGTGGGCCTTCCCTGGTGGATGCATCCGCCTTTTCCCGTACCGCGCTTGCTATCGTTGACGCCTGCTTTCTTTCAGCTTCGATGGCATCGCGCACGTGACCGATTCTCTTCTGCCGATCCGCCTTCCGCCGCTACCGCGGCTGCCGGTGGCCGTGCCTCGCTCTGGCGTGTCGACCGAGGCGAGACGGGCGTTGCGCCAGTTGTTGGGTGACGTGGATCGCGCGCTCGCCACCTCGTTTCGCGACGGGGCCGATGCCACCGCATTGGCCCGCCGACGTGGTGATTCGGTGCAGCGCATCGTGGTGCATGTGTGGACGGCCTGTCTGGGCGAAGTCACCGATGCTGCGCTGTTTGCCGTGGGGGGATTCGGACGCGGGCTGTTGTTTCCCCATTCGGACGTCGATCTGCTTGCGCTGGTCGGTCCGTCGGAGCCGGCTCGCCTGCGTGCGCTCGAGCAATGCTTTGCCACACTGTGGGACATCGGACTGAAGGTCGGTCACGCCGTACGTGACCTTCCGCAATGTCGAGCATTGGCGAAGCAGGACGCCAGCGTGTTCACCAGCTTGCTCGATGCGCGACGGCTAGTGGGTGATCCGGTGATGGAGGCCGGGCTGAAGGCCATCGTCGACGATCCGTCGATGTGGCCGCCAGCGGAGTATCTGGCCGTGCGCCTGGCTGAGCGGGACGCGCGCCACGCGCGTTACAACGATACGGCATACAACCTCGAGCCCAATCTCAAGGATGGTCCTGGCGGTTTGCGCACGCTCGATGCGTTGCGTTGGCTGGGGCGCCGCCTTGCGCATGCGGACGACTTTGACGACATGGTTGTAGAAGGCCTGCTCGATCCGGCCGAGAAGGATTCGCTCGAACAATCCGAAGCCACACTTCGTCGCTATCGGTATGCGCTTCATCTGGAAGCGGGGCGTGCGGAAGAGCGTCTGCTGTTCGACTACCAGCGAGCGCTCGCCGCGCGACTGGGCTTCCAGGACGAGCACGAGAAAAACCTCGGCGTGGAGCAATTCATGCAGGGCTATTACCGCGCCGCCAGCCAGGTCGAGCGATTGGGCGTGCAGATTGCCGAGCGATTCGAGGAAATGTTGGAGCCACCGGCGACGCCGCAGCCGGTAGGCGAGGATTTCGTGCGTTGTGGCAAGCGCTTGGCGCTGCGCGATTCCGATCTCTTCATGCGTCGGCCGGCCACGCTGGTCGAAGCGTTCATTGCGCGGCTCGGCGAGCGAGGCATCACCGGCTTTACAGCGGATACCATGCGACGCATGCACCAGGCGTCGGCGGTGCTGGAACGTACGTTGGGTGATGACCCGGACGTACTGGCTGCCTTCCTGCGTTTGCTGCGCTTGGGCGCACCAGCGGTGGAGGCGATGTGGCGCATGAATCGCCACGGTCTGCTCGCCGCGATCCTGCCTGCGTTCGGCAAGGTGTTCGGCCGCATGCAGTACGACCTCTTCCATGTCTACACGGTCGATGAACATACGCTGCGCGTATTGCGCAACGTCGCGCGCTTTGCGGATGCAGAGGCCGCGAACGACTTTCCCATTGCGTGCAAGATCTGGCCGACGCTGCCGAAGCCGGAATTGCTCTTGCTGGCGGCGCTGTTCCACGACATTGCCAAGGGGCGTGGCGGCGATCATTCCGTGCTCGGCGAGGAGGACGCATTAGCGTTCGGACGCCGGCTTGGGTTATCGGAAGAAGACGTCCAACTGGTCGCCTGGCTGGTCCGCTGGCACTTGCTGATGAGCACGACAGCGCAGCGGCAGGACATTACCGATCCCGATGTGGTGCATCGCTTTGCTGACACGGTGGGCACGCCGGAGCGGTTGGATTATCTGTATCTGCTGACCATTGCCGACATCATCGGCACGAGTCCCAAACTATGGAACGGCTGGAAGGACAGGCTGCTCGCCGACCTCTACACGGCCACCCGTTATGCGTTGCGCAGCGAGGACGAACTGCCTTCCGATGCGGAAGCGCGGGTGCGTAGCTGCTGCGATCAGGCGCTGGCTTTGCTGCAGCAGGAAGGGTTCGGCGCCGATATCTGTCAGCGCGTTTGGCGCGGATTTCCCGAGTCGAGTTTCTTGCGCCACCGGCCGGAACAGATCGCCTGGCAAACGGCGGCCATCGTGCGCGCCAAGGGCGAGACGCCGCTGATCGAAGTTCATCCGAAGTCGGTGCGCGGTACCACCGAATTGTTTGTCTACGTGCCTGATCGCGACGGTTTGTTCGCCGCTGTGACGGCCATGTTGGACCGCCTGCATTTCTCCGTCATGGAAGCGCGCGTCCTCAGTTCACCGACGGGCATGGCGCTGGATACCTTCCTGCTGCTGGAATCGGATACACAGCAGCCCGCTACGCCCGAGCGCGCGGACGAGTTGAAACAACGCTTGCATCGTGCGTTGTCGCAGCCGGGTCATGTGCACCAGCCATCGCGTCGGAGCATGTCGCGCCATCTCAAGCATTTCCAGGCCACGCCGAAGATTTCCTTCAGTACGGTCCAGGGCCGCACGCGCTTGGCACTGGTGTGTAGCGATCGTCCTGGCCTGCTCGCTGCCGTAGCGCAGGGCATGACGGATGCCGGTGTTCGCGTGCACGATGCACGCATCGCGACCTTTGGCGAGCGCGTGGAGGATTTCTTCCTCATCACCGACCGCCACGATGCACCCCTCAGCGTCGAATTGCAGGATCGCCTGTTGCACGCATTGCTCGAGCGGCTGGGGCCGGCAAAGGAAAGGCGGGCCTGACTCGCGATAGACGGCTTTTCTTGTCAGAATCACGTGTCCCCGCGGCCTTCGCATGGCCGCTTCTTCCGAAATTCATAGCGTGAGCGCCATGCAAACCATCGAAACTCTTATCAACGATGCCTTCGACCGTCGCAACGACCTGACCCAGGCTGAGATCGACACGCATTTGCGTCCGGCCGTGGAGCAGGTGATCGATCTGCTGGAATCTGGCGAGCGCCGCGTCGCCGAACCCGACGGCAAGGGCGGTTGGTCGGTGAACCAGTGGATCAAGAAGGCGGTGCTGCTCTACTTCCGCCTTAACGGCAACCGCGTGGTGGATGGCGGCCCGGCGCTGGCCTTCGACAAGGTGCCGCTGCGTTTTGCACATGGCAACGATGTGGAGCTGGAAGGCCTGGGCGCACGCGTGGTGCCAGGCGCGCTGGTGCGCCGTGGCGCGCACATCGCGAAAGACGCGGTGCTGATGCCAAGCTACGTCAACATTGGTGCGTATGTCGGCGCGGGCACCATGGTCGACACTTGGGCCACCGTGGGCTCGTGCGCGCAGATTGGCGCGGGCGTGCATCTTTCCGGTGGCGTGGGTATCGGCGGCGTGCTGGAGCCGCTGCAGGCCAACCCGACCATCATCGAAGACAACTGTTTCATTGGCGCGCGCTCGGAAGTGGTTGAGGGCGTGATTGTGGAGAAGGGCAGTGTGATCGGCATGGGTGTGTTCCTCGGCCAGTCCACGCGCATCTATAACCGCGCCACGGGCGAGATCAGCTACGGCCGCGTGCCTGCGGGCAGCGTGGTGGTGGCCGGCAGCCTACCGGCGAAGGACGGCTCGCACAGCCTGTATGCCGCAATCATCGTGAAGCAGGTCGACGAGAAGACTCGCAGTAAGACCGGCATCAACGAGCTGCTGCGGAGCGCTGAATGAGCGCGACCCTGTACGGACTCACTACCTGCGATACCTGCCGCAAGGCGCGTAACTGGCTCGATCGCTTCGAGGTGGCTTATACCTTCGTTGACTACCGGGCAAATCCCGTGCCTGCAACCACGCTCAAGGCGTGGGCGCAGCAGTTGGGCGGCTGGGAAAAGCTGGTGAATAAGTCGTCCACCACGTGGCGCAACCTGCTTCCGCAGCGGAAGGACCCTGGCAGCGATCCGGAGTGGACCTTGCTGCTCAAGGAGTATCCCGCGCTCGTGCGCCGTCCGGTAGTCGTTCAAGACGATGGCTCGGTCAGCGTCGGCTTCACGGACAACGGCTTCAAGAAGCTGTTTGGCCAGTGACATGACGAAACCGCGCTCGGCACGGCACTACCGCACCAACCTGCGTATCGAGCGCGACAATGCTGTGCTTTACGACAACCTCGCCGCGCTCGCCTCGGACGAGCCGTTGCGTCGTGCCTATCGTCGTATTGCCGACGGCGAGCGTGCGAATGCAACGTTCTGGGAAGAGCGCCTGAAGCAGATGGGGGAGGCGGTGCCTGCTGCCCGCGTGGGTCGGCGCGTGCATGTGCTGACCTGGTTCGCGCGTCGCTTTGGCACCGAGTTCGTGATGCCAACCGTCGTGCGTCTGGAACATGCGGATCATTTGCCGACACCGGTGGATCGCAGCAGTCATCGGGATCATTTCCAGGAACCCGCTGCGCCTGTCACGCGAAGCGGCCGCCATCGCACGCAGAGCGGCAATACGTTGCGCGCCGCTGTTCTCGGCGCCAACGACGGCCTGGTCTCCAATGCTAGCCTGGTGATGGGCATGGCCGGTGCCGCATCGGGCGACCACGCGATCCTGCTGGCGGGTTTCGCCGGTCTGGTGGCGGGTGCGTGCTCCATGGCGCTGGGTGAGTGGCTGTCGGTCAACAGCTCGCGCGAGTTCTATCAGGCGCAGATTGCGGCACGCGCGGAACGGCTGGCGGTGTCACCGGAAGACGGTGCCCTGAGTCTTGCGGGTATCTACCGCGACAAGGGTTTGGAGCCGAAGACGGCGGATGCGCTGGCGGAGCAGATCTCCGAGCGGCCGCGTACGGCGCTCGACACGCTGGTTCGCGAGGATCTGGGCATTGACCCGGAAGAGCTTGGCGGGTCGGCCTGGGGCGCCGCGATCTCTTCGTTCTGCCTGTTTGCGTTGGGTGCACTGTTTCCTGTCGCGCCGTATCTCTTTCTCAAGGGTGGTGCCGCGTTCACCGGCAGCATCGTATCGGCGGTTGTGGGATTGGTGTTGATCGGTATGGGCACCGCCTTGTTCACTGGGCGCAGCATGGTGTTCTCGATCGCACGCCAGTTGGCCATTACCGTGGCTGCCGCCAGCGTCACTTATGTCGTGGGACATGTGCTGGGTGTCGCACTGGCGGGTTGATCGCTGGCTGTTTGCCGATGGGCCCAAAAAAAGCCCGCTGGAAGGCGGGCTTTTTTCGTTCAACGCAAACGTCTGTCCGGCCTTTTCATCATTGCCGTTGGGATTGGCATTCGGTGCCTTCGTCTTCGGCAATGGGAAATCCTTGGATTTCTAATTTTGCTGGAACGACAGCCCGTCCTGATGGCTTGCCTGATTCGCATTGTGCTGCGCCGCTCAAGGGGGGGGAGCTTGTCCAGTGTCTTCCGGCCAAGGCCCCCCGGGGGCAGCCTTGCTATTCTCCATAGACCTCACTGATCTCCCGTAGGCCCTATGTCGGACGTTCTCGATCTCGCTTCTGAATTGATTCGCCGCCGTTCGGTGACGCCCGACGATGCCGGTTGCCAGGCACTGATCGGCGAGCGCCTCAAAGCGGTGGGCTTTCGGGTGGAGCATTTGCGTTTCGGGGAGGTCGACAACCTGTGGGCGACCCACGGCAGTGGCGGTCCGTTGCTCGTGTTCCTGGGGCACACTGACGTGGTGCCGTCCGGGCCCATCGAGAACTGGAGCAGTGACCCGTTCGAGCCGACGATCCGCGATGGCTACCTGTATGGCCGTGGCGCAGCCGACATGAAGGGCGGCGTGGCGGCGATGGTGGTGGCGCTGGAGGCCTTCGTGAAGGCGCATCCAGATCACTGCGGGCGAGTCGGTCTGCTGCTGACCAGCGACGAGGAAGGGCCGGACAATCTCGATGGCGTGCGTCGCGTGGCCGAGCACTTTCGCGCCACCGGCGAGCGCATCGACTGGTGTGTGGTGGGCGAGCCTTCGTCGAAGGAGAAACTAGGTGACCTGATCCGTGTCGGGCGACGCGGTTCGTTGTCGGGCACGTTGCTGGTGCGGGGTATCCAGGGGCATGTGGCGTATCCCGAGAAAGCGCGCAATCCGATCCACGCGTTCGCGCCCGCGTTGGTTGAGTTGGCAGCGGAGCGCTGGGACGAGGGCAACCAGGACTTCCCGCCGACGTCTTTCCAGGTGTCCAACCTCAACGCAGGCACCGGTGCCAACAATGTGATTCCCGGCACGCTGACGGCGCTGATCAATTTTCGCTACAGCACAGCGAGCCGCGCGGAAGACCTGCGCAAGCGCACCGAGACCATCCTCGACAAGCATGGCGTGGATTGGCAGATCGAATGGACGCTATCGGGCGAGCCGTTCCTCACGCCGCCCGGTGGCGCGGTGCGCAACGCGGTCGTGTCGGTGTGCAAGGAGCTTTGTGGCATATCGCCGGAAGAGAGCACTGGCGGTGGTACCTCCGACGGTCGCTTCATTGCACCGCTGGGTGCGGAAGTCGTGGAGCTGGGGCCGGTGAATGCCACTATTCACAAGGTGGACGAATGCGTGTCGGTGGCTGATCTGGAAAAGCTGCCGGCGCTGTATGAGGCTGTCTGCACGCGTCTGCTCGATTAGCGAACGGCGATGCACATGCATCGTCGCTCTGGTTCGTGTTTGTTCGAGGTCATTGCTTCACCGGCAAGTAACTTTCCCTCACGCACGTGTAAAGGAGATATGCATGCGCAAGCTATTGCTCGTGGCGGCCATCGCGGCCGCTTGTGTGGCCATCCCCTCGTGGGCTGATGTCCCTGCTGCATCGACGAATGCTCCACTGATCGAACGTACCGCGTTGTTCGGCAACCCCAGCCGAGTGGCGGGGCGACTGAGTCCCGATGGACAGTGGCTCGCGTGGATCGCGCCACGCGACGGCGTGCTGAACGTGTGGGTGGCGCCTGTGGATCATCTGGATCAGGCGCGTGCGTTGACCGACGACAAGGCACGCCCCGTTCGCCAGTATTTCTGGGCGCCAGACTCCTCCTCCATCCTCTACGTCAACGACAAGGGCGGCGACGAAAACTTCCTGCTCTACAAGGTGGGCGTAAAGGATGGCAAGGCGCAGTTGCTAACGCCTTTCCAGAAAACGCGCGTGGAGGTTGTCGGCACTAGCACGCACATCAAGGACCGCATCCTGATTGGTGTGAACAATCGTGATCCGCGCTGGCACGACGTCTACAGCGTCGATCTGAAGGACGGCAAGCTCACCAAGGTGTTCGAGAACACCGGCGACTATGCTGCTTTCACCGCCGACGATTCGCTCACGCTAAGGCTGGCCTCGAAGGCGCGTCCCGATGGCGGCACCGACTTCTATCGATTTGAGCAGGGCAAGGTGGAAGCCAAGCCGTTCGCCAGCGTGGGGTTGGATGATTCGCTCACCACCGCTCCGCTGAGCTTCACCGCCGACGGCAAGACGCTGTACTGGATCGACTCGCGCGATCGCGACACGGCAGCGTTGGTTGCGCAGGACGTAGCGAGTGGCAAGACCACCGTGCTTGCGGAGAACCCCAAGGCCGATATCGACGACGTACTGACCGATCCGAAGACAGGCAAAGCGCAAGCCTATGCCTCGCAGTACCTGAAAACGGAATGGACGGCCATCGATCCGGCGGTGAAGGGTGACCTCGATTTCATCAAGTCGCAGCTCAAGGGCAATATCGGCATTAGCTCGCGCACCGATGCGGACGATGAGTGGGCGGTGACCATCGACCCGGTGACGGCGCCGGCCACCACCTATCTCTATGACCGTAAGGCGAAGAAGCTCGACAAGCTGTTCGTGAATCGCCCGGAGCTAGAGAAGGTGACGCTGTCGCCCATGTATCCGGAAGAGATCCGCACGCGTGACGGCCTCACCGAGGTGTCGTACCTGACGCTGCCCGCTGGCAGCGACAAGGCGCATGCCGGTCGTCCGGACAAGCCACTGCCCTTGGTGCTGTTTGTGCACGGTGGTCCCTGGGCGCGTGACACCTACGGTTACAACAGCTACCACCAGTGGTTGGCTAATCGCGGCTACGCGGTGTTGTCGGTGAACTATCGCGGCTCGACCGGCTTCGGCAAGAAGTACATCACTGCCGGCAACCTGGAGTGGGCCGGCAAGATGCACAACGACCTGATCGATGCCGTGCAGTGGGCGGTGAAAAACCACATCACCGAGCCGGACAAGGTGGCGATCATGGGCGGCTCGTATGGCGGCTACGCCACGCTGGTCGGCCTCACCTACACACCCGACACGTTTGCCTGTGGCGTCGATATCGTGGGTCCATCGAACCTCAATACGCTGCTCAAGACTGTTCCGCCGTACTGGGAAGCGCTCAAGGTGCAGTTCTACAACCGCATGGGCGATCCCTCCACGGCCGATGGCCAGAAACTGCTGCATGATCGCTCGCCGTTGTTCAAAGCCGACGACATCAAGCGCCCGTTGCTGATCGGACAGGGCGCCAACGATCCGCGTGTGAACCAAGCGGAGTCGGACCAGATCGTGAAGGCCATGGACGCAAAGAAGATCCCCGTGACCTACGTGCTGTTTCCCGACGAAGGGCATGGCTTTGCGCGTCCGGAGAACAGCATTGCCTTTAACGCTGTGGCCGAGCAGTTCCTGGGCAAGTGCCTGGCGGGCCGGGTCGAGCCGATCGGCAACGCGCTGAAAGCATCGACGGCAACGGTCCCGCACGGCAAGGAGTTCGTGCCGGGATTGTCCGAGGCTATTCAGTCGACCAAGTAACGCGGGTCTTGGTGCGGTAAAGAAAAGAGCCGCCCTTGGGCGGCTCTTTTCTTCGTTTATCCCTTGGCGGGAAGTAGTGTCAACGTGTGTTGGTCCGGCCCAGGCAGCAGCGGCGTCGGTCGTCCGTTCACCCAGTCTTCTTCGCCCGCGCCGTGGTACGGCGACAGCGGGTTGTCGCTCTGGCCACCGGGCATGTGCAGGATGCTCTGCGCATCGTGACCGGGCATGGCGTCCAGGCGTTCGGAGGCGCCGAAGCCGGGCGAGACCACGCGGGGCATGTTGTGATCGCCTGCTACCGGCTCGTCAGGCATGTCGAGGAAGCGGCCGATGAAACCGGGCAGGGCACGCGACAATGGATGGCGGATGTCCGTGCGGTTGTGTTCACCCCACGTGCGGGCGGCGAGGCCACCCGGCTGCTTTCCAAGTTCATCCGCTACATCGTGCGCGGCAGCGTTGAGCAACGCATTCCAGTTGTCGTACTTCGGATCCAGCAGATTCATGGGGCGATCGCGCACCATCGTCCACACCGCAGCTTCGGCATCGACCAAGCCTGGCCAGGCGAAATCATCGTGCTTGGCTTTCACTTCAGCAACGAAGGGAGCAAGCGCTTTCTCTTTCACCTTGTCGCGGAAGGCGCGTACCAGCCGATAATCCACGCTGTCGATCGATGCGCGGCCAATCCATGTCGCTGTGAGCTGGCGCAGTTGTTCCAGGTCCGGATCGTGCGTGCCCGCCAACGTGTCCTGCAGCAGGCGCTGCCAGCGCGTAAGCAGTACGGCGCGGTTGTCGAGCTGCACATCGAGCATGTTGCCGGGGGTGAAACTGTTGCGGGCGCGTAGATCGTCGCGAATCTGCTGTGCTCGCGCGCCCAAGTCGTGGCCGCCGTTGCCGAGCAGCTCCAGCTCCGCGCCATCGATGGTGCGGTTGTTGGCAGTCCACAGGCGACCGTCGGCAGGATCTTCGATGCGTGGGTATTGCGATGCCTCGGCGCACCCCATCCAGCCGGTGTCGGCGGCGGACCAGTCGGCCGGGAGTTGCGGGTCGAAACCTTTTCGCAGTGGAATGCAGGTGCCGGTGACAGTCCAGCCGATATGGCCGGCACTATCGCCGGCGAGCAGATTTTGCGGTGGCATGCCCATATCAGGGGCGAGGTCGAGCGCGGCGTGCGCACTGTCGGCGTGCTCCAGCTGCATCATGCCAAGGTTGTAGCCACGCGGTCGGTCGCCGATCCAGGCCAGCGCCAGCGGCGTGCCGTCCAGGTCCTTGCCCATGATCGGGCCCCAGCGTGTGCCTTCCACTTTCAGGGTGTGGCTGGGAGCGTCCTTAATGCGGATGACTTCGTCGTGCGTCTCGATGGTGGCCCAGCCTTCGGGCACCTTGTAGCGAGAGGTGTCATTCGGGTCGCGCTGCACGCGCACCCAGTCGGCCCAGTCGCCGTAGCTGTTGGTGAAGCCCCAGGCAACCTGGCCGTTCGAGCCGACCACCAGCGCAGGCGTGCCGGGCAGCGACACGCCGTTGGCGTCGCGCTGGCCGCCGGGTGCGGTGGTATCGGGGTAGCGCAGGCGCACGCGAAACCAGATGTTGGGCACGCGCAGGCTTAGGTGCATGTCGTTCGCGACGATGGCAGCGCCGGTTTCGGTCAGGCTGCCGGCAACTGCAAAGTTGTTGCTGCCCGGTCGCGCCGCATCCAGCGCGGGGAGCAGGGCAGCAGTCACCGCACTGCTATCGCCGCTAGTAGTGGGAGCTGCCTTGCGCAGGTCGAACACATCGGCGCCTGGGGTCACCGGTGGATGCGAGAGATCGCCCTGCAGCGGCGCCTCCCAGTCCGGGTCGGGCGAGAGCAGGAAGTCCGCGACCGGCGCAGGCAGTACGTTGCGCAACTGGGCCATGTGCAATTCGCGCTCGTCGCGGCCGTCGCCATTGAGGTCCAGGTACATCGCTGCGATGACGAGGAAACTGTCCTCGGGGCGCCACGCCTGTGGCTTGGTATTGAGCAACAGGTATTCCCATAGCTTCACATGCAGGTGCGCGAGACCAGCGTTCACGCCCGCGGCGTACAGGTCCAGCGTGTGCTTCTGGTCCGGGGGCAGGGCGGCATAGGCAGCTTCCGCCACGCTGCGCAGGCGATGACGGCGATGGTTGAGGTCGGTATCCAACGCCTTCGCACCCACGAGTTCGGACAGTTCGCCCGCCGGTAGGCGGCGCATCAGGTCCATCGCGAAGAAACGCTCCTGCCCATGCACGTAGCCCATGGCGTAGGTGACATCATCGCGGCTCTTGCCCTGGAAGGTGGTCGTGCCCAGTGCGTCGCGGGTGACCGCGACCGCATCGCCGAGGCCGGGGAGCTTCACATCGCCATCGAGCTGCGCGCGGCTGCCCGCCAGCAAGAACCACCCGGTGGCGATCGTGCCCAGCACCAGGATCAGCAAAGTCCCAAGAAAGTAACGAAGCCAGCGGAAACGTCGGGGTCGGGTCATGGCGCGAGTGGCTTGGTCCGGAAGAAGGAGGAAAGACCGCCGACGTGCGCGGTCATGGCGTGGATTGCGAAAACACCGCGAAGATCCCGGCGTAGGGCTTCACCATGAATGTGGGCGCGCCGGCGTAGCCTTCACCCTCCACATAGAACTGCGAAATGGTGCCATCCAGGTACAACGCGTCGCGGCAGCCGATTTCTTCCTTGAACAGTCGCGCGAAGGTGTGGAAATTCACCGGCGCCTCGCTCACGGCGAACACGACGTGGTGTGGGGTTTTCGCACACACACCGCTGCGCCACTTGAGGCTGTTGGAGTCGTCGATGAACTGATCGTTGAGCTTGCCGTCGATTACCAGCATGGGGCCGGACTGGCTGGCCCATTGGGCCGTTTTCCCCGCCGCCTTGAACGCGGCGCTGGTCTGCACGGCGGCGTGGCCGTCGGGATAGATAGCAAATACGCCGTTGGGTAGCAGCGAGAAATTGCCCGAAGCGGGATTGCCGTGGGCAAGGTTGAGTGGCACCGAGGTCTTGCCGTTCTCCACGTACAGGCCCAGTGGCGCGAACTGGCGGTCGTAGATCCCTGCATTGGCGGCGAACAGCATGCGGCGGTTATGCGACATACCCCATTGGCGCAACGCATTGATGGTGCCGAAAGGCTCGCCGCTTTCCGGGTCCTTCCAATGCAGGCTGAGCGTTTCGCGCTTCAGGTCGATGCTGACTAAGCGGAAGTTCTGGCCCTCGAAAATCTCTTCCTTGCTGGTTACCGGTTGCGCCTGGTGGTCACAGCCCGCTGCCAGCACAACGGCACAGGGCAGCAACCAGCGCAGCGAACGGCGCAGACAGGGCAAGAGGTGGCCTGGGACGATGGACATGCCACGATGGTCGCCGCCCAGACCGGGCGGATGCAAGTCCGGCGAGACGCATGATT
This sequence comes from Dyella sp. AD56, assembly GCF_002878475.1. Classification (NCBI taxonomy): domain Bacteria; kingdom Pseudomonadati; phylum Pseudomonadota; class Gammaproteobacteria; order Lysobacterales; family Rhodanobacteraceae; genus Dyella; species Dyella sp. AD56. The sequence continues at coordinate 166,555 of NZ_NRDP01000025.1, forward strand.
GAAGAAAGGAAGCCAGCTAGCATGTCTGGCCATCCCCATAGAGCTAAGGAGCGGCGCATGCGTGATCTGGATACGGTGGAGATCAAGGCGTTCGTCCCGGCGCGGGACTACGCGCTCAGCCAGGCGTTCTACCGCGACTTGGGCTTCGAGGAGGGCTGGTCTGATAGCAACCTCACCTACTTCCGGCGCGGCCACACCAGCTTCTTGCTGCAGAACTTCTACGAGGAGGCGTTGGCGGGAAACTTCATGATGCACTTGCTCGTGGCGGACGTGGATGCATGGTGGGCGCACGTACAAGACTGCGCCGTCATTGACCGCTATGGCGTGCGGTTTGTGCCGCCGCAGGATCAGCCTTGGCGCATGCGCGACTTCGTGCTGACCGATCCTAGCGGGGTACTGTGGCGGATCGCGCAGAACCTCTGACACCCGGCCTGACTATACTGGCTGCTTTCCCCACCGTAGCGTATCGATGCCATACACACCCATCGTCGCGACTCTCGGCTATGTGTTGTCGCCGGATCGTCGGCAAGTCCTCATGATCCACCGCAACTCGCGGCCCGATGACATGCATCTGGGCAAGTACAACGGGCTGGGTGGCAAGATGGAGCCCGAGGAAGACATTGCCGCCTGCATGCGCCGCGAGATTCTTGAGGAGGCTGGCATCATCTGCGAGTCGATGTCGCTGCGCGGCACGCTCAACTGGCCGGGTTTCGGCAAGCAAGGCGAAGACTGGCTGGGTTTCATCTTCGTGATCGACCGCTACAGCGGCACGCCCCTCACTTCCAACCCCGAGGGCACGCTGGAGTGGGTGCCCGTGGACCGGTTGATGGAGCTGCCGATGTGGGAGGGCGACCGCCACTTTTTGCCGCTGGTGTTCGACGGCGACCCGCGGCCGTTCCATGGGGTGATGCCGTACAAAGACGGTCGCATGCAGTCCTGGGCGTTTTCGCGACTGTGAGCGGACAGATCATCCGTATCGTTGCGGCGGTGATCCGCGATGAACAGGGCAGGGTGTTAATGGTGCGTAAGCGTGGCGCGGCCGTATGGCAGCAGCCGGGTGGCAAGCGCGACGCGGATGATCATGATGACTTGCACACGTTGGCGCGTGAGCTGCACGAGGAACTGGGGTGCGTCATGCGGCGTGAGGGTGCGCGATGGTTGGGGCGGTTCAGCGCACCGGCGGCTAATGAGCTTGGGCATGTCGTCGAGGCCGAGGTTTACGAGGTCGCGGCGGACGGGCCTTTCGTTGCACAGGCGGAGATCGAGGGCGTGTGTTGGGTCGATCCGGCGGCGCCGGGTGATTTGCCGATTGCGCAGTTGAGTCGGGTGTCGATTTTGCCGTTGGTGGTGGAGGGGGCTTTGTAGGGGGAGAGGGCGTTGCTGTTGGCTCTCTGAGCGAGGGGTTTGACGGGGTGCGCGTGAGGGTTTGTTGTTCTCTCTCCCTCTCCCCGCAGGGGAGAGGGACTAAACCTCACCCCATGCGCCTAACTGCGACCACCGCATTCAACCCGCCAAAAGCAAACGAGTTACTGATCGCCACATCCACCTTCCGCTCCCGCGCCACATTCGGCACATAGTCGAGGTCGCAGGCTGGATCGGGTTCGAGGTAATTGATCGTCGGCGGCACGATACCGTCATGAATCGCGCCAATGGCCGCCACCAGTTCCAGTGCACCACCAGCGCCGAGCGCGTGGCCGTGCATCGCCTTGGTGGAGGACACCAGCAGCTCCCGCGCATGTGCGCCGAACACGCGATGGATGGCACGCGTCTCGGTGCTGTCGTTGGCTACGGTGCCGGTGCCGTGGGCGTTGATGTAGTCCACGTCTTCCGGTGACAGGGCGCCATCGCGCAGGGCCATGTTCATCGCAGCGGCTGCGCCGACATCGGATGGCGCGGCGATATCACCTGCGTCCGAACTCATGCCGGTGCCGACCAGTTCGCAGATGATCTCCGCACCGCGCTTCTGCGCCGATTCGAGTGTTTCGATGACGTACATGGCTGCGCCTTCGCCCAGCACCAAGCCGCGACGGCCCTTGCTGAAGGGGCGGCAGGTGTCGGGTGCGAGCACACGCATGGCTTCCCATGCGCGCAGCGTACCTAGCGTGATGCAGGCTTCGGTACCGCCGACCACCGCGGCATCGACCATGCCGGAACGGATCATCATGGCGGCTTGTGCGAATGCGTGATTGGAGGACGCACAGGCGCTCGCCACCACGAAGGCGGGGCCGGTGATGCCGTAAACCATGCTCACCTGGCTGGCCGGCGCGTTCATCATCATGCGCACGATGCCAAGCGGGTGGAATCGGCCCTGGTGTTCGCCGTAAAGACGCTCGTAGAGATCGTCGCGTGTCGTTTCGCCACCGACGCCCGTACCGATGACCACCGCCGTGCGCGTTCCGGCCTCGCCCTGAAAGCTAATTCCCGATTGGCGAATGGCCTCGTTGGCGGCGATCAGCGCGTACTCGCTGAACGGGTCCAATAGCGTGCGGCGTGCTTCATCGAAGAAGTTGGCGGGATCGTAATCCGCGACTTCCGCCGCGATGCCGCCGTTACGCAGCTGTCCGGGCTGGATGTGGTGGATCGGGCCGATGCCGGCCCGGCCTTCGGTCATCGCTTTCCATACGGAAGGCGCGTCGTGGCCGAGCGCGCAGATGGCGCCCATGCCGGTGATCACGATGCGGCGCATGAGTTATTCGCTGGCCTTCAGGGCAACCTGGCGTTCGATGGCTTCGACGAGCTGGCCGACGGTACCGTTATCGAAGTCGGTGTCTTCGTTGGGCAGGTTGATGTTGAAGTGCTCTTCGATGTCGAAGATCACTTCGATGGCGTCCAGGGAAGCGATGCCCAGATCCTTCAGGGTGGACTCCGGCTTGATCGTGTCGAGCTCGATCTTGGCCTGCTTGGCGATGATGTCGAAGGTTTCCTGCTGAACATTGCTCATGTTTGCTTTCCTGATTCCCATAGCGCCGGGTCACGTGGCATCCCCCCGGATACCATTACCCAAGCCTGACGAACCGTCAGGACAAAGTCCAGAACGCTACCTCACAAAGCAGCACGTTCCATGCTCCCCCTGGTGCCTTTCACCAGTCTTTTCGGTGGCAAAAGCCTCGCTGACCGTGCTTGGGCGGGGTGGGGCGTCGTATCCTATGGCCTTGTGACTCGTGGGACTGTCGCGTGCGGTACCTCAATCAGCTCGAGCCGGACGCACTGGTGGCCCGGTTCGACGAACATCCACCTATCGATTTCAGTGTCATGCGGGTCGCGGATACGCCGGCCTTCGTCGCGCCGTTTGATCTCTTGACCACCGCCGACGATGACGTGCGGAAAAAGCTGACGGGGGCTCCAGGTTATCGCTGGTGGGGTCGCTTATTGCGCTGGCGTACCGCGTTTGTGGGGACTACGGTGTCCGAGTACGCGCTGTTTCCCCGCGATGCACAGCCTGACGCCTTGGCCAAAGCCTTGCGCGAGCAACTGGGCCGGCGCCAGCGGCTGATGATCGTGAAAGACGTTCCGCAGGCATCCCCGCTGTTTGACCGTGCCACCAACGACTGGTGCGCACAGTTCATGGATGCCTGTGATTCGAACGGTTTTGTGCTGCTCGAAGGGCAGGCACTGGCCTATGTCCCGATCGATTTTCAGAGCGAAGACGAATACCTCGCGCGCCTGTCGTCCGGCCGGCGCAAGGACATTCGCCGCAAGTTGCGTAAGCGTGATGACGTGGCAGTGGAAGCCATCCGTTGTGGCGACGCTGTGTTCGATGACAATGCCGTCATTGATGCCTACTACGCGCTTTACGAGAACGTCTTCGCACAAAGCGAAATCCACTTCGACAAACTCAGTCGCGATTTTTTTTCCGCCGTGCTGCGCGACGTGTCGAACGGCGGCGTAGTGTTCGTATATCGCCACGAGGGCGTGATGATCGGCTGGAACCTCTGCTTTGTGGTGGAAGGCAAGTTGATCGATAAATACGTGGGCTTTGCCTATCCGCAGGCACGCGAGCAAAACCTCTACTTCACCAGCTGGTTCCACAACCTGGCATTTGCGCGTGAACAAGGGCTGACGCATTACGTGGCGGGCTGGACCGATCCGCAGATCAAGTCGTATCTGGGCGCACAATTCACCCTGACGCGGCACGCGATCTATCTGCGCAATCCGCTGTTGCGAGCAGCCGCGCGCAAGTTGGGCAAATTCTTCGAGAGCGACAGCCAATGGGCAGCGAATGAACAGGCGTGAACCGCTGATTCTGGATTTCGACGGCTCGGTCGGCCCGATCCCGGGCGCGACGGAGATCGCGTTGTCCGACTGGCAGGAGGCCATCCGCTTCGGCTGCACGGTGCGCACGTTCAATCGTCTGCGTGACTACCTCGATCGGACGCTGCCGGAAAACTACGGCACGGTGTTGATGGGGTCGGGTGACTACCACCACCTGACATGGCCGTTGGTGCAACGTCAGCGTGCTCGCGGCCCATTCCAATTGGTGGTGTTCGACAACCATCCCGACAACATGCGTTTTCCGTGGGGCATCCACTGTGGATCGTGGGTTCGCCGCGTGGCCATGTTGCCGTTCGTGACCCACGTGCACGTGGTGGGCATCACCTCGGGCGACATCAGCGCTAAGCACGCGTGGGAGAACTACCTGCGTCCACTTCAAGCGGGCAAGCTGACCTACTGGTGCATGGATGTGGACGTGGATTGGGCGGCGAAGCTGGGGCTGAGTGATGCTTTCCGTCGTTTCGACGATCCTGACGCGCTCACCTGCGCGTTCGTGCAGCAATTGAAACAGGCGCCGCAGTCGACGTACCTATCCATCGATAAGGATGCTTTCAGCGTCGATACCGCGCGCACCAATTGGGATCAAGGGCGCCTGGAAGAGTCGCATGCCATGGCCATCATCGAGGCTCTGCGAGGCCGCATTGTGGCGAGTGACATCAATGGCGAGGTGTCGGCGTACCGGTACCGCGCTTGGTGGAAGCGCCTGCTGAGTGGCATGGACGGACAGGAGCCTGTGCCACAGAGCGAACTGGATGCATGGCAGGCGCAGCAGCGATCATTCAATACGCGCCTGCTGGCGGCCATTGCCGAAAGCAGCGTGTAACCGAGGGCGTTGACCATCGTCCCTGCCGGTAGTTGCGTGGTTGCCGGCCAGGACAGGTGATTTGCAGGCGTGTCGAGAGCCGGCTTGTTCCGGCGTTATCCGAAGCGATGCCACCCATGACCGAACACTTTCCCGCCAGTCGCCGTGCACTCGTGTATCTCGCCATGGCCTTCGGCATTACCTGGGTGGCATGGGGCATCCTGGTCGTGCTCGCCCAGCGGCAGTTCACGAGCTATGGCGCATGGCCCTTCATGACGTTGTACGTGTTGGGCGGATTGGGGCCGACCATCGCCGCCTACCTGGCCGTGTGGCGCACGCCGGAACAGGCGCCGGTGCGTGAGTTCAATCAGCGCCTGTTGCGCTGGCGCGTGCGTCCCGTGTGGTATCTGCTGGCGCTGGGCCTGCCCCTTGTATTGGGCTTCATCGCCATTGGCGTCGCGGTAGCGCTGAAGCCTGCGCTGGGAGCCTCGGTCGATATCAAGTCGTGGTATCTGTTTCCGCAGTACCTGCTGATGACCATCATCGGTGGTGGACTCGAAGAATTTGGCTGGCGTGGTGTCACGCAAGAGGAATGGGGGCGAGTCATCGGCCCTACGCGTGCAGCGCTGCTGATTGGACCGATCTGGGCGCTATGGCATTTGCCGCTGTTCTTCCTGCCCGGTGTGGTTCAGTACCACGCGAGCTTCGCGCTGTTCCTGGTGGGCATCATGGGTAATGCGCTGCTGTTGGGCTGGCTCTACAGCCGCACGCGCAGCATTCTGCTGTGCGTGCTCATGCACGCGGCAATCAATGCGGTGCTGATGATGGGCATAAACGTGCCGACGGGCATGGGTATGGGCCTGGTCGGTCCGTGCATGAGCCTTTGCGTTGGCGCCCTGTTGTTCCTGTCGATGGGACGGCGATCGGAGCAGCAAGAGACCGCCGCGCGCTGAGCATGGTCGTCAGGTTGCGGCGCGCTCCAGCGTCGTGCAGATCGACTCGAACGTCGTCTCATCCAGCCACGGGCTGTTGGTGATGGTGAGGGACCGCGCAGCGAAGCTGCGCGCATTCGGCAGTGGCGTATCGGCGACGATCTCGCGCAGATAGCCGTAGTCGGGCAGGGCATGGATAAACAGCCGGCTGACGCCGAGTCCGGCGGTCCACAGCGTTTCCAGCGCGGCATCGCGCCTTGCCTCGTCCCGCAGCGTAAGTAGCAGGAATGGCCACACACCCTGCAGGCCGGGCCTGTCGTCGAACACGGTGATGCCGGGAATCCGGCGCAGGCGTTCCACGCGGCGTAGCGCCTGCTCCCGTGTTGCGTCGAGGAAGGCCGGCAAACGCGGCAACGCACGTGCACCGACGGCCTGTCGCCATCCACTCACCGTATGCAGCGGAATATCCGGGCCGAAATCATCGCCGACGGCGGCGACGGGATCGTTCTCTGCCAGCGCCTTGCGCAGTGGGCATCCATAGGCGAGCGACAGCAGCGATGGGCGATAGGCCAGCGTGTAGCCGATCAGCTCCAGCGCGCGTTGCCAGTCCATCTTCGCGTCTGGGTGAATAGTGGCGTCATGGCTGGCGGCGAACGCATCGCGCAACACCGGGTCGCGCGTTAGTAGCAGGCCGCCCTCGAACAGCGTGAGGCCTTTGCCCACGGCGAGACTGAAGAAACCGGCGTCCCCGAGCAGGCCGACGGTGTGTTCGCCGTGCTTGGCGCCGAGTGCCTGGGCGGCGTCTTCCAGCACGTAGGCACCCACGCGATGGGCAACGTCGAGCGCTGCGTTTACGTCGGCCACGCGGCCCGCGAGATGCGTCGGTACGATGGCCAGCGTGCGTGGCCCTGCCAGGGTGCAGAGCTGGACGAAGTCCATGTCGAAATGATCGGTAGCGAGATCGCACAAGCGAAGCTTGAGCCCCGCGCGATGGATGGCAAGTGCCACCAGCGGACAGGTCCACGCGGGAACGATCACTTCGTCGCGTTGCGGGCGCAGGCGATGCATGGCGCGCAACGCCACCACCATGGCGGCGGTGCCGGAGCATTCGAGTTGCAGATGATCCACGCCGAGCCAGTCGGCGACACGTTGGGCGAACGGCGCGCGACCGGGCCATAGGTCGGTCAGGCGTAGCGGCAGTCCAGCAGTGGGCGGCAGCTCGCGCACGTCATTCTCCGGCGGCGACGCCCAGCGCACCCTTGGCTTCGGTCGGTGCATCGCCTTCCGGATGCGCACCGCTCTCCGCGAAGGCCAGGCAGATGATGCCCGCCACGATGGTGGCCGCCCCGAGTACACGCGGCAAGGTCAGCGGCTCATGGAACAGCCACACGGAGAACAGCATTACGCTCACCACTTCCAGATGGGTCACGGCGAATGCGGGACCGATCGGCGCGTGCTTGAGCAGCGTCATCCAAGTGAAGAAGTTGCCGACGTAGCCGATCACCGCGACGTAGATCCACGGATGGCCGAACACGCGCACGATCCACGCCCAGTTTGCTTCGGGCGGGAAGGCGTGGTCGCCGGCGTACTTAAAGCTGAGCTGCACGAGCGTGTCGAACAGCACCAGGATGGTGAAGCCGATGGCGTAGAAACGGACAAGACTCTTCGTCATTTCAGCCGCCCCCCGCCACGCCGACAATGCATACACCCGCTGTCACCAACAGGATGCCGGTCACGCGCAACGGCGTCAGCTTCTCTTTGAACAGGATACGTCCTGCGATCATGACCACCACGATGTTGATCGAGCCCAGCAGCACGCCTTCCGACAGATCGACCAGCGACAGGAAGGCGATCCACACCAGGAACTCGGCGACGTACGAAAACACGCCGATCCAGATCCACGGCCGTGCGGCCATGTACTTCCAGCGGGCGAGACCGTCACCGGCACGCGGATCGCCTGCCGCTGCCTTGAAAGACAGCTGGCCGACGGTGTCGAGCGTGACGTTGAGCAGCCACAACGCAATCACCAAAGGACTCATCGCGAGTCCTCAGGCCGCAGCGCGGGCGGCGGGTTCGTAGGTGGCGGCAATCTGGCGGAAGAATTCCGCCGAACGGTCAGTCAGCAGGCGACGTTCCCGGTCCACCGTGATCATGTGGTAGCTGTCCTTCAGCCACAGCGTTTCCACCGGGCCAGACACCGATCGCTGCACGAGGTAAGCGTTCTCGATGCTGGCGATATCGTCCTCGGTCGCATGGGCGATCAGGCAGGGCGCGGTCACCTTGGGCAGCTCGCGCTTCACCACGGCGGCCATGTTGTACATCTCAGCCAGCGACGGCCACGGGTTGCCGGGCAGGCCGGCTGCGGCGCTGTCGCCGCTCAGCATGGCGCCGCTGATCTGCGCGCGCAGGCGCTCGTCGCGGATGCCGTACGGTTCCTCCTCGTGCACCATGCGGTGCTTGCCGATGCCGAGCTTATGCAGCATCGGCAGCAGGAACGAGAACTTGCCGAACCACGGAATCGCCCAGCCGTCATAGCGGAAGGTGGCGCCATACACGCCCACGCCCTTCACCCATTCCGGGCGCTCGGCGGCGAGCTTGAGCGCCAGCACGGCACCCATGGACAGGCCGGCCACGAACAGGTGGTCCACCTCGTGACGGTACTTCTCCGCCGCGGCTTCCACGCTGGCGTACCAGTCTTGCCAGCCTGTTTTCAGCAGGTCGTCGACATCGCCGCAGTGACCCGCGAGCTGCATGCCGTAGACCGAATAGCCGGCGCGGTTAAGCCCCTTGCCGAGGAGACGCATCTCCGTCGGGGTGCCCGTCAGGCCGTGAATGAGCAGCACGCCGCTGCGACCGCCTTCGTAGCGGAACTCAACATTCTGAATCACAGGAGAGCTCCGGTGCCGCAGGCGATGGGGGTAGGGCGGCGCGATGCGCGCAGGGAAAAGGGACCGTAAACCATGAAGCCAGTCTGAGGGTCCACCCTTTCCAAGAACTTTCGGCTTTCCGGACCGGGGGTTAGGAGGCGTCTGATAGGCGCCGTATCACCATGGGTTCAGGCGCGGCCGTTGCCTGCGCCACTGCGTCGAAGATGGTCTTGTTCGCGGCACGATGACCGATAGTTACGGACAGATGGCTACCGGAAGCGAACAGATGGCGTTGAGTCACCACATCACGGAGCTCAGCGGCCAAAGTGCCCCTGGCTGCCGCTGACCGAAATGCTCATGCCGCCGCTTGGATGCTCGCAGCTGCCAAAAGCCTGGCTGACTGTGACGCCCGCCCCGCCGTAGCTGCCGCTCATATGGTTGCCGGCCACGACGCCAGTGGTCACTGCACCATGAACCTGCGGCTGGTTGTAGGTGGCGTCGTCGCAGGGGACGGTGCCCGGGGCAGGGCCGGCGGCGGCCTGGGTGTCGCCCAGCGCGCCGCTGGTGTCGCCGTAGTAGGTGCCCGGCGGGTCCTTGGTGTAGGCGCCGGTTTGCGCAGCAGCATTGGCCTGTGCTGTCGCGTTAGCGTTACCAGACACCGCCTTGCTGGCGTCGGTGGGCGCCGCGGTATTGGAGGCGGCCGCGCTGGCGCTGGAGGCGGGCAGATTGGCCGGCAGCTTGAGGTTGAGCGGCGTCTCGCTGTTCTGGGCCCAAGCCGTGGCGGCGAGCAGGCTCGCGGCAACGAAAGCGGTGGTGCGGACGATCTTCATGGGGAAAAACTCCGGGAGCTTAGGGCCTATAACGCATCACCGTCGCCGATGTGCACACATTGTCGTTGGATTCCCGAGCAAGCGGTGAAGTTCCCGCATCCGTGTAGGAGTGCACCTGTGCACTCCTACACGGATGAAGCGGCGTCAGCCGGTCGTCTCGATGCGCTCCACGCGGCGCAGGCCCTGCGGCAGCAGACCGCCGCGGGTGGCACGGCTGCCGCCGTACTCGACCAAGTTCGACCATTTCAGTGTGAGCTTGCGCTGGCCGGCGTAGAGCGTGACTTCGCCCTTGCCCTCCGCGACTACCGCAACGCCGACAACCCTTACGCCTGCGGTGAGCTTGGCCTTGGGTACGTCGATCAGCTTGTTGCCCTTGCCCTTGTCCAGCTCCGGCAGTTCGGCCACCGAGAACATCAGCAAATGGCCTTCGGTAGTGACCACCACGATGCGATCGCGCGCGGGGTCAGCGCTGACCTGCGGCGTCAGTACCTTGGCACCGTCACCCAGCGTGATGATCTGCTTGCCGGCCTTGTTGCGGCCAGTGAGTGCCTCGAAGCGGGTTACGAAGCCGTAGCCGTGGTCGGTGGCCAGGATCAGGCGTGTATCGTTGTCACCGGCGGTGAGTGCGTCGAAGCTGGCGCCCGATGGCGGGCTGAAGCGGCCGGTAAGCGGGTCGCCGTTGCCGCGCGCGGAGGGCAGGGTGTGCGCAGGCGTTGAGTAGCTGCGGCCGGTGGAGTCGATCACGGCAATCTGCTGCGTGGTGCGCGCCTTTACCGTGGCGAGCAGGCTGTCGCCTTCGCGGTAGTTCAGTCCATCGGCGTCCACGTCGTGGCCCTTGGCGGCGCGGATCCAGCCCTTCTGGCTCAGCACCACGGTGACCGGTTCGCTGGCGACCAGTGCGCTTTCGTCCAGTGCCTGCGCGGCGACGCGCTGCACCAGCGGTGAGCGGCGGTCGTCGCCGAACTTGGCGGCGTCGGCGCGCAGCTCTTCCTTGATCAAACCCTTGAGCTTCGCTGGTGACTTGAGCAGCACGTTGATGCGCGCGCGCTCTTCTTCCAACTGGTCGCGTTCGCCATTGATCTTCATTTCCTCAAGGCGAGCCAACTGGCGCAGCCTGGTCTCGAGGATGTAGTCGGTCTGCTCTTCGCTCAGGCCGAAGCGTGCCATCAGCACGCCCTTGGGTTCGTCCTCGGTACGGACGATGCGGATCACTTCGTCCAGGTTGAGGTAGGCAATGCGCAAGCCTTCCAACAGGTGCAGGCGACGCTCAACCTTCGCCAGGCGATGCTCAAGGCGGCGCGTGACGGTGGTGGTGCGGAAGCTGAGCCACTCGGTGAGGATGCGCTTGAGATCCTTCACCTGCGGGCGGCCATCCAGGCCGATCATGTTGAGGTTGATGCGGAAGCTCTTTTCCATATCCGTCGTGGCAAAGAGGTGCTGCATGACCTCGGCCGCATCGATACGGTTGGAGCGTGGCACCACGACAAGGCGAATCGGGTTTTCGTGATCGGACTCGTCGCGCAGGTCTTCCACCATCGGCAGCTTCTTCGCGCGCATCTGCGCGGCGATCTGCTCGAGGATCTTGGACGGGCTCACCTGGTGCGGCAGCGCCGTGATGACGATGTTGCCTTCGTCCACGTGATACACGGCGCGCGCGCGCACCGAGCCCGTGCCGTTCTGGTACATCGCCAGAAGGTCGTTGCGCGGCGTGATGATTTCCGCCTCGGTCGGATAATCCGGGCCCTGGATGTGCTCACACAGGTCCACGATGGTGGCGTCCGGATCATCCAGCAGGCGGATGCACGCACTCACCACTTCGCGCAGGTTGTGCGGCGGGATATCGGTGGCCATGCCCACGGCGATACCCATCGAGCCGTTGAGCAGCACGTGCGGTATGCGGGCCGGCAGCCAGCTGGGTTCTTCCAGCGTTCCGTCGAAGTTGGCTACCCAATCCACCGTGCCGTGGCCTAGTTCACCCAGCAGCGCTTCGGCGATGGGGCTCAGGCGCGACTCGGTGTAGCGCATCGCGGCGAAGCTTTTCGGGTCATCCGGCGAGCCGAAGTTGCCCTGGCCATCCACCAGCGGGTAGCGGTACGAGAACGGCTGGGCCATCAGCACCATCGCCTCGTAGCACGAGGTGTCGCCGTGCGGATGGAACTTGCCGATGACGTCGCCGATGGTGCGCGCGGACTTCTTGGGCTTGGCCGAGGCAGCCAGGCCAAGCTCGCTCATGGCATAGACGATGCGACGCTGCACCGGCTTCAGGCCATCGCCCACGAAGGGCAGGGCGCGATCCAGCACCACGTACATCGAGTAGTCGAGGTAAGCCCGCTCAGCGTATTCCTTGAGCGGGATCTGTTCGAAATTGGCTTGCAAATTCATTGGGTTGCATCGTTGGCGTGCGCGCGGGCGGCGCGCTTAACCGGACGATGTTGCCAGAAAGGGGGGCCGGGGGGCGAGGGGCAGGGGCCAATCCCCGGTGGCGGCGCCCTTGGGCGCGACCGGGTATCACGATGGTGCAAGAAGCCGGAAGCCGCCGGGGCTCGCGGTTATTCCTGAATGCGGGAGGTCTTGATGCCCAGCTTGCGCAACTGCTCCTGCAGGCTGTCGGGCCCCGCGAGATGACCGGCGCCCACGGCCACGAAGCTCACGCCGGGTTGCTGCATGCGCTCGGCGATGGTCTTCGCCCAAGCCTGATTACGCTCGACGATCAGGCGCTGGTAGAGCAGCGGGCTGTCCTTGCGCAGATCTTCGTCTTCAATGTGGGCGATGGCCGCGGTATTGCCGTTGCGCCAGGCGTCGATCAGTTCGCGCAGCTTCGCCGGGCCGTCGGCCACTTCCTTGAAGGACTGACGCAGAAAATCCAGCTGCATGGACTCGGGCAGGTCGGCCAGCATGACGATCTGCTGTTCGGCCGTTTCCAGCCCGTCGACCGGCTTGCCGGCCTGTTGCATGCGGGCCTTGAGCAGCTTGTCCACGCCCTGGTTTGGATCCAGGCCAGCCTGCATCAGCGGCGCCATGGTTAGCGTGAGGGCCGCCAGCCAGGGGCGCATGGGTTGAAGCGCCGCCACGCCGCCGGGAAGCTTGGCGGTTTCCGCCGCCTGTTCCAGCTGCGTGCGCTCCTTCTCGTCGAGCTTGCTGGACAACGGTTGGCTGAGATCCAAGCCGTGCTGCATGACCAGCGTCTGCATGGAGGCCGCGTCGTCGTCGACGATTTCGATGCTCAGGCGCTGACTTTCGTCCAGCGCCTTGTCCAGCGCGGGTGATTTCCAGTTCGTGTCCGCGGGCAGCAAGTGCACCGTGCCGAACAGGTAGACCGTGGCGTGGTCGTTCTTGGCCACCCACAGGCCGGGCAGAGCCGCCGCTGCCGTGACGAGCAGGAAGTTCAGAGCCAGCGCGGCGGCCAATCGTCGAAACAGTTTCAATGCAAATCCCGGAGCAAAGGCGGACAACGTGTTATGGCGGGCATGGGCCTTCAGCCTGCAGATAAGGGCACTATCGTGCGCTGCGTGGCCTGCTGCAAGCGAAATCAGCGGGGAACGCGATAGCCGCCGGGGACGCCGTGGGGGCTGAGCGTCAGCTGCCAGAGCTGGTCGCGTCGGCTGCGGAATACAGCAGCGGATACGGCGAGATAGAAACGCCACATGCGCCGGAAGCGGTCGTCGTAATGCGCCGAAAGCTGTGCCCAAGCCGCGTCGAAATTGGCGCGCCACGCGGTGAGCGTCAGGTCGTAATCGGCGCCGAAGTTGTGCCAGTCCTCCACCACGAACAGATTCTGCAGCGCCTCGGTGACCTGACTGGCCGCCGGGATCATCGAGTTGGGGAAGATGTACTTCTCGATCCACGGATCGGGGCGGCCGGGTGTGCCGTTGCTGCCGATGCAGTGGAGTACCAACAGGCCGTCGTCGCGCAGGCAGCGGCGCGCCACCTCGAAAAAGGAACGGTAGTTAAGCGCGCCCACGTGCTCGAACATGCCGATGGAGAAGACAGCGTCAAACGGTTCGTTGAGTTCGCGGTAGTCCTGCAGGCGAATCTCCACTGGCAGGTCGCCGCATAGCTCACGCGCATAGGCGGCCTGTTCCTGCGAGACGGTAATGCCTACGCCCTGCACGCCATAACGTTCCGCCGCAAATTTCAACGCCATGCCCCAGCCGCAACCGATGTCCAGCACGCGTTGTCCAGGCTGCAGGCGCAGCTTGCGGCAAATCAGGTCGAGCTTGGCTTCCTGGGCGTCGTCGAGGTTGTTTGCCTCTGCCCAGTAGCCGCAGGAATACATCAGCCATTTGCCCAGCATGGCCTCGAACAGGTCGTTACCCAGATCGTAATGCGCGCGACCGATCTCGAAAGCGTGATCTCCGCGCTGCATGTTGATGAAGCGCGCCTTCAGGTGCGCCAGCATCGTATCGAGCGTCTTCAGCTCAGTGTCCAGTTGCGCACCGAGGATGCGCGTGAACATGCCCGGCAGATCCTCGCTGTCCCACCAGCCGTCCATGTAGCTTTCGCCCAGGCCGAGCGAGCCGTGCGCGAATACGCGCGCGTAGAGACGTTCGTCGTGCACGTGCATGTCGGTGGGGCGTGCTCCGTCGAGGCGAATGCCGGCATGTTGGAGCAGGCTGGCAGCCCGTGCCTTCAGTGAATCCTGGCTCATGCGTTCCTCGTTTGACGTGGTGACGATGCGAACAGGAGCGGCATGGCGGCTTCAGCTGGCGCCTGGTGCCTTGCTCAACAAGCCGAAGCTTGCGGAAGCGATTGCATACACCGCGTCGACACGGCTGTCACGCACCGTTTGCAGCAACGCCTGGGCCTGCGCCTCGCTCAGCAGAAACTCCACTTTCACGGCCAGATCATCCGCGAGCTCAAAGAACTGTTCCTCGCGCAGCACGCCGTGTCGACCGAATCCACAGATGGCGCGGAACGCCGAGCCGCCGCCAATGCCCTGTTTGCGCGCGTGTTCAAGCAGCCACTCGTAAACCAGCTTGCCGTCGTGGCATGCCCGCGCATGGGTGTAGAAGCTGAGTAGTACGCCTTGGTGAAGGTTTTCCATAAAGCACCTCTAGCGCAGCACGGTGCGGGTGAGGGCGATGCCGGAGATGGTCATCGCGATGGAGCCGACCAGATGGAGGGCCATGTGGCCGCCGAACCAAAGATACTGCTGACGTAGTAACAGCGTGGTTGATTCCGCCGAGAACGTGGAAAAGGTGGTGAGGCCGCCCAGAAAGCCCGTGGCGGCAAACAGGCGAAGCTCGGGCGGCAGGGATTGGAAGTGGTCAAATACACCCAGTACCACGCCCATCAGCAGGCCGCCGACCAGGTTGGCGGCCAAGGTGCCCAGCGGTACGGTGGGAAAGATGGGGTTGAGCAGCACGCCGAGCATCCAGCGTAACCAGCACCCCAGTACGCCCCCCACGCCGACGGCGAGAAATCCGGTAAAGCCCACGTTGTCGTCTCCTCACTGAAGAACTTCGCTGGAAGGACTTCCTGGAAACAGGCACGCGCCTGCGCCCCGGAAAGTCCGGCGGTGCAGGCATCATCAACCCTAAGGGAAGGGTGGTTCGCCCCGGCTGGGGCCGGAGGCATGCCATCTCCGTGTGCCAATCATCGTAGCGGATGATCCCTCGAACGTCATGGCTCGGGAGCAGGGACGCCACCGCTATACTCGGTGCTCCTCGCCCGCCGTGCCACGCTCATGACATCTTCCCCGCGCCCCGTCCGGCGCAGCCTGCCGTGGCTGCTGGCGGGCCTGTCGATGATCGGTCCGTTCTCGATCGACGCCGTATTTCCGGCATTCCCGCTGATCGGCGAGCGTTTCGGCGTGGACAGCTCCGGGCTGCAGCAACTGATCAGCGTGTACCTGATCACCTACGCCGTGATGAGCCTGTTCCATGGTGCCATCTCCGATGCGATTGGCCGCAAGCCGGTGATCGTTGCCGGCATGCTGGTCTATGCGCTGGCGTCCGCGGGCGCGGCGATGTCGACCTCCTACAGCATGCTGCTGACGTGTCGCTGCCTGCAGGGTGTCTGTGCCGGCGCCGGTCTGGTTGTTGGGCGCGCCATCGTGCGCGACAGCCTGGAAGGGGCGGCGGCGCAGCAGATGATGTCGCGGGTGATGATGATCTTCAGCGTCGCGCCGGTGATCGCCCCGATCGTCGGTGCACAGTTGCTCTTTCTCAATGGCTGGCACGGCATCTTCTGGGTGCTGATGGGGTTCACCCTGATGATCGCGGTGGCCCTGGTGCTGTTCCTGGAGGAAACGCATCCGCCAGCGGCACGCACACCGTTCAACGCAACCACTCTGGTCCGCGGCTACGTGAGCTTCGGCAAGGATCGCCCGTTCTGGCCGTTGCTGTTGTCGTGCACAGTGAATTTCGCGGGCCTTTTCCTGTACATCGCCTCCGCGCCGCACATCATTCGCGACCTCCTGCATCTGTCCGCGCAGGGATTCCCGTGGCTGTTCCTGCCCACCGTGGCGGGCCTGATGATTGGCGCGTGGATGTCGGGACGCATGGCCAATCGCCGCAGCGTCAGGTACACGGTGAACCTGGGTTATGGCGCCATGTTGGCGGCGTGCGGGCTGCACGTACTGATGGCGCTCATCACGTCCGAGCCAGTGTTGCCATGGTCCATGTTGCCGCTGGTGCTGCATGGCATCGGCGTGCAGCTGGCATTCCCCACGCTCACCCTGTTGCTGCTCGACCGGTTTCCACAGCGCCGTGGCGGCGCGTCGTCAGTGCAGGCATTCTGCAGTCTGTTGCTGTGCGCGATCGTGGCCGGCGTGCTGTCGCCGCTATTGTCCGGGCACATGGCCTATCTGGCGCTTGGCGCAAGCGTGCTGACGTTGGTCGGCTGGTTCGCGTGGCGCTGGTACCTGCGACTGGCTGAACGACCGCGCGTGCCGCATACCGCAGCGGCCGAGGTCGAGGTGGAATTGCAGACGGAAATCACCGAGCCGCGCTGACGCGTGGCGTTACGCTTATGGTCGAGGCGCGGAGTCATGCGACTCCGCGCCTGCCTTATCAGTGCTCGTTGACCTGCAGCTTCTCCAGCAGCAGGTTGAGCTTGCCCTTCATGGCCTCTTCGGGGCGTGGTCCATCCACGCCGTAGAACGCCGTATAGAGCACTTCCGGCTTGATGTCGGCACTGGCTTGGGTGCCGCCCACGGCGCCGATGTAGGTCATGTCGTTCTCGCTGTACGGCACGCCATCGTCGGGGTGGCTGCGATTGACGATCTTGCCCCAGTGGTTGCGGAAGCTGTCGTCCAGATCGTCCGAGGGCGCGACGTGGCGGCCGACGGTCACGCGCTCGGCGTTCTCCACGTTGGATCTCACCTCGACCTTCGAGACGTCCCAGATCGTCTTGCCGCGGTCCTGGAAGTAGGACATGCCAAGCACGAGCTGGCTGTCCGCATCGATCTTCTGCAGCGATGGCGTATAGGCGAAACCGATGCGCTTAGACTGGTACTTGAAGTCGTCGCCGTAGTTGAAGCGGATGGCGATGTCCGACAGTACGCTGGGCAACAGGTCGGTGTTGGCCAGAAACTCTTTCCACTGCGCCAGCGTGCCGCTGTAGGACAGGTAGACGAAGTTGGCGAGCTGCGTCAGGTCCGCCATGTCTTCGTGCTCGGTGCGGTTGTTGGTGATGCGGACCACGGCCGCATAACCGTCCGGCACCGGCAGCAGGAAAGCTATCAGCAGCCCATTGTTGTACGCCATCGGCCATTCGCGGATCTGCCAGCGACGCTGGTAGGCATCGGTGTAGTCGCGCTCCAGCGACGGCTTGCCGAGCGAGGTGATCTTCACTTGCTCTGCGCCCACGCGGCGCTGCAAGGGGGCGGCCTTCAGCGCCAGATCCATGAACAGCTTCGAGTCAGCGTAGAGCTGCTTGCTGGTGACATCGTCAGGCTTACGCAGGTGGAACATCATCTGTTGACCCACCACAGCCCGGCTCAGGTATCCGTTGCGCGGCAGCACCGCCTTGCTTTCATTGGCTGTCGCAATCGTCCAGTCGCCGTTGCTGTTGCGGTGAAGCAGGGTGGGGAAGGCATTGAGATTGGAGTTGCTGTGCAGCAGGCGGCTCGATCCGGCGCCATTGGGGAACAGGGTGGCGGCATTCTCGGTGAGCAGGTCGTGGAGCTTCTGGTCAACGTCGGCGTTGTGCAGCTTCTGGTAGGTGGCGCTGAAATCCGCGAACGACTTGGGAAGCGGAAACTGCGCCTTGAACGCGCCGGTGTGCTTCTCCTCGATCACATCCAACTGATAGCTCTCGCGCGTGTCGATTTCGCCGAGATTGGCCGGGGCCTTCAGTACCAGGTCGATAGGCAGCGCATAGTTGAGGTTCTCGTCGGGCGACTTCATCACCACTACGCCGACAACCTTGCCATCCTTGTCCAACAGAGGGCCGCCACTGTTGCCGGGCGAAGCCGCCGCGGAGAAGCGTAGCCATTTCCAGCGACCATCCTGCTCTTCCGGCGTCTGCGAGGTGTAAAGGCCGTCGCGGATCACGATACCGGTGCCCAGCGCGTTGCCAACCGCGTAAACCACTTCGTTCATTTCGGGCTGGGTGTTTACCGCGAGCGGGGCGACCTTGGGTGGATCTTTCAGCGTGAACTCGACGAAATCCTCGTGCAGCGAGTAGCGCGTGATCTTGTCGATGGCGTAGACGTGGCCGCTGGCATCGCGCAGGGCCGGTTCGCCCATCAGGCTGTCGATGCCTATCGCGATGACGTGGCCGGCGGTGACGTAACGGTTCTCGCCAATGGCGAATGCGGTACCGACGGAGTAGTACTTGTCCGTGCGCTCCTGATACGGCAACTGGTCGAGCGGCAGCGGCTTTTCGTAGGTAAGGGGGTCCTTACCGGGTTTGGGGATGACCACCTCGAAGGTCGCGGCCTGCACCTGCGGCAGCACGGCTGGGTCCATCGTTGCGGCATGCAGCGGCGACAGGGTCGCCAGTGCCAGTCCGGTCAGCCATCCAACACGTCGCCATGCGCGCGGGTGCTTCGAAGTAAGCGCTTGCCGTGCGTTGGTTGCCGGCTTATCCATGTGCTGCCTCGTTGTGTTGTCGGCGCGCTGGGTGGCGCCATCCCCTGGGCATGAAAGCCCTGTCCCGCCCGTGAGTTTATCCAACGGATCGGGCGTTGGAATGGTGTACGTCGCAAGTTGTGCCGATGACACGTCAGTAGCTTGAGCACCAGTACACCCGAACAGGTTTAAGCTGCGAGCCGCTTCCGTGGAGCCGTCCCATGTCACGCCCGCCCGCTGCCAGTACCGTGCATCTGCCGCAGGGCTCATGGGATTCCGTGCTGGACGCCCTGTGCGCGCTGTTTCCCCGAATCGAACGCGCCACCTGGGCGGATCGTTTCGCCCGTGGGCGCGTGCTCGACGAGGCGGGCCAGCCGATGCGCGCCGACGTGCCCTACCGCGCGGGGCTATGCGTGCATTACTTCCGCGAGGTGCCGCAGGAGGCGCCGATCCCGTTCCACGAAACCCTGCTGCACGTCGATGCCCATCTGGTGGTGGTGGACAAGCCGCATTTTCTGCCGGTGACGCCGGCAGGTGGCTTCGTGGAAGAAACGGTGCTGGCGCGGCTGACCCGCACGCTCAGCAACACCGACCTCGTGCCGTTGCATCGCATCGACCGGCATACCGCAGGGCTGGTGATGTTTTCGGCCAATCCGGCTAGCCGTGCCGCCTATCAGTCGTTGTTCCGCCATCGGCACATCGAGAAGGACTACGAAGCATGGGCATCGCCGCTGCCGGCACAGTCCTTTCCGTTGGTCCGTCGTTCGCGCATCGAAGCGGGCGAGCCGTTCTTCCGCATGCACGAAGTGCCAGGCGAGCCCAATAGCGAAACGCGCGTCGCGGTATCGGAGCGTCACGGCGCGCACTGGCGTTACGCGCTGCAACCGGTCACCGGGAAAAAGCATCAACTGCGGGTACATATGGCAGCGCTGGGCGCGCCGATTCTGCACGACCCGTTCTACCCGGATCTGCCGGAACCCCAGCCGGACGATCACGCGCGCCCCCTGCAGTTGCTGGCCCGGCGGCTGTCCTTCCTCGATCCGCTCAGCGGCGCGCCAAGAGAATTCGTCAGCGAACTGGAGCTGCTGCCCATCGCATGACCGCGCATGGGGCAGGGCGGTCGCGGTTGGTAACATAGGCGACCCATCCAAGGATCGACCTGCCCGATGCCCGCTTTGTTTTCTCCTGCTGCCCACGACGTGGCGCTGGAGGCCCTCTTCGTGCCATTTGATACCGGCAAGTTGCTGCGCCCGGCCGACGGACGCGTGTTGTTTCTGCGCGCACGCGACGGTTTCCGGTTGCGTGAGATGGCGGGAAGGGGCTGGGTGTGCGAGCAGAGTTTCAAGCCATTCGCCGACGCTCTGGTGCGCAGCGGTCTGAATGTGTCGCCGCCGGGTAGCGAGGAATGCTTCCCGATGGTGTTGGTGCTGCCGCCGCGCCAGCGCGACGAAGCCCGCGCGCTGTTCGCGCAGGCCTTGCGCAGGGTATCGGCTGGGGGCGTGGTGCTCGCTGCCGTACCCAATGCCGAGGGCGCTAAATCTGCTGAGGGCGATCTGGCGAGCCTGGCGGGGCCGCTGCAGCACCTGTCCAAGCACAAATGCCGCGTGTTCTGGACGCAGCCTGTCGGCGCGCAGGTGGATGCCGGCTTGCGGGACGCCTGGGCGTTGCTCGATGCACCACGCCTCAACGATGCGGGCTACATCAGCCGTCCGGGTCTGTTCGCCTGGGACCGGGTCGACACTGCGTCGGCCTTGCTGGCCGCGCAATTGCCCCGCGATCTCGCAGGCGACGTGGCCGACCTTGGCGCGGGTTATGGCTATCTGTCGACGCAGGTGGTCACGCATTGCCCGGCCGTGTCATCCATCGACCTTTATGAAGCCGAGGCGCGGGCGCTGGAGCCGGCCCGGCAGAATCTCGTGCGTGCCCAGGAAACCTGTGGTCGGGCCGTGGCGTTCTCGGTGCACTGGCACGATGTCACGCAGGGCCTGCCGCGCCGCTACGACGCCATCGTGAGCAATCCGCCTTTCCATCAGGGGCGTGCCGACCTTCCCGAGCTCGGTCGCGCTTTCATCGATACCGCCGCCAATGCCTTGTTGCCGCACGGCAGATTCTGGCTGGTGGCCAATCGCCATCTTCCCTATGAGGCCACGCTGGCCTCACGTTTCAACGAGGTACGTACAGTGGTGACGCAGGACGGTTTCAAGGTAATCGAGGCTCGCGGAGTGCGCGTATGAAGCTGGTCAAACTGATCGCCAACCTCGGCTATGGCAGCCGGAAAGACGTTGCGCTGATGTTCCGCGAAGGACGCATCACCGATCCGGATGGCGAGGTGCTCTACGCCGACGACAAGGTGGCGCACGAGCACATCCGCGTCGACGAGGAGCCGCTGGATCCGCCGACGGGCCTGATTCTGATGATGCACAAGCCGTTGGGCGCGACGTGCTCGCGCAAGGACATCGGACGCGTCGTCTACGATCTGCTGCCGCCGCGTTACCGCATGCGCGACCCCTCGCTTTCCACCGTGGGACGCCTCGATCGCGATACCTCGGGGGTGCTGCTCTTTACCGACGACGGCGCACTTTTGCACCGGATCATTTCGCCGAAGGCGCGCGTCGCCAAGGTGTACGAAGCCACGCTGGCAAACGACCTACAAGGCGATGAAGGCACGCTCTTCGCGAGTGGCACGATGATGCTGGAGTCGGAGAAAGAGCCACTGGAACCTGCGGTGCTGCAGGTACTGGAGCCTCGTCGCGTACGCCTCACGCTCACGGAAGGGCGTTACCACCAGGTGCGTCGCATGTTCGCCGCCGTGGGCAATCACGTGGAAACGCTGACGCGTATATCTGTGGGTGCGCTGACGCTGGGTGATCTGCCGCCAGGCGAGTGGCGCGCCCTTGAAGAGCGGGATATCGCGCGCATCTTTGAACCACCGGCGGACGCTTGATGCGCACGCGCGCATCGGGCGTTCTTTCAGCCGAACGGATTCTGCCGGCGACGCGCGATTTCGTCCTCGCGTCGGGAATGTGCGCCAGGTTGCCAGGAAATCAGCTGGAAGCTGCCTTGCCCTTGGCGTTGGTTATTGCGGACGTCCTGGCTGTCCTTGAGGTTCAGCATCCCTGCCACCAGCTGCATTCCGCGCCCGAGGGCGGAACGTGCGAGAAGCATGTGCATGTTCAGACTCCCGACCGCCCCTGTGCGGCCGTTTCGACCTCATATAACCAGCTTCACGTGCGATACACAAATGCCAATTGGCACTGAATATCGGCGTAAGTTCTTAGCAAGGTTGTCACAATTTCTACCAAGGTAAATCACGCAATGTTCTGCGTTTTTCAGGCGAGATCTCCGCTGTTTGTGGCCCGTCCATGGATGGGCGGCCTCCCTGGCCGCGTGTTGTCATGACTCGCCTGACGTTCGACAACGCTTTCGTCCGCGAACTGCCGGCCGATGCCGGGCAGGGTTCGCACCCGCGCCAAGTGCTGGGTGCCCTTTATTCAAGGGTCGAGCCCACGCCGGTGGCGGCACCGCAGGTGGTGGCCTGGTCGGCCGAGATGGCGCAGGCCTTGGGTCTCGATCCAGCAGAGATGGCGAGCCCGGAATTGGCCCAAGTGCTGGGCGGCAATGCGCTGCTCGAAGGCATGGAGCCGTTTGCGGCCAACTATGGCGGTCACCAGTTTGGCGTCTGGGCGGATCAGCTGGGTGACGGGCGGGCGATCTCGCTGGGCGAGGTGCTTACGCATGCCGGCGAGCGTTGGGAGCTGCAACTGAAGGGCGCCGGCCGCACACCATACTCGCGTGGCGCCGATGGACGCGCGGTGCTGAGGTCGTCCGTTCGCGAGTTCCTGTGTAGCGAAGCGATGCATCACCTCGGCGTACCGACGACGCGCGCGCTCAGCCTGGTGGTGACGGGTGACACCGTAGTGCGCGACATGTTTTACGACGGGCATCCGCAGCAAGAGCCGGGTGCCATCGTGTGTCGCGTCGCTCCTTCGTTCATTCGCTTCGGTAATTTCGAATTGCCGTCGGCGCGCGGAGATATCGCGCTACTGAAACGCTTGGTCGACTTCACCATCGCTCGCGATTTCCCCCACCTGCAAGGAGCGGGTGAACCGCTGTACGCGCAATGGTTCGCCGAGGTGTGTGAGCGCACGGCACGCATGGTGGCGCATTGGATGCGCGTGGGTTTCGTGCATGGCGTGATGAACACCGACAACATGTCCATCCTCGGGCTCACCATCGACTACGGCCCATATGGTTGGATCGACAATCTCGATCCGGAATGGACACCCAATACCACTGATGCAGGACGCCGACGCTATCGTTTCGGTCAACAGCCGAACGTGGCGTGGTGGAACCTCAGCCGTCTTGCCATGGCGCTGGCGCCGCTGTTCAGCGGCACGGAACCTTTGCAGGCTGGTCTCGATCGTTACGCCGCCGCTTACGCGGAAGCCGATCGCGCCAACATCGCTGGCAAGCTGGGCCTGTCGGCGTGCAAGGACGAGGACGTGGAGCGCATGGGAGAGCTGTACGCACTGCTCACGGAGGCCGACGTGGACATGACGCTGTTCTTCCGCGCCCTGGCTGATGTCGACCCAGCCCAGCCCTCACTGGCGCCGCTACAGGAATCGTTCTACGACGATGCCAAGCGAGAGCAACACGAGCCCGCCCTCCAGGCATGGCTCGACAACTACGCATTGCGCATACGTGAGGACGAACTTTCCGGCGAAGAGCATCGCGCGCGCATGCGTGCTGCCAATCCGCGCTACGTTCTACGCAACTATCTCGCACAGGAAGCTATCGATCGCGCGTCGGAAGGCGATTACAGCGGCATCCAGGAATTACTCGACGTCATGCGCCGTCCTTACGATGATCAGCCGGGGCGCGAGCGATTCGCACGGAAGCGTCCGGAATGGGCTATGCACAAGGCTGGTTGTTCGATGCTTTCCTGCAGTTCATAAGCCTTAGCGCAGCGTGTTGGCGAGGAACTGGCGTAGCTGCATACCGTTGAGCGCGCCGGCTTGACGTGCCACTTCGCGACCGTTGCGCATCACCAGCAAGGTCGGGATGCTGCGGATGCCGAAGCGCTGGGCCAGTGCCGGTTGTGCTTCCGTGTCCACCTTGGCCAGCCGCAGTTGTGGCTCCAGGCTCGCTGCCGCTTCGGCGAAGACTGGTGCGAAGCCGATGCACGGGCCGCACCAGGGCGCCCAGAAATCGATCACCACGGGCAGGTCGCCGCGTGCTGCCACTGCGTCAAAGTTGTTCGCGGTGAGCGTTGCCGGCTTGCCCTCGAACAACTTCAGCTTGCAACGCCCGCAAACGGGCTGTTCGCCCAGGCGGCTCTCCGGCACGCGATTGAGGGCCGAGCAGTGCGGGCAGGGAATGGACAGCGTGGTGGACATAGCGGGCCTCGTTGGCCAAAACTCATTACAGCGCCAGATGGCGTTCCCTGCATCAGGAAACAAGGGAGGCGACGTGCGCGAGCGAGGGCCAGGTTCACATGCAGGCCGCTGGGCCGGCCTGGCGGCTGGCGTGATTTGGACCTTGCCCAACAGCCTGCTTGGGCTGGTGGCGGGGCTCGCCTGCGTGCCCTGTGGTGCAAGACCCGAGTGGCGCAGCCGCGACTATGCGCTGGCTTTCCGCCGCATGCCGTCCTGGGGCGCTGGAGGCGCACTGACGCTGGGCAACGTGATTCTCTACTCCTGCGATACGCTCGACACGCCGTGCTTCACTTACGCCCATCGCGCCGGCCTTCGCCAGGAGCCGCGCATTTCTCTGGCAGACCACGAACGAGCGCACGTATTCCAGTTCATGGTGCTGGGGCCGTTGTTTCTTCCGTTCTACGCAGCATGTGGCGGTATCAGCGCACGCAATCGTTTCGAGCGCGCTGCGGATCGTTACGCCCAACGCGAAGGTGGCTGGTGGCCGTGGCCCATGGCGTGAGCCGTGGTGCTCGTCAAACGCGATGGCGCGCGTGTCGTGGAATGAGGCACGAGAGATAGCCCGCGATGCTCACGGGCTTGAGCAGCAGCCCGTAGATCAGTGCATAACCGAGCAACCCCAGTGGATTTCTGCGCACGTTGAGCCCAAGCGTGTGGAACATACGCGATTGCACGGCGTAGATAACGAGGTTGCCAAGCAGAGCCATGGGTACCGCGAACACCAATACGGGACCGGCCAACCAATAGATGCCAGTGCATGCGAGAACCGTGGCGGGTATGAGCGCTACGGTGTAGATCAGGTCGGTGTAGAGCAACAGCAGGTTCCACCAGATAAAGAAGGTGCTCAGCTTGCGCCGGAATAACAACGAGCCGTAGGTCTTAAGCGCTTCGACAACGCCGCGCGACCACCTCCGGCGTTGTTCAAAAAATGATGCAAGCGAAGTGGGCACGCGGACGAAGGCGATCGCGTCCTCCGCATACCCCACACGATGATGGTCGCGCAGGATGGCCCAGGTCAGCACGATGTCTTCGCCCGCGCATTCGGGCCATCCGCCGACGACGCGCAGGATGTCGGTGCGATAGAGCGAAAACGTTGCGGGCGCGACCAGCGTGCCCTGGCAAAGGCTCTGCACCCGCCGGGTGGCCGAGATGCCTTGGAAATAGTCCCACTCTTGCATGCGCGTCATGGGGTTTTGCCGCGAATTGCCTACCAATACCGCACCGGCGACCGCCGCAGTATTCGGGGGATCGCTCAAGTAGCGCGTCACGAGTTGCCGAAGCGCTTGCGGATGCAGGTGGGCATCGGCATCCAGCGTTACGGTGATGGGATGCGCGGCCAGCCTCAGGCCTGCATTGAGCGCTCTCGATTTGCCGCCAGCGCATGCGAGGTCGAGCACTTCCAGCCATGGGTAGCGCGCGCTGCGCAAACGGTCGAGCGTGGCATCGGTGGATCCATCGTTGATCACCATCACTTCCACAGGCGCGGGATAGCGCTGCGCTGCAATGCTGGCCAGCGTGTCGAGGATGGTGTCCTGCGCATTGTGGGCAGCGATCAAAATACTCACCGCGGGAAAATCACCGTCGGCGAAGTGAGAACGCACGGGGCGCCGATCGAGCAGCAGGCCAGTCGCCAGGAACACACTCATGAAAGCCGGAAGTACGGCGATGCCAAGGATGAGCAACTGAGCCAGTAGTCGCGTTCCGGTGGATTCCAAACCGGCAGTCCAATGGGACGACAGAACATACGCAAACGTGGCCCATCCGAACGAGACGGCGAACGCCAGCATGAACTTGAAGACCACCGGCACGTAGCGCGGGCGATGCATCGAGATGTCGTTGGCGGCAGCAAGCGGCAGGCGGACCGTTATCGGAAACGGCCGTCGTCTTGTTGACCAGTCTTGTGCGTTGACACTCATGCGCGAGCCTGCTGCTGCAATGGCCTGTCGCGTGCCTGTGACGGATGATGCGCCCGCCCGCGACTGCGGGAAAGCGCTTCACACGCCTGGCGCACGCACGCCGGGTTGGCCCTGTGGCTTCTTGCCATAACTCGGCCTCTCGTTAGTTTGAGGGCAAGAGTTGTGCCAGTGGGGTGGCGCGGCAATATCGCGACAATCTCCGGGAAAAGCGGTCAATTCACCCGTGATGGCCCATGGCTTGGCTGGGGCGGCAGACGCGCATCGACACAAACCGACGCGCGACGGCGCATGCGTATCCCTGGGCGTACACGCAAGTTCAGGCGGCCTGATTGCCGCCTTGGTTGCCCGGTGCCGGGCGCGGCTGCGGTCGGGGTGCGGGGCGCTGGTTGCCTTGTCCCGGCGATGGCCGGTTGCCGCCCTGGTTCGGCGGCGGGCGATTGCCCTGGGGCGGACGATTGCCACCTTGGTTCGGCGGTGGGCGATTGCCTCCCGGCGGCCGGGGATTCTGTCCCGGGGGACGGGCTCCCGGATTCGGGCTCGGACGATTGTTCGAAGGCGGTCGGTGGGCTTGCGACGGCGGTGGGCGATTGCCCGACGGCGGGGGACGGTGTCCACCGCCGGATGGCGGACGATAGCCAGGGCCGGGCGGCCGATAGCCGGGACGCCAGCCTGGCGGCCGCGGCGGCGGACGTGGTGCATATGGACGGCCATACCAATAATCGCGATTGCGATAGAACGGCCGGTTAACGTAGTACGAGCCCCAGTAAGCGGCGATCGAGAAGGTGACAATGGGAATGCCAATGCGTGCACCGTAGTCGGCCACATACACCGGCTGGTTCTGATAGGTGTACTGCACGTACGTGCCGGCCACCCAGCCGCGCATGCCCATGGTGATCACATCGCACCAGCCCCAGCCCGCGGTACAACCTTGGATCGCCACGCTGGCGCCGGCGGGCAGTTGCGCGATAGTGGGGTAGCTGACGTCCGGCCCTGCGTACAGGTCGACGTACGCGGTGACCACGCCATTCGTTTGCGCGAAGGCCGCGGGACTCGCCAATCCGAACAGCACCAACACGGTCCAGACGATCCGTTTCATGGCTGCCTCTCCCGGGTATACAGGTCGATGAGACTGCGCCGACCGCGAAGGGGGCGTCAACAGAAGATCACGTCGGTTGGTCAGGCGAAAGCGCCGTCTTGCGCGTCATGAGCCGCCAGCACAGGTAGAACGGGCCACCCGCCAGCAGCAGCACAGCACCCCACATCAGCGGCTCCGTGCCGGCACCGGCGAGCGCCCAGAGCGAGAAGGCCAGGGCGAACGCGGCTACCAGCCGACGGGTCCAGGCCGCGCGGCCACTTTCCAGGCGCCACCAGGCCAGCGTGGCGACTAGGTAGGGCAGCAGGTTGGTGGCGGTCGACAGCAGGATCACGAAGGTGAACAGTGCCACCAGCGAGCGTGTGAAATTGGCCCCGATCAACAAACTGGTAAGTACGCTGCTGATGAGCAGGCCGATCCACGGCGTGCCGTGGCGGTCTACGCGTGCGAACAGCCGGGGAAACATGCCGTCCTGCGCCGCTGCCATGGTGGTCTGCGCTACTAACAGCACCCAACCATTGAGTGTGCCGAAGCACGACACGACGGCCACGGCCGCCACGCCGATGCCGGCCATGGTTCCCCATGCGTGTGTGGCCGCTGCTGCCATCGGCGCCGCGGAAGCGGCGAGCTGATCACGCGGAAGCATGCCAATCACCACCGTGCAGGCCAGCATGGTGGCAATGCCAGCGACGATGGTGCCGATCATGGTGGCGCGTGGCACGGTGCGCAGCGGATCCTTCACCACGCCGGTGGGCACGGTAGCCGTTTCCAGCCCCAGCAACGCCCATAGCGCCAGCGTGGCGGTGGATAGCGCCACCCCGGGTAGCGACAGCCCGTCGGGGTTGAATGGGCGATACGAGCCCGCGTGCAACGTGCCCAGCCCGATCAGGCCAAACAGCAATAAAGGCACGAGCTTGAGCAGCGTCGTCACCATCGCGACGCGACCGGCTTCGCGCACGCCGGCCAGCGTAATGCCGGTACATATCCACAATGCGGCTAGCGCGCACAGCGCGCTGCGCAGCGGCGTCGATGTGGCGGCCGGCCACAGGGCGCCAAGGCTGCCCGCAAAAGCCACCGCCAGCGCGGCGTTCGCCGACCAAGTGCAAATCCAATAACTCCACGCCACCAGAAAACCGGTGGTGTCACCGAAGGCGCAACGCGCATACGCGTAAGGGCCACCATGATTGGGAATACCTTGCGCCAACCACGCGAATATCTGCGCCAGTGCGAGCGCGCCGCACAGTGTTATCGCCCAGCCGAGCAGACTTGCCGCGCCAAACGGTGCCATGGCCGCGGGCAGTACGAAGATGCCGGAGCCAATGATGTTGCCGATTACCAGCGCGACCAGTGTCCACTGGCCGATCACACGCGTGGTGCCGCTCATGCGTCGGCCTTCGTTTCGCGATAGGCGCGACGCACCATCTCGTGAAAGTGGTGCACTGCATTTTCCCGCAGCGGATTCAGGCGGCCGGCCTCGTACGAGCCCGATGCCAATCCGCGCTGTACGTCCGCGCAGATGGTGACGTCTTCGTCCTGCACTTCGTCGCTGAACTCGACGTCGCGTGCGCGCCGCGCCTGTGCTTCCGGACTGTCGTCGGGTGGGTAATAGAAATCGAACTCTACGCGGCAGCGATCTACGCCCAGTGGCAGCACGCGGTTGGTCTGCAAGCGCGCGGGCAAGATATTGAGCATCGTGTTGGGATGGATGAAGTAGTACAGCGCCTCACCGCTGCCATACAGGTCCCCCGAACTTTCCAGCGGGCTGTACTGGAACGAATACCACTGCGCCGTTTCGGTGATGTAGCTGCGGTAATCAAGCAGGCTGTTGAGGCCAGGGTGAATGTGCGGGACGTGGTAACCCTCCAGATAGTTGTCCACGTACACCTTCCAGTTGCAGGCCACGTCGTAGCTCGCGCGATGGTGGAACTGATAGTTCTCCAGCGAGCGTTCCGGACCCAACCGTTCATCGATGCCGGCCACCAGCTCGCGGAAGGGCGGCGCCTCACCGATCGCCACAAACACCAACCCCTGCCACACCTGTACACGCACCTCAGGCAGGCGGATATCCGACGGATTGAAATCCTGCGCGCGACCCATCTCGGGTGCACCGCGCAACACGCCGTCGAGGCCGTACGTCCAGCCGTGGTAGCGGCAGCGCAGCGCCTTCGCGCCACGGCCATCGCAACTGGCGATAGGGCCCGCGCGGTGGCGGCATACGTTGTGGAAGGCACGGATGATGTTGTCCTCACCGCGCACGATGATCAGCGGCAAGCCGGCGATCTCCGTGACCACGTGATCGCCTGACTCAAGTATTTGCGACTGGTGGCAAACCAACTGCCAGCTGCGCGCGAAGATGGCGCGTGCGTCCAGGTGGGGCATGCGCGGATCGGTATAGAAGCGGGCGGGTAGTGTCAGCGCGTAGTCGAGCGGCTGGGGCGCAAGAACGGAGTCGTCGAGCAGGTCACGCATGGACACATCACCGGCAGCTATTTGTCCTACTATTTAAACCTAAGGGGGCGGCAAGGGAAGGGGGTATGCGGCCGGCGCCTCAAATGTGGGGTGGTTGCTCGCCTCATCGTTTCGATGAAACCGTCATCCCTGCGTAGGCAGGGACCCAGTAGCCGTGGGTATGGTTGTCGCTTCGTACGTTCCCGCAATCTGGCCGCTTACGCAGCGGGCGTTTCGACCTCCTGCCGGAGGCCGAGTCACTTTTCTTTTGCTGGCCCAAAAGAAAAGTAACCCAAAGAAAATGGCCGATAAGGCCAACGCCCGCAGCATTACCTTGGGATAAGCCCGAGCGTTCGAGGAACGTTGCTGCTTGGCAACCTTCGCCGCTACACAGCAGGTACTTCAGAGCGCTTCGCAACGCGCCGTCGCGGAGAGGACTTAAAGCAGGCTTCGCTACGCTTCCCGACCGGTGTGGAGAACTCGCCACACAACGGCACTCCATTTCTTCCCTAACTTTCCTAACCTTGTGCACCAAGGCAGGAGCAACGCGACTTGCCGCGATACGATGTGCTGCGAAGCTGCACGAGCCGTCGGCTCGGTGCTTTTGACCTTCGGGCCCCCTGTGCGGCGGTGAGGGGTGGACGAGAAGGCCCGCAGGGGGATCGGCAAGGATGCCGATCCCTTTTCGCCGGGGCAGGAGCCCCGTCGAAAAGCCCGGCCGCCCCTCACGAACTGGCCGGCGCAGCCGGCCAGCGCCAAGTGGGGGTGCCTTTCTCTTTGGTTACTTTCTCTTGGGCAAGCAAGAGAAAGTGACCCGGCCTCCGGTAGGAGGACGGAAGCCCGCCGCAGGCGAGCCAAGTCGCCGCATCGCTAAAATCAAGCGATAAAACCAAATCCTCGCGTTAGCGATAAAAAGCAGCACAAACGACAGAAGACGCCAACCAACCCATCAAGCCTCAGCCAACTGCTGCTGCACCTCATTAATCGAATTACGAATACGCTGACTAAAAATCGAATCCTCGTGATGGATCAACACCAGCCGCTCCGTCGCCCGCGTCATCGCCACATAAAGCAAGCGCGCCTCCTCCGTTTCATTCTTGCCCGGCTTCGGCAACGACCCAAGCCCCGGAATGATCACCAACGGAAACTCCAGACCCTTGCTGGAATGCATGGTGATCAGTTTCACCGTGTCGTCCACGACAAAGAGCGAGCTGGCACCATTGCCTTCCGCCAGTTGGCTGGGAATACCTGCTTGCTGCAAGGCCTCATGCAGTTTCTCTCCCTCCCAGCTGTTGCGGAAAATGACCGCCATGTCCGGCAGGCGCCGTCCGGCGGTTCGTTCTTCGCGCAGGCGATGAATAATCGCGGGAAGTTGGTCCTTCTGCTGTTCGACGCGGATAAGTTCGGGCAGCGCGCCGCGACGTCCGGCGCTTTGCGGTTCGATCAACGGAATGCCGTCATCGTCTTCGTCGTGCCCCAGTAGCAGCTCGTTGGCGAATACGCGTGCCACGGAGAGGATTTCCAGGGTGTTGCGGTAATTGAGCTTGAGGATGGTGGTGCGGCCTTGCGCTTGCACGCCCAGGCTCTTCCAGCTGAGCTTTTTGCGATTGGCCTGGCCGTAGATGTTCTGCGCGTCGTCGTACAACACCAGCAGCGAGTTGGTGTTGGGATCGATCATCTGCACGATGAGCTTGTACCACTCGGGTTCGAAGTCGTGGCCTTCGTCGATCAGCACCGCGCCGTACTGGAAGCGCGGGATCTGGCCGCTATCCACGCCTGCGATAACGGCGGGCGGCAGCTCTTCGGCGACATGGGGGCCGTCTTCCGGCACCGGCACGTGGTAGGCGGTGAGCATGCTGCGGCACCACCGGTGGAAGTTGTAGACCTGCACTTTGTCGCTGAGGCCGCGTTCGCCCATCAGTTGCTCGAGCCGCGCGGCGAGTGCCGTGTTGTAGCAGAGCACGAGGATAGGCTTGGATAGCGTGCGCGCCAATTCCATGGCGCGGAAACCCAGGATCATCGTTTTGCCCGAGCCCGCGACGCCGTGAATGATGCGGTGTTCGTCGCCCAGCGAACGCGCCAGCATTTCCTGCTGCGCGTCCATCACTTGGATCAGGTCGGGAATGGCTACCTTGCTGACTTTGCTGCGCGCACCGGCGGCGAACAGGCCGAACTGACCTTCACCGGCCTCTACGCGGATATCGGGGAACAGGTGCCAGCGCACACGGTCGATCTGCGGCAGCGTGAGCGCGGTAGGGAATATCTGCGGGAACATTGCCCACAGGCGCTCCTGAAATGCCTCCGATTCCACCGACTCGAACATCTCGTCCTGACAGATCGCGAGGTGCGCGGGAATCGCCGACTCGAGCTGACCAGCCTCGAACTGCTTGCGGCTGATATTGGCGAGCACCACGCCATGGCCCAGCGGCATCTGCAGCCGACCTTCATAGGCATGGCCCGGCGGATAACACAGGGCGGGATCGCGCTGCAGCATCTTGGCGATCTCGTTCGCGCCGTCGCGGGCCTGCATCAGCGGGTTGTGTTCCTTCAGGCTGCTGTTGCCGGCGATCAGGGTGAACAAGGTGCGGTCAGCCTGCTGGATGCTGCCAGGCTTCCAGTCCTTTACCTCCAGCACCAGCAAGCCACGCCGTGGGTGGAACACGATGAAGTCGGGGCGGCGCTCTTTCGGGCCGATGGCCACGTCGTACCACAGCAGGTAGTCGGCCTCGAGTTTCTGCTCCAGGCGTTCGGAGAAGCGTTTTTCGCCGCCGGTCATCTCGGGCAGGCAGCTGTTTCGGGATGGAATGAGCGTCGCCACTGGGAGCTGCCTCTTGCCTTTCCTTGGGTGTACGCGGGGCGTTTCAGGTCCGGCGACGTTAACGGATCGGCGGGAGGAGTCAATCTAGCCGGCCTGTCACCGGGAGGGGGCTGGGATTTTCGCCAAGACGCCGATCTGGCACCGTGCGTGATCCCTTGGGTCACGAATGGCTGGTGGGGCACGAGATCGAGAAGGTCAGCGCCGAGGAAATGCAGCGGCGCTACGACGCGGTTACCGCTGAGTGTTAGGCCTTAACGCCAACGATGAAGCGTGTCGCCTGCGACACCGACACGCGCGCATGCGCGGCTGGCGATGCCGTCGGGCAGCGCCATGCGAAACACCGGGGCGACTGACCATAGCGCCCGTGCCGCCAGTCGCGACTGTGCACGTTGCAGTGGTGTGCGCTCCAATAAAGCATCCGCCCACGGGGGCAATAAGGCGGCGCCCGCTTGCAGAAAAACGTCGCGCGACAAGCCCGCCACCGGCACGGGGAGCCGCACGCGATACAGCACCGCCAGCACCTCGCGCGAGCGTTCGGTAAAACGCAATTCGAGGCGCATGCGTCGGAAGTAGGTAGTGATCTCCGCTTCGGATGCCGGTACGTCGCGCGCGCCCAGCGCCTCGGCAATGCGTCGCACCTCGTCGTAATAGCGATCCGCTGCACCGGCAGGAAGATTGATGTGGCTATAACGACGATAGCCCTGCAAAAAGCTGTAGGCCTCGGTGACATGCACCCAGGTGAGGAGGTCCGGATCATCGGCGGCGTATGGCCGTCCATCTTCACCTACGCCTTTCACCTGTGCGTGAATCTGCTTCACCCGCTCGATCAGCATCTGCGCCTGGTCGAGCGGCGCGTAGCTGGTGCCGCTAACGAACGACGTAGTGCGGCGCAGGCGGCCGATCAAGTCCTCGCGAAAGTTGGAGTGATCCCACACGCCTGCGAGTGCGAGCGGGTGCAAAGTCTGCAGCATCAATGCCGCAAGGCCGCCTGCAAGCATGCCCGGGAAGTCGCTGTGCACGCGCCAAGTGGCGCTGTCTGGGCCAAACAGGCCTGGATCACCGACCGGATGATCGTAGTCGACGTACCCGCCACCGCCGCGTGGAAACGCGCTGAGCACCCAGCGTCGGGTGGGTTCACGGGCAGGGCGGGTAAGTAGGTTCCACGGTGAAGTCATGCGGGCAGTTTAGCGTTCGCCAAGCGTGTTGGTTTCAAATGCATCCTTTGCATGCGCGAAAAGCCTGTGTTATTCCTTATCGCCATGACCTTCCACGCCACCCGCCAGTATTTTTGGTTTTACGGCTATCCGATGCCGCTGGCGGAGGGTTGGTCGCGATTGTCTTAACGACAAGACACCATTCCCAAAAAGGCCGCCAGCCTCCACTGGCGGCCTTTTTTATGGTCGCCAGTGGCCCCCCAAGGAGACCACAGTGAACCCTTCTACCGACGATTTACGCATCCGCGCCATCACACCGCTCAGCACCCCGGCTGAGGTGATGCGCGATTGCGCTGCAAGCGTGCACGCCGCGCATACCGTGAGCGCCTCGCGACAGGCCTTGCATCGCATCCTGACGGGCGAGGACGACCGCCTCGCCGTGGTGATCGGCCCTTGCTCGATCCACGACACCCGTGCCGCGCTGGAGTACGCGGAGCGGCTCGTGGCGCAGCGCAGGCAGTATGCGGGGGAGCTTGAGATCGTGATGCGCGTGTACTTCGAAAAGCCGCGCACCACGGTGGGTTGGAAGGGGCTCATCAACGATCCCGACCTCGACGGCAGCTTCCGTATCGACAAGGGGCTGCGGCTGGCGCGTGGCTTGCTGCGCGACATCAACGAACTGGGCGTGCCGGCGGGCTGCGAGTTCCTGGACATGATCACGCCGCAGTACATCGCCGATCTCGTGGCCTGGGGCGCCATCGGCGCGCGCACCACGGAAAGCCAGGTACATCGCGAATTGGCGTCCGGTCTTTCGTGCCCGGTGGGTTTCAAGAACGGTACCGATGGCAACGTGAAGATCGCCGTGGATGCGGTCAGCGCGGCATCGCAGCCGCATCATTTCATGGCAGTAACCAAGGGCGGCCAGACGGCCGTCGCTACGACCACGGGCAATGAGGACTGCCACGTGATTCTGCGTGGCGGCAAAACGCCGAACTACGATGCACCCAGTGTGGATGCAGCATGCCTTGCCATCGCCAAGAGCGGGCAGGCGGCGCGCGTGATGATCGACGCCAGCCACGCGAACAGCAACAAGCAACCGGAAAACCAACCGTTAGTGATCGACGACATCGCGGAGCAGTTATCGGTGGGCGAGCGGCGTATCGTTGGCGTGATGGTCGAAAGCCACCTCGTTGGCGGTCGGCAGGATCTGGTGGAAGGACAACCACTGCGCTATGGCCAGAGCATCACAGACGGCTGCATCGACTGGGACGCCTCGGTGCAGGTGCTCGATCGTCTCGCCCAGGCGGTGCGCGCACGCCGCATCGCGCGGCAGGCGGCACAGCGAACGGCGCGCGTGGCCTCCGGCTGCTGACCGAAAGCATGCTCAGTGCATGCTTTCACGGCTGGTGGCGCTGGGATCGACGGCGAGCGTCAACGTCGCCACCTGCAGGTTTCCCTCGAGGGACATCTGCGCGATGGAATCGCTGCCATGCTGATTCGTGTAGACGTTGTCTTCCGTCAGCGTAGTGCGCTCAAGGCCGTGCCGCTGATAGGCCTCGCCGGCCATGGCGTCGAGCGATGACGCTTCGGGAAAGAATAGCTGCCCCGTGTGCACCACCGTGCCGCCGCGATAGTGGCCGTCCTGCATCTTTCCGCCTGCGTGAAGCTTGAGGTGGATGTGATTGCAGCGGCCCGCGTAGTAGCCGGGGAAGATGGTGTGGAACGTGACCGCGCCTCGCGCATCAGCGATCTGCACGCCGCGCAGGAAGGTGAGCTGGTCCGAGGGCACGCTCCTCGGCGGTGCGCCACGTGGACCGCCGGTCAAGCCCGGTGGCATGCCGCCCGGCGGCGGACCCGGGGGAGGCGTGCCGTGTGCACCTCCGGGCGGTGGGCCCATGCCGTGACCGCCGGGCGACATGTGGGTGAAGCCGGAGTAGAGGCCCTGCGCATCGCAGTGCCAGATTTCCAGTGCGGTGTCGCTCAATGGGCGGCAGGTGCGGCTGTCCAGTACCTCAAAGCGCAGTGTGAGCGGCAAGCCGGGTTTGCCTTCCGTGATGTCCTGTCGCAGCAGGGCGCGATCGAGGTAATAGGGGCCTTCCGTCTGTTCCGCGCTCAGGCGGCAGGCCGGACGTCCATCCGGTAAGGCGCGCGCCACGCGAGAGAAGGGCAGGGCGGCGACGCCGCCAAGGCACATCTGCAGAAAATGACGTCGATTCCAGGTGATTTTCACTACGCGTCCTGAGCGGATGACGGGCGCCGCGATGGCGCAACTCTTCATCGAACGCGTTGGCGCGCGCGAGGATGACACGTGTGAACGATTCGTTGACGCGATGACTATTGTTCAGTCTTCCAATTACGCATCAAGGTTGATCGTCGCCTTGAGCACGTTGGATACCGGGCAACCTTCCTTCGTCGCACAGGCGATGGCATCGAACGTGGCCGCATTGCCAGAGCTTGCCGAAAGTTCCATGCACGAAATGCGAACGCCGAAGGCAGACATCTTCACGCGTGGTTCGCTGCCATTTGATTTACTCTCCGCGCCTTGCTTCATCAGGGTGCATTTCATGTTTGCCGATATCAACCACAACCCCAGGGCGCATCGTTTCGAAACCAAGGTGGATGGTGTGCCTTGCGTGTTGGACTACACGCTCGAAGATGGTGTGATGACCATCACCCACACCATTGTGCCGTCTGCTGTCGGTGGCCGCGGCATTGCCTCCAACCTTGTTCGCACGGCGCTGGATACGGCCCGCGAAGAGCATTGGAAAGTGGACCCGGCTTGCTCGTATTCCGAGATATGGATGACCCGCCATCCGGAGTACCAGGATCTGCACGTCTGAGTTGGCGTTTTCGCCTGTGATCGGGCGCGGATGATGGGGATAGGGCCAGCAGGCTCTAAGATGCGCCATGCCCGATGTCGGGTCATGGAGAGATCGTTGTGTCGACGAGTTACCTGAACGTCGCGGAGATGCCCGCATGAGCGTTACGCCCGGTGAAACCCGTCCACGGGCGCGCGGCTTCGTCCCGTTCCGGATACTGCGTGCGCGCCCGCGCTTGATGATTTCCGGGGCTGTAGCGTTGTTGACCGGTGTGTCGCTCTGGCATTGGGCGGAACTGAAACCAGCGAAGGCGCTGTTGCTCGGGTTCGACCTTGGCGTGGCGGTCTATCTGATCGCGCTTGCCATCCTGTTCTGTCGTACGACATCGGTGGAGCTGATGCAGGGACAGGCGCGCAGGCAGGACACCGGCCGTTGGGGCGTGCTGTGGACGGCAATGTTACTGACTGGTTTTGTATCGCTCGCGCTCACCACCGAAATGGGAGCGGCCAAGGGTGGTGATGCCAAGGCGCTGGCGATTGCCGCCGTGAGTATCGTGCTGTCGTGGCTGTTTTTGAATGTGATGTTCGGTATGCACTATGCGCATGGTTATTACGGTGACTTCGGCAAGAAGCACGAAGGGCTGGAATTTCCGGGAACGCATGAGCCGGACTACTGGGACTTCATGTACTTCGCGATCGTGATCGGCATGACTTTTCAGGTTTCTGATGTGCAGATCAGTAGTCGCTATTTGCGGCGCGTTGCGCTGCTGCATGGTGTGATCGCGTTTTTCTTCAACGTGTTTATTATTGCGATCAGTGTGAATATTGCGGCGGGGTTGGCGGGGTGAGGTTCGATTTCTGCTGAGGTTTTGTAGTTGGTGTTGTCTTGGCGCGCACTGGGGTAGTCAGGATAGGACCAGCGTCGAGTGCACCAGTTACCTCAGTTCTTCTCCCTCGCCCCTTTGGGGAGAGGGTTGGGGAGAGGGTTGGGGAGAGGGTTGGGGTGAGGGGCGGGTGCTCGCTGTATCGTTTCATCTGAGCCGTCATCCCTGCGAATGCAGAGATCCAGTAGTCGTGAGTGTGGTTATCGCTTCGTGCGCTGCCGCGACCTGGCCGCTTACGCAGCGGGCGTTTCGATCGTCTGCCGACGCTCGAGTCACTTTTCTTTGCTGGCCCAAAGAAAAGTAACCCAAAGAAATGGCCTGACAGGCCAACGCTCGTGGCAGGCCGATGGGATAAGCCCGAACGGGTGAGGAACGTTGTGGCTTGGCCACCTTCGCTACTACACAGCGGGTACCTTCATGCGCTTCGCAACGCGCCATGGCGGAGAGGACTTAAAGCAGGCTTCGCTACGCTTCCCGACCGCTGAGGCGAGATAAAGGGAGCGCTACGCTTTCCCACCACTGGGGCAAGGTAAAAGGGACGCTACGCTTCCCTACCGGTGTGGAGAACTCGCCACCTAACGGCATCGTCCGTCTGCCTCGACTTTGTATCTCAGGTTTGTGCTCTTTTGTGCTCTGAGGCAGGAGCAACGTGACCTGCCGCGACGCGATGTGCAGCGAAGCTGCACGAGCCTTTGGCTTTCGCTTGTGACCTTCCGGGCCCCCTGTGCGGCGGTGAGGGGTGGACGATCAGGCCCGCAGGGGGATCGGCAGGACGCCGATCCCTTTTCGCCAGGGCAGGAAGCCCTGTCGAAAAGCCCGGCCGCCCCTCACGGACTGGCCGGCTTTACCGGCCAGCGCCAAGTGGGGGTGCCCTTTCTTTGGGTTACTTTTCTTTGGGCAAGCAAAGAAAAGTGACTCGAGCGTCGGCAGACGATCGAAACGCCCGCTGCGTAAGCGGCCAGTTCACGGTACCGCGACAGCCAAGCGATACAGAAACTGGATCCCTGCCTGCGCAGGGATGACGAGACACACGGTGAGGCTAGATTGACCCCTCACCCCAACCCTCTCCCCAAAGGGGCGAGGGAGTACAACTGAGGCATTCCGTATGCTTCGCCTTTGTAGGCCACACGCAGCAGCGTCCACCCCCTCAGCGACAGCACACCCCATCTTCAATCGCGGAAATTATCAAACTGCAACGGCAACTCCACGTCAGCCTTGCGCAGCACCGCCATCGCCAACTGCAAGTCATCGCGCTTCTTGCCTGTCACGCGCAGCTTGTCACCGTTGATCTGTGCCTCGACCTTGATCTTGGCTTCCTTCAGCGAAGCCACCAGCTTCTTGGCGATGGGCTGTTCGATACCCTGCTTCACGGTGACCTTCTGACGCGAGCCACCCAGGTTGGTTTCGGCGTCGCCTACGTCAAGTGCGCGGATGTCGATTTTTCGCGAGATGAGGCGGCCGCGCAGGATGTCCAGCATCTGTTCCAACTGGAATTCGCTGGGCGCGGACTGGGTGATCTCGAACTTGTCCAGCTCGAACTTCGCATCGGTGCCCTTGAAGTCGAAGCGGCTGGCCAGTTCGCGGTTGGCCTGGTCGATGGCGTTGGTCAGTTCGTGCTTGTCGACTTCGGAAATGACGTCAAAGGAAGGCATGGTGGCGGTTCCGGCACAAAGGAAAGCCGCAGTGTAAGCGATGTGGCCTCTCCTGACGGATAATACGCAGCCATCGGGATAGGAGCGGGTTATGACAGCGGTGTGCGCATGAAAGTGGATGTACTCATCATCGGTGCCGGCGCAGCCGGGCTGATGTGCGCCATCGTGGCCGGGCAGCGCGGGCGCAGCGTGCTGGTGGTCGATCATGCCAACAAGGTCGGCAAGAAGATCCTGATGTCGGGTGGTGGGCGCTGCAATTTCACCAACACGGGTGTGACGCCAGCGTGCTATCTCTCTGCCAATCCGCATTTCGCCAAGTCGGCGTTGGCCCGCTATACACCGTGGGATTTCATTGCGATGGTGGAGAAGCACCGCATCGCGTACCACGAGAAGGAACTTGGTCAGCTGTTCTGCGATGAATCGTCGAAACTGATCGTGCGCATGTTGCTGGACGAGTGCGCGCAGGCCGGTGTGCGTATCGAAACCAGTTGTGGCGTGCAGCGCGTGCGCAAGACGGACGAAGGATTCAGCGTCATCACCGCGCACGGCGAGGTACATGCGCAATCGCTAGTGGTCGCCACGGGCGGCTTGTCGATTCCGACCATGGGCGCCACCGGATTCGGTTACGAATTGGCGCGTCAGTTCGGCCATGCGGTGTTGCCTACGCGTGCAGGTCTGGTGCCGCTGACGCTGAGTGGCAAACACCAGGAGCGCTATCACGACTTGTCAGGCGTTGCCTTGCCCATGGTGGAGGCGCGTGTGGGTAAGCATTCCTTCCGCGCCGGGATGTTGTTCACGCATCGGGGTGTCAGTGGGCCTGCCATTCTGCAGATTTCTTCGTACTGGCAGCCGGGTGACGACTTGCGTATCGATCTGTCGCCCGCACTTGATCTAGGTGAATGGTTGCAGGAACAGCGCAACGTGCGACCGGCAGCAGAGCTGAAGAATGTGCTGGGCGACGCGTTGCCTCGACGGCTCGCGCAGCGTTTGTGCGAGCTCTGGTTCGAAAGCAAGCCGATGCGGCAGTACCGCGAGGCAGAGCTCAAGAACATTGGCGAGCAATTGCACGATTGGCCTGTGGTCGCCAGCGGCACGGAAGGCTACCGCACGGCGGAAGTGACGTTGGGTGGCGTGGATACCGACGGCCTGTCGTCGTCGACCATGCAATCCAAACTCGTGCCCGGCCTTTATTTTGTCGGGGAAGTGGTCGATGTCACCGGCTGGTTGGGCGGTTACAACTTCCAGTGGGCTTGGGCTTCAGGGCATGCGGCGGGTGAAGTGGTGTGATTTCGCGTTGGTTGAACGCACGGCGTGATCCACTGCGCCTGTTGTTTTGTTTGGAGGATGTCGCATGAAGGTAGGTTTTATCGGTCTCGGATCCATGGGCAGTGCCATGGCGAGCAACTTGATCAAGGCCGGGCACGAGGTGACCGTGTGGAATCGCTCGCCGGGCGCGACCGAGCCGCTCGCATCGCTGGGCGCGAAGGTGGCGAAGACGGCGGATCGCGCGGCGCAGGGTGATGTGCTGTTCAGCATGCTAGCCAATGATCAGGCCGTGCGCAGCGTGTTCTTTGACGGTGGCCTGTTGGATGGCATGGACAAGGGCACCGCACACGTCAACCACGCCACTATTTCGGTGGCGCTGGCTCGTGAGATGGCGGAGGCTCACGCCGCTCGTGAGATCGACTATGTGGCTGCGCCGGTCTTTGGCCGGCCGGATGTGGCCGCCGCGGGCAAGCTGAATATCCTTGCGGCGGGAAAATCGCATGTAATCGATCGCGTGCGCCCGTTGCTGGAAGCGATGGGTAGTCGCATCTGGCCGCTGGGCGAAGCGCCCGAGCGGGCGAACGTGGTGAAGATTGCCGGTAACTTCATGCTTGGTGCGGCCATCGAAAGCATGGCCGAGGCGTCTGCATTGACACGTGCACACGGCGTCAGCGCAGCGGATTTTCTTGAAGTGATGACCAGCACCTTGTTTGCTGCGCCGGCTTATCAGGGGTACGGCAAGCTCATCGCGGAGTCGCGTTATACGCCAGCGGGCTTTGCGCTGCCGCTGGGCTACAAGGACATCGGCCTTGCATTGGCTGCTGCGGATGCCACCCGTGTGCCGCTACCGCTGGCGGGTCTGTTACGCGACAGCCTGCTTGAAGCGCTATCAGCGGGCGATGAGGACGTGGACTGGTCGATCCTGGCGCAGGTCGCCGCGCGTCGCGCGCATCTGGACGAGCGGAAGCTCTGAACAAAACGTCGCGTGGTTTCGTGCAGGCGCTCAGCGCGCCTGCCGGAACTGCACCAGCCAACGATCCAACTGGTTGGCAAAGGCCTGTTTGTCGCGTGCATGGAACGCCGCGGGGCCGCCGGTATCCACACCTGCGCCGCGCAGTTCGTCCATGAAGTTACGCATGGAGAGCCGCTGGGCGATGGTGTCGGGCGTGTAGAGCTCGCCACGCGGATGCACGGCGAGCGCGCCCTTGGCGATCACGGCGGAGGCGAGCGGAATGTCTTGTGTGACGACCAGATCGCCGGCGACGACGCGCTCGACGATCTCGTTGTCCGCCACGTCAAAGCCGCCGGGTACCTGGATGGCACGCACGAAGCGTGAGGGCGGCGTGCGCAGCCATTGGTTGGCAACCAGGGTGACGTGGACCTGCTCGCGTTCCGCCGCACGGAACAGCACTTCCTTGATCGGCGCGGGGCACGCGTCGGCATCCACCCATATTTGCGGTCGCGTGCTCAATCGCGACCGCTCCAGTGCAGCGAGCCATCGATGATGGTGTTGGTGTGGCCGCCGATCCACACGGTGGCGCCGTCGATACGCGCGATGAGACTGGCGTCGTGGCCGATCTCACGGCCCTGGCTCACTACGTAGCCGCGGGCCAGCGGACCCTCAGGCTCGGCATGGGCGATGTAGGCGGCGATCAGCCCGTTGGCTGCGCCGGAGGCGGGGTCTTCCACCAAGCCGACGCCAGCGGGCAGGGCACGCACCACCAGTTGGTAGTCCGGGTGCGAGCTGCGCGCGAAGACGCACAGGCCCATGCTGTCGGTGGCCTTGGCCAGCGCGCCGATGGCGTCGTGGTCGGGCTTCCATTGGCGCAACGAGGCTTCGTCCGCGCATTCGGCCAGCCACCAGTGGCGGCCACCGGACACGTAGGCTGGCGGTAGCACGCCCAGTCCGATGCCGGACAGGGCTGCATCCAGCAGCGGATGCGCGTCGCGTCCGGTTTTCTCTACGGTGGAATGGGGTGATTTCAACAGTAACTGTTGTTTGCCACCGTTTTCTTCCACACGAATGGGGAGCACACCGGCACCGCATTCCTGCCACAGCAGGCCATCCACGGGCTGGGCCAGTCCGCACAGCAACACGGCGTGCGCGCTGCCGATGCTCGGGTGGCCAGCAAAGGGAATTTCCTTGTATGGCGTGAAGATACGCACGCGATAGCTGGCGTCAGGCTGGCTGGGCGGTAGCAGGAACGTGGTTTCGACGAGGTTGGTCCAACGGGCGAAGGCTTGCATGCGGGCGTCGCTCCAGCCGGTGGCGTCGGTGACGACGCCCAGATGGTTGCCGCCGCCGGGCGTGGCGGCAAAGACGTCCAGATGCAGGTAACGGATCGACATGGAGGGGGCCTGGGGCGTGGGGAGACGCGGGAAGCCGGGGATAATAGTGCGGAATGTGGCGCTGCGCTTAGAGTCGCCAACAAAACTACTGCGCGACCGCCAGGCGGGCGCGGTCGGTGCTCGGAATCCTCATGTACGTAAAAGTACACTCCGGTTCCTGCGCGCCGCCCGCACCCACCTAGCGGCCGCTCGCTACGTTTTGTTAGCGACTCTTAGACTTTTCCGCTATGTCGGCAGTCGACAAGCGCTCCCCGCGCCGCCAAGATGCAGGGTCTTTGCCGCTGCCTTCAGCCCCATACGGAACACCGCATGATCACCCTGATCATCATCGCCATCACCGCCGTCGTGTCTTTCATGGCGTTCAACAACGCCCGCCTGATGAACGATCTGATCCTCTGGCCACCGGCGATCACGCGCAATCGCGAGTATCACCGCCTGGTGACCTACGGCGTGGTGCATGCCGATTTCGGCCACCTGTTGTTCAACATGATCACGTTGTTCTTCTTCGGTCGCCAGATGGAAGGGTTTTTCGCCGCGCGGCTGGGCATGATGGGCTTTGCGCTGTTCTACATTTTGGGGCTGGTGGTCTCGATACTGCCGACGTATCTGAGCAACAGGAATAACCCGAACTACCGCAGCCTGGGCGCATCGGGCGCGGTGTCGGCGGTGCTGTTCTCGTTCATCCTGCTGGCACCGTGGTCACGCATTGTCGTGTTCGTGATTCCGATGCCGGCCATCATTTATGCAGTGCTTTACGTGGTCTATTCGATCTACATGGATCGTCGCGGGCAGGGCAATGTGAATCACAGCGCGCACCTGTGGGGTGCCGCGTACGGCATAGCGTTTACGCTGCTGGTGCGGCCTGAAGTGCTCTCGCATTTCCTCTCCGAACTCTCGCGCCCGAGGTTCTGAGCGTGCTGCCGATGCAGGAAAAACACGGCTTTGCTCACACCTGATACATCTTTGCGGTGTTACTTCTCGGTTTAGCCTGGCGTGATTGGGGGCGTCGGGCTTTCTCGACTACCGCAGGAGTGAAGACGCATGGCAACGACGCGCAAGCCGGCCGCGAAGAAATCCTCGGCCAAGAAAACAGCAACCCGCAAATCCACTGCCAAGAAAAGCACCACCCGCAAGCGCGCAGCCGCCACGACTCGCGGCGCCGTTCGCAAAACCGCTGCACGCAAATCGGCCACCCGCAAGACCGCCACTCGCAAAGTAGCCACCAAGAAAAAAGTAGCCGTCAAGAAAACCGCCACACGCAAGACGGCGACGCGTAAGGCCGCTACCCGGAAAACGACAGCGCGCAAGACCACGGCCCGCAAGACAGCCACGAAGCGCGCCGCGCCTCGTAAGGTAGCGGCCAAGAAGACGGCCGCCAGAAAGACTGTGCGCAAGTCCGCGACGGCGAAGAAGGTGGTCAAGAAGACCGCCCGAAAAGCGGCGGCCAAACGCTCTGCGCCTCGCAAGGCGGCGACCAAGAAAGCGGCGGCAAAGACGGTGCGCGCGACGGGTCGGAGCCGCGCAATACCGGTATCCGCCAAGACGCGCCCACGGCGTCCGGCGCGCAAGCACATCTCGCCGCAGGAGGCGGTGGCGCAAATCCAGGCCCTGCTCGAAGCGAAGCAAGAGCGTGTCCGGCAGGGCCCCACGTGGCCGGGCGCGGACGAACATCCCGCCGAAAGTAACGGCAACAAAGGGACAGGTGCAGGGAACGTTGGCGTATCCAGCGAAGCGGTGTACGGACACATCCGCCAACCACCCGAGCACAGCGGCAATAACTGAACCGGCCAACGCGCCCAGGTCACGGTATGGCCGGCAGGTAACTGTCTGTCGGCCATGTCGGAATCGTTCAGTGCGCACTCAACGGCGTAGGTTCAAAGTGAAGCTGTCTTCCCCGAAGGCCTTATGTCATGAAACGCGTGCTTGCCGGTCTCGCCTTGGCGGTCGCCACCGCGGCGCTATCTGGTTGCTATTACGACCCGGGTTACAGCTATGTTCGCCCGGTTGCGACTGGCGGCGGTGATGCCTACTACGGTTCGGCTGTCACCTATAGCGGCGGTTACTA
Organism: Dyella sp. AD56; assembly: GCF_002878475.1. Taxonomy (NCBI): domain Bacteria; kingdom Pseudomonadati; phylum Pseudomonadota; class Gammaproteobacteria; order Lysobacterales; family Rhodanobacteraceae; genus Dyella; species Dyella sp. AD56. The sequence goes on from NZ_NRDP01000025.1 coordinate 211,173, forward strand.
TGCCTCGCCGTATTACTACCCGAGCTACGGTTACTACGGCTGCTGCTATGCCCCTGCCGTGAGCATCGGCATTGGCGGCTACTACGGTGGCGGTTATTACGGTCGCGGCTATTACCGTGGCGGTTACTACGGGCACGGTTATTACCACGGCGGTGGCGGTTATTACCGTGGTGGTGGCCATGGCGGTTGGAGCGGTGGCCACGGTGGCTGGAGCGGTCACGGTCACTGAACCATGAACGCCTAGATCAAGGCACAATCGCGGCATGAGGTTGTCATGCCGCGTATCACGAATACTCTGGATTCCCAGGCCCGTCATCGCGTTGATGATGGGCCTGGCGCTTTCTGCCTGCGGCACGGTCGATTACTACGCCCACGTGGCCAAGGGGCAGGGCGAGTTGGTGGTGAATCGCCGCGACGTCAGCAAGGTGCTGCGTGATCCCTCCACCGATGCCACGACCCGGCAGCGCCTGGCGCTGTCGCAGGAGGCACGGCGTTTTGCTACGGATCACCTGGGCTTGCCGGACAACCGCAGCTACACCAGCTATGTAAAGCTGGATCGGCCCTACGTGGTGTGGAATGTCTTCGCCGCGCCCCGGTTCTCAGTGTCGCCAGTGCAGCATTGCTTTCCCTTCGCCGGGTGCGTTGCCTATCGCGGGTACTTCGCCAAGCAGAAGGCCCAGGCCGAAGCGGCGAGGCTGGAGGCCAGTGGCGATGATGTCTACGTCGGCGGCGTGCCGGCCTATTCCACGCTGGGCTGGTTCTCCGACCCCATCCTCAGCAGCATGATGCGTTGGGACGACGACGAGCTGGCCAGCACCATCTTCCACGAGCTCGCGCACCAGCTGATCTACGTGAAGGACGACAGCGCCTTCAATGAATCCTTCGCCAGCTTCGTACAGGAGGAGGGCCTGCGCGAATGGCGACAGTCGCGCGGCCTGCCGCCTCAGGACGACCACGAAAAGACGATGGACGACGGTTTCACCTGGCTGGTGATGGACCTGCGCGACCGCCTGAAGAAGCTCTACGCCAGCGGTGTGGGCGAGCAGGCCATGGCCACTGGCAAGCAACAGGTGATCGACGATTTCCGCGTGCGCTACGTGCAGTGGCGCGATCTCGACTGGCCGAACGACCATCGCTACGACGCCTGGGTTAACGGGCCGATCAACAACGCCCGGTTGTTGCCGTTTGGTATCTATGACCGTTGGACACCTGTGTTCCTGGCCCTCTTCCGCCATGCGGAAGGGCAGTGGCCCGCGTTCTACGCCAGCGTCCGGCAGTTCGCGCGCCAGCCTTATGCGCAGCGGCAGAAGTCGCTGCAGCAATGGCTGGACTCCACCAGCAGCCCCACGGCGGCACCGCCCTGACCCCGGCCCTAGGGCTGGACCTTCCGCCCCGCCATGTGGCGCAGGTAGACGAGCAGGTCGTCCAGGTCCTGGTCGGACAGTGACTTGCGGTCGAAGCCCGGCATCCGCGCCTGTGGCCAATGGCGCAGGGATTGCGGGTCGCGGATGTAGGCGCGGAACAGGTCCTCGCGCAGGTATTCAGTTGGGCTGTGCGGAATGTTGAGGTCCGGCCCCAGCTTGGCGTCGCCCTGCCCGTTGAGGGTATGGCAGGCAAAGCAGGTGTGCTGGAACACCGCGAAACCGCGCTGCACGGGGCTGTCGGCCTTCAGGGCGGGGTCGGGCAGGATGGCCGGGAAGCGTTCGGCCACTGACGGCTGGCGGCGGATGCTGGCCAACTGGAACGGCCACTGCTCCGGGCCGACCTTCATGGCTTCCGGATCGGTCCACACCACATAGAACGGACCCGCGTCACCCTTGATCTCGTCCAGCGTCGGCCAGGGGTGGGCGGGGTCCTCAACCGCCAGCCAGGCTTGCGAACCCTGGGCGCGGACGATCAGCGCAGCGGGAATCTGCGCGGCGAAACCGTCGGAGGCAACGAACTGCAGGGTGTCCCCCGGCGATGCGCCATCCAGCAGAGCCTTCAGCGGCACCGCCCGATAGCGCATGGCGCGCTTGAATGCCACGTCGGCGGGAATGGTCACATCGCGTGCGTCGCTGCGCGCCAGCAGTTGCGCCGTCGTGTACGTCTTGGTGCCGTGCCCCAGGTCAATGACCAGGTCGGCCGCGTGCAGGGGCAGGGTGAGCCACAGGGCAAGCAGACACAGGCGGCGAAGCGTGCGAATCATTGGATGGCATTCCCTTTCCAAGAATCTAACGATTGTAGGCGCCTCGGCCAGCTTGCCAAAAGCTGAACGAAACGATGAAGACGCTTGAACTCGGTCCGCACCGGCCACACTAAGGATTCGTATCGCCGTGACGGCGACAAGAAGTGGTACAGCTTTATCGTGCCACTGAGGGGTCGGTCCTTTTCCCCTCTTTGTTTTGGACCAGGCCTGACAAACCCCGCTAGCCCCTCCCCTGGCTACCGGGGTTTTTATTTGCCTGCGGTTTGACGAGCAACTCCCCGCGATCGATGCAGGGCGAGGATAATCACGCTACTCCCCGTGGCGCGTGAGCGACCGATGATCGTTACCTCCCTGCTCGACACCGATCTCTACAAGTTCTCCATGATGCAGGTTGTGCTGCATCACTATCCGGCCGCCCAGGTCGAATACAAGTTCAAGTGCCGTAACCCGGGTATCGATCTGGTTCCCTACATCGACGAGATCCGTCGCGAGCTGCAAGACTTGTGCACGCTGCGCTTCACCCCGGAAGAACTGGATTATCTGCGCAGCTGGCGCTTCATCAAGAGCGACTTCGTCGACTTCCTGGGGTTGTTCCAGCTCAACGCCAAATACGTGGAAATCTTTCCCGCGCAGGATGGCCCCGGCGATATCGAGATACGCATTCGCGGCCCGTGGCTGCACACCATCCTGTTCGAAGTGCCCTTGCTGGCCATCGTCAACGAGGTGTACTTCCGCAACACGCAACCCCAGCTCGATTTGTCCGAGGGGCGCCGTCGGCTGCGCGAGAAAATTGCGCTGCTGCGCGATACCGAAGGGTTCCAGGATTGCCGGATTGCCGACTACGGCACGCGTCGTCGTTACTCGCGCGCATGGCACGAAGAAGTGGCCACTACTTTGCGCGAGGGCCTGGGTCGGCAAATGGCGGGTACGAGCAACGTCTGGCTGGCGTGGAAGCTGGGCCTGACGCCGCTGGGCACGCTGGCACACGAATACCTGCAGGCGCACCAGGCGCTGGGGCCACGGCTGCGTGATTCGCAGGTGGCAGCGCTAGAGACCTGGGCACGGGAATATCGCGGTGACCTGGGCATCGCGCTATCTGACGTCTACGGGCTCAGCGCCTTCCTGCGCGACTTCGACATGTACTTCTGCAAGCTGTTCGACGGCACGCGCCACGATTCGGGTGATCCGTTCGCGTGGGGTGAGCGCGTGCTCGCGCATTACCGCGCCAATCGCGTCGATCCGCGCAGCAAGGTATTGGTATTCAGTGATGGCCTGGACGTTCCCAAGGTCATGCGGCTGTACCAGCACTTTCATGGACGCTGCCAGCTGGCCTTCGGCGTGGGTACTAACCTCACCAATGACGTGGGGCCGGAGCCGCTGCAGATCGTCATCAAGATGGTTCGCTGCAACGGTCAGCCGGTGGCCAAGATCAGCGACACGCCGGGCAAGAACATGTGTGACGACAGCGCCTATGTCGCCTATCTGCGGCAGGTGTTCGAGATTCCCGTTGATCCCGAAGCCGTGCCCTGCTGAAAACAGAACAGGGGCGCACGAGTGCGCCCCTGTAGGAAGCAACGCGAGAGCGTTTTAGAGTCCTAACAAAACGTAGCGAGCGCCCGCCTGACGGCCGCGCAGTAGGTTTATTAGCGGCTCTTAGTTAGAACGCCGGCAGCACCGCGCCTTGATACTTCTGTTCGATAAACGCCTTGATCTCGGGGCTGGTCAGCGCCTTGGCGAGCTTCTGGATGCGCGGATCGTCCTTGTTGTCCGGACGGGCCACCAGATAGTTCACATACGGCGAATCCTTGTCCTCGATCAACAGTGCGTCCTTGGTCGGGTTGAGCCCGGCGGCGAGCGCGTAATTGGTGTTGATCAGGGCGAGATCCACTTCGTCCAGCGTGCGCGGCAGCATGGCGGCTTCCAGCTCGCGGAACTTCAGGTTCTTCGGGTTGGCCGTGATGTCCTTCAGTGTGGACATCTCGTTGGTCGGGTCCTTCAGCGTAATCAGACCATGCTTGGCGAGCAGCAGCAGCGCGCGGCTGTTGTTGCTGGGGTCGTTGGGCAGGGTCACCGAGGCGCCGTCAGGCAACTGGTCGATGGACTTGAGCTTGCGTGAGTACGCGCCGAACGGCTCGATGTGCACACCCGTCACAATGGTCAGGTTGGTGCCACGCTCGCGGTTGAACGCGTCGAGATAAGGCTTGGTCTGGAAGTAGTTGGCATCGACCGACTTTTCCAGCACCTGCGTGTTGGGCTGCACGTAGTCGGCGAACACCTTGATCTCCAGGTCGATGCCTTCCTTCGCCAGGATGGGCTTGACCTGCTTGAGGATCTCCGCGTGCGGCACGGCCGTGGCGGCCACTACCAGCTTCTGGCTGCCGGCGTCGCCATTGCCATTGGACGAAGAGCAGCCGGCCAGCGCGAGCAGCACGGAGAAAATGGCTATGAGCTTATGCAACTTTGTCATATGGGGCAGGCACTTGATGCGGTGCACCAGAATAGCCGTCCATACCGCCGGATGCAAAAAGGCCCGGCGGTGTGCCGGGCCTTTCTCTGTCTCTCAGTGCCGCGTATACCGCGCCACGATGCGGTCGCCGGCCATCTGGAGCAGCTGCACCAGCACGATCAACAGCACCACGGTCACCACCATGTAATCCGACTTATAGCTCAGGTAGCCGTAGCGGTAGGCCAGGTCGCCCAGGCCGCCCGCGCCGATGGCGCCGCCCATGGCGGTATAGCCCACCAGGGCGATGGCAGTGACGGTGGTGCCGGCGATCAATCCGCCTCGCGCCTCCGGCAGCAACACATGGCGCACGATCTGCCAGATGCTGGCACCCATCGCCTGACTGGCCTCGATCACACCGCGCTGTACCTCACGCAGGGCGGTTTCCACCAGTCGTGCGAAGAACGGCGCGGCACCGATCACCAGCGGCGGAATCGCACCGCGGATGCCCAATTTGGTGCCGACCAGCACGTAGGTAAGCGGCATCAGTACGATCATCAGGATGATGAAGGGGATCGAACGCAAGATGTTCACCAGCAGCGACAGCACGGCATAAAGCTTGGGCATCTCGCGCAGCTGGCCTTTGCCGGTGAGATACAACAGCACACCCAAAGGCAGGCCAAGTATCACGGTGAGCAACAACGAGCCGCCCAGCATCAGCAGCGTGTCGATGCAGGCGTGGCCGATCTCGCCCCAGTCGTCGATATTGGGAAACAGGTTTTGCAGCAGCGGGGCGCTCATGCGTGGTGCTCCGGCGAAACGGTGATTTCTTCGATCTCGATGCCGGCCTCGCGAAGAGTGATCAATGCATCGTCCACGCGCTCGCCCTGCATGGCCAGCGTGAGCTGTCCGTACGGCAGGTCTTTGATGCGGTCGATGCGGCCGGCGAGGATGTTGAAGTCGACGCCGGTTTCGCGGGCCACGCGGCCCAGCGCTGGCGTCCAGGTGGCCTCACCGCGGAACGACAGCCGCAGGATGCGGCCCGGCACATGGGCGAACGGCATCTGCTCGCCAGCGGCTTCTTCTGGCAACGCCTCGTTGACGAAGCGGCGGGTGGTCGCGTGCTTCGGGTGGAGGAACACGTCCGCCACCGGGCCCGTTTCCACGATGCGTCCAGCGTCGAGCACTGCCACGCGATCGCAGACGCGGCGCACCACGTCCATTTCGTGCGTGATCAGCACGATGGTGAGTTTGAGCTCGCGGTTGATCTCGGCCAGCAGGTCCAGCACGGCGGCGGTGGTCTGCGGATCGAGCGCGCTGGTGGCCTCGTCGCACAGTAGGATCGACGGCCGGTTCGCCAAGGCGCGGGCGATGCCCACGCGCTGCTTCTGACCGCCAGAAAGCTGCGACGGGTATTTGCTCGCATGTGCCGTCAGGCCCACGCGGGCGAGCAATTCGTCCACACGCTGGCGGATTGCCGCCTCGTCGTGCTCCCCGGCCAGGCGCAGCGGAAAGGCCACGTTGTCGGCCACCGTCTGCGAGGCCAGCAGGTTGAAGTGCTGGAAGATCATGCCGATGCGTTGGCGCTTCTGGCGCAGCTGCGTCTCGGTCAACGCCGTCATGTCGGTGTCATCGATCAGGATGCGGCCGCCGCTGGGGCGCTCGAGCAGGTTGATCAGACGTATAAGCGTCGATTTACCCGCACCCGAATGGCCGATGATGCCGAAGACCTCGCCGTCGGCGATGTCTAGGTTGAAGGGTTGCAGTGCAGGGACGTCCCGGCCGTCGACACGGTAGGACTTGTGCACTTCATGGAATCTGATCACGGGGTACCTTCGGGGGAACCGGGGGAGGGGCGCGCCTCGAGGGGCGGCGCCGACCGGTGGCAAGCATAAGACACCCGGGGCATCCGTGGGGCTAGACTAGCGCTCTCACCGACTGGGATGGCTGCGATGACCTCTGTCTATGACTTTTCCGCTCGCGATATCGACGGCAACGAGCATTCGCTCGCCGAGTATCGTGGCAAGACGTTGCTGATCGTGAACGTGGCCTCCAAATGCGGTTTCACTCCGCAGTACACGGGGCTGGAGGCGCTATGGCGCGCCGATCGCGAGAAGGGGCTTGTGGTGCTCGGGTTTCCCTGTGACCAGTTCGGCCACCAGGAGCCGGGTGACGAAGCGGAGATCCGCAACTTCTGTTCGACCAGCTATGACGTGACCTTTCCCCTGTTTGCAAAGATCGACGTGAACGGCGAAGGCGCGCATCCGCTCTACAAGTGGCTCAAGAGCAAGGGCAAGGGCATCCTGGGCAGCGAGTCGATCAAGTGGAACTTCACCAAGTTCCTTGTCGACAGCAACGGGCAGGTGGTGAAGCGCTATGCGCCGACCGATACGCCGGAAAAGATCGGAAAGGACTTAGGGAAGCTCTGACCTCATTCAACGTAGGTGTCGCCGACTCAGTTGGCGGGATGCGTCGCCGCGACGGGCATCGCGGCCGAGCCCGTCGTGTTGCGTGAGCTGGCGAGCAGTTCGGCGATCTGGTCGATGTCCTTCGTCGCACTTGGCGCGCCGTTGGGTGGATCGTAATTGTTGAGCATGATGGCGAACGCCAGCCGCTCGCCGTTGCCGCTGGTGACGTAACCGGCGAGGCAATGCACGAAGCTCATGCTGCCGGTCTTGGCGTGCACGTTGTTCTCAGCTGGCGTGTTACGCATGCGCCACTGCAATGTGCCGTCGATGCCGGCGATGGGCAGGGCCTGCACCAGTGTGGGCCCATAGGGCTGGCTGGCGAGGAAGGCGAGCAGGCGTGCCATCGCATTGGGCGTCGCCAGATTCCGGCGCGACAGTCCTGACCCTTCTTCGATCAAGCTGGCCGCAGGGGCGATGCCGATCTGCTCCAGCATCTGATGCATCGCACGGATGCCCCAGCGCTCGCTGGTGATGAAGCCCATGCTCCCTTCGCGCTGTTCGGTGTCGGCCTGCGCCTTGACGCCAGCGAGCAGCAGCAGGTTCTGCAGATAGAGGTTCTGCGAACGCTTGAGGCCGCGCTCGAGGATGTCGCTTACAGGCGGCGAAAGCACTTCGGCCAGCGTGCGCGGCTGGTTCGGCAGGAAGGTATCGCGCCGCGGCCAGTGCATCGCGACCAGCTTGCCGTCCAACTGAATGCCATGACGCAACAGTGCCTGTTGCAACTGCCGGCCCGCAAACTGGGCGGGGTCGGGCAGGGCGAGTTTGTAGTTCTGAGCAGTCGATTTCGCCGCGATATTGCCGAAGGCATAAAGCGTGTCATCGCCCGGCGCGCGATAGAGATTCACGTCATTGCGCGTGCGCTGGGCGCTGGTGAGCACGTCGTTGGTTACGGCGGGGATGGCGTCGTCGGGGTCGAAGTGCAACAGCGCGGGTGCCCCTGCACCAACACCGGGGGCGACGGTCACTTCCACCTGGTTCTCGCCTACGCTCAGCGCGCTCGTCGGCACGGCGAACCAGCTTTGCAGGTCGGTAGCTTCCCAGCCGCTGCCCATCATGGGGCTGGCGAAGTAGGTGGCATCGGCGATCAGGTCGCCGTGCACGTGCTTAAGGCCTTGCGCGGCCAGTTGTTCGGCGAGTTGGTCGGCCCAGTGCAGGGTGGCTGCATCTACGCCGAGCGTGGGGTCACCCATGCCGTAGAGGATCAGGGGACCATCCAGCTTTCCGTTGTGGATCTCGCCACCGGCGAACACACGCGTGGGAATGCGGTAGTCCGGACCGAGCTCGCTTAGTGCCACCGCGGCCGTAAACAGTTTGGTGGTGGAGGCCGGCTGGAAAAGCTGGTCCGCGTGATGGTTGTAGATCGTGCGGCCCGAGCTGAGGGAGATCACGGCGATGCCCCAGTCGGCGCCCGCAAAGCGGGGCTGGCCGATGAGGTTGTCGATCTGGTCGGTCAGCGAAAGCGTCGTGGCGGCACGGGTGGGAGCGGACGTCGCAGGGCCAGGGGTGGGGGCCGTTTGTCCCGCCGTGGAAGGCATGACCAGCGCCATGCCAAAAAGCGCGGCGGTACAACGGCATAGCAGGCGATACGGTCGGGCCATGGGCGGAGTATCGCCAATCCTGGGCGCTTTCGGCTAGGGATGGGCGGGGTGTTGAGAACACCCCTGCTCGGCCACGTCGCCAGGGGTCTGCTACGCTTATTCCTTCGTGCCGGCCCCTGCCGGTGCTCCCTCCCTATTCGAGCCTATTTGAGATTCATCTATGCAGATCGCCAAGAACTCCGTCGTTTCCTTCCACTACACGCTGACCGACGACAACGGCCAGGTGCTCGACAGCTCGCAGGGTCGCGAGCCGCTCGTTTACCTGCAGGGCGTTGGCCAGATCGTCCCGGGCCTGGAGAAGGTGATGGAAGGCCGCCAGGTCGGCGACCAGTTCAAGGTCGACGTTGCGCCGGAAGAGGGCTACGGCGTGCATCACGCTGAGCTTGTGCAGGAAGTGCCGCGCGAGGCCTTCCAGGGCGTGGAAGACATCCAGCCGGGCATGCAGTTCCAGGGCCGCGGCCCGCAGGGCGTGATCAACGTCACCGTGACCAAGATCGAGAATGACACGGTGCACATCGACGGCAACCATCCGCTTGCCGGCCAGACGCTGCACTTTGACGTGGAAATCACCGACGTGCGCCAGGCCAGCGAAGAAGAGCTCGCCCACGGTCACGTGCACGGCGAAGGCGGCCACGACCACTGATGCATCACGCGGACGTTGGCCCTTGCGCCAACGTCCGCGAAGCACGGCATGATGCCGTTGCCTGACACCGGGTTGCACCCGGCTGGACAAGGAGTGTCATGCGAGGAAATCTGCATATCGCCGTGGTGGGCTATGGCGTGGCCGGGCAGGCAAGCTGCCTGTTGCTGGGTGCCGCAGGGCACCGCCTGACCGTCTTCGAGCAAGCAGCGTCACCCGGGCCCGTCGGCGCGGGGTTCTTGCTGCAACCGACAGGCCTCTCTGTGCTTACCCGATTGGGCCTGCTCGAACAGGCGCTGGCCAGCGGTCAGCGGATCGAGCGTTTGTACGGCTGTAACCTCGCAGGGCGCGCCGTGATGGACATGCGCTACGCCGAGCACGCTGCTGGTTGCTTCGGGCTTGGCATGACGCGTGGGGCCTTGTTCTCGTTACTCGATGGCGCTTGGGCAGGGCGCAGTGCGATACGCAGCGGCACGCGGATCGAACGCCTGTCGGATGATGGTCGCTATCTGATCGACGGCGAAGGCCAACGACACGGCCCGTTCGACCTGATCGTGGCAGCGGACGGCGCGCACTCCGCGCTGCGCCGACAGCCCGGTGTGGTCCGTCGCGAAGGGCTCTATCCCTGGGGTGCTATATGGTGCCTGTTGCCGGCCACGCACTGGCCGCATCACGACGTACTGCACCAGCGTTACGCGGGAACCCGGGAAATGATTGGCCTGCTGCCCGTGGGGCGCCGTGACGATACCGACGCACGATGGCTGACATTTTTCTATAGTCTGCCCGGCGCGCAGGTCGATGCTTTCGACGACGAAGCGCTGCAACGCATGCGTCATCGTCTCGGCGAACTCTGGCCTGAGGCACTGCCGTTGCTCGAGGGCATCCAGTCATCCACCCAGTTGCATCGCGCGCGCTACCGCGACGTGGTGCTGCACCAGACGACATGGAACAACGTCGTTTTCATCGGCGACGCTGCGCATGCGATGAGCCCCCAGCTCGGGCAGGGGGTGAACATGGCATTGCTCGACGCACAGGCGCTTGCCGATGCACTGGCGGAGCATGATGACCTTGCGTCGGGGCTGGATGCCTATCGACGGCAGCGCCGCACGCATGTCGGCATCTATCAACGATTGAGCCGCTTCCTGACGCCGTTGTTCCAATCGGATCGCGACATGGTGGCCGGCATTCGTGATCGCGCTTTCGGCCCGGTGGGACGCATGCCCATCGCGCGCGGAGAGATGCTGCGCATACTCACCGGTACCAAGCGGACTTGGTGGTAGCCGGCACTAGTACCAGTCGAGCAGCGAAATGCCGATGCCGAGGTAGGTGGCGTTGTGGTTGTAGTCGATCATGCTTTCGCCATAACCCTTGAACAACTCCATGTAGCCGCGCAAGTTGCCCGCCACCGGGAACGACCAGGTCAGCTGCGCCGCTCCATGGCTCTCGCTGCCGCCACGCAGTGAATGGCGCAACATCAGGCCGAATTCCTGACCATTCCACTCATGGATGATCTGCATGTCGGCGCGCCCCATGTAGTTGCTGATGTCGGGGTTGTTGTCGTCCTTGCCGCCTTCGGGAATGCGCCACCACGGCCGGAACATGATGGTCCACTCCGGGCGTTCGAAGCCGAAATAGCCCATCACGCGATTCCAGCTCCGCGACAGTGGATCAGACTGTCCGTTGGATTGATGGTTGAGCCCGATGCCCATCAGTCGGCCGTCCCATCCGGCCACCTGATAGTTCGTGTCGAACATCAGCATGGCTTCCGGCTCGTAGTTGGTTTCGCGGAACGGTCGCGATTCTTGTTTGTTGTAGACCTGCCAGCGCGACGACTGGGTATAGCCCACCCACAGATCGCCCGTGTCGCCGAACACACCTTGCCAGATTTTGGTCTTCAGACTGAGCTGGAACTTGCTCTCGATATTGTCCAAGTGCTGTGGTTCGTCGACGCTGTTGATCGGGTTGGCGCTCGTCGGCTGCCGGTTCTGATTGCTGCTGGCAAAGAACGGCAACACCACAATCGGTTTGTAGCCGCGCAGGTTGAACGTACCGAGCTTGCTCTCGGGCGACAGCTCCCAACGGCTGTCGAGCAGGGACAGTGGTTTTACCTCAGGTGTTGCCTGCGCCGTGGCGGTCGACGGATTGGCGCCCGTGTTCTTGGAGGCTTCGTGGCCAAACACGTTGGTAGAGGAGGCCGTGGATGCCTCCTGTGCAGCGTTGTCAGTTTTCTTTTGTGCTGCCGGAAGATTGTCGCGCCCCGTGGCGCGGTCGTAGCAAGCCAGGCGCTGCGAGTCGGTTTCGATGGCGGTGCATGCGCGGATATCCATCGGGCTGGGATTTTGCGCACGGGCGGCGAGCGAAGGCAGACCGAGCGTGAGCACCAAAGCTGCCGAGGTGGTAAGTCGCATGGGGATAGGCTCCATCCTGGTCGGGCGCGATCATTGCGCAGCGCCGGAAGCCGGTTCCATATCAGCAGCGCCATGCATCGCACGTGACGACGCGGGCCGCCGTTGCCGGTGACCCGCGTCAATATCACTGCATCTTACTGGTTGTTGTTCAACCAGCGCTCGTACTGTGCCTTGGTGATGTGCCCGGAATGACCCTTGTCCACGTAGCTGAAATCATTGGCGAGCAAGGGATAAGCCGAGGCCTGCGTCTCCGTGATGTACTTGGAACCACCCGACAATTGCTCGAAGCTCGGCGCCGGGCCCGGATTGACCGGTGGAACGCTGGAGTTGATCGTCACCTGCTGGCCACCGGCATTGGTCTGCGCCTGCGTACCACCCGGCGGTGGTGGCGGCGTCGGCGTGGCGCTGGGCATCGTCTGAGTCGGCGGTGGCGGAGGCGACGGCATGTTTTGCGTCGGCGGCGGTGGTGGTGTTGGCATGGTCTGATCCTGTGCCAACAGTGAGCCCGCCAGCATCATCGATCCGGCGGTTACAAGAGCGAGAAGGGGAATGCGGGGTTTCATCGTCGTTACTCCATGCCAGAATGCGTGGCTCGTATGCGGATGCGCGCGATGGTGCAGCGATGTGCGATTTTCGCGCTGCAAGTCCTTCGCGCTGATTTCAAACTAACAAAACGCGGCTAAATGCCACCTCAACAAAGGCATCGTGATCACGTGAAGGCATCGTTACCGTTGTCGGTTGCTTCATCTGCGCTATCCGCTTCGTTGAGCCTCGCGCAGGCGCAACGCCTCCATTTGGCCGCGCAGGGCGTGCTTAACAAGCCCAAGGCACGGGCGAAGAAGGCGGATGTTGTCGATACGGTGGCGCGCATGCGCCTGCTGCAGATCGACAGCATTCATGTGGTCGCACGCAGCCCTTACCTGGTGCTGTACTCGCGCCTTGGTGACTATGATCCGCAATGGCTGGAAGGCGTGCTGGAAGACGGGCGCATCGCCGAGAGCTGGGCGCATGAAGCGTGCTTTGTACCAGCGGCAGACCTGCCACTTCATCAAGCATGGCGCACGCAGCGAGCGATGCATTGGGCTTACAAACATGCCGATCGCATGCATCGCGAGCATCGCGACGGCATGGATGCGTTGCTCACACGTATACGCGACAACGGTGCTGCGCGGGCCGCCGATTTCGAGAGCGAAACGCGTAGCGCAGGTGGCTGGTGGTCGTGGAAGCCGGAGAAGCGCTGGCTCGAAGCATGGTTCGCTCTGGGCGAGTTGATGGTGACCCGGCGCGAGCGCTTTCAGCGCGTTTACGATCTGGCCGAGCGCGTGTTGGAAAAACTCGAGCCACCGATGGATCCAGCACTGCTTGCGCTTGATCATGAAGCGTTGCGACGTCGCTTTATCCTCGACAGCGTTCGCGCGCTCGGCGTCACACAGGCGCGTTGGGTTGCCGACTACTATCGACTGAAACCCGCAGTGACCGACAAGGAGCTGGCGCCGTGGGTAGCCAGCGGCGAGTTGCTGATGGTGCAGGTGGCCGATTGGAACGTGCCCGCTTACGTGCATCGCGACAACGAAGCGTTGCTCGCGCAGGCGGCATCAGGTCAATTGCGTCCGACGCACACGACGTTGCTGTCGCCGTTCGATCCCATTGTGTGGGATCGCGCACGTGCACAGATTTTGTTCGGGTTCGAATACACCATCGAGTGCTATGTGCCGGCACCCAAGCGTCGCTACGGCTACTACGTGTTGCCGATCCTCCATCGAGGACGGTTGATCGGTCGACTGGATGCGAAGGCTCATCGTCGCGAGGGCGTCTTCGAGGTCAAAGCTCTGTTCCTTGAGCCTGATGTCGAGGCGACGCCTCGGTTGCTTGAGGATGTCGCCGGCGCGATACGCGCGTCGGCGCAGTGGCATGGCACGCCCAAGGTGAAGCTCGCACGCAGTCGGCCCACGTCCGTGGCCCCCGCGCTACGTGCGCTTCTTCGCTGAAACTCAGTGTGCGCTGCTGCTCCCTGCAGGGCTCGTCGGCGCGCACGACTTGCCCTGGAGCGTGGCGCGCAATTGCTTGGCGAGCGCGCTGCAGCGTGCGCCCAGTTGTGGACGTGCATTGGGATCCACGGAGTCTTGCAGCAGGCTGGTGCGCATGTCTTCGTAGCGGCCCTGGATCTGGTCGGGCGGGTACACGCCCGCTGCGGCGTGGCAGGACACATAGCTGGCCAGATAATCGTCGCAGGCAGGGATGCCTGTACTGCTGGGCAGGGGCTTGCCGCTGGATGTGGTCACGGTACCGGTGCGTGTTCGCGGTGCGCTGGTGCTAGTAGCCGCGGTCCGTGAGCTGGTGGCAGTTGTGCCGTGGGAGCCGTTCGTTGTGCGGGTTTCCGGTGTACTGGAGCAGCCAGCGAGGATCACGCCGCTTGCGACAATAGCGAGGAGGGCCGGGCGGTAAGGGCGACGGAACATCATGGAGCTTCTCCTGCGCTGGAAATGGGGCTGGCGGTTGAAATGAATCTCGCTCGCCAAGTGATGAGATGAAATGCGAAGACGGCGTGAAAATCAAACCCGTTGAGTAAGAACTGACGGTTATTCATTCAGGTTTCAGCCGTGTTTTCCTATTCACCTCGTGGCCGTGGAGCCGGTATGATGCACTTACTGTGTTTGCCGGGGTCACCAGAGTTTTGTGACCCGATGCCGCTGATCTCGATCTAGCAACATCGCCTCACCCCTAGGGTTTCCTTGCACACCAGTAAGCCGCCTGCGCATGTCGCGCGGGCTGAGTCTGATTAAACCTGTGGAGTGATTTATATGTCTGATCGTCAGATCGGTACCGTCAAGTGGTTCAACGATGCCAAGGGTTTCGGCTTTATCAGCCGTGACAACGGCCCGGATGTTTTCGTGCATTTCCGCGCGATCCAGGGCAATGGTTTCAAGAGCCTCGTCGAAGGCCAGAAGGTCTCCTTCAAGGTCGTGCAGGGCCAGAAGGGCCTGCAGGCTGACGAAGTGATCCCGCAGTAATTAGCGGTTTCAAATGTTAGAAGAAAAAGCCAGGCAGCAATGCCTGGCTTTTTTGTTTTATTCGCAAATGTCGTTGAAATGTGAAAATCAAAACGGTGATTTAGAGCCATTCACTTGCATTAAAGAAATCCGTTATGCTGGATTCACTGTGGTTGCTCGGTCACGTGCATGCCCGGTGCGTGACTCGCAAGGGTCCACATCGCTTCACCCCGATCTTGCATGCCCAGTAAGCCGTCGGCCAAAGGGGAGGCTGACTTGTCTCAGCATCGAGTTGATCGGAGTGAGTCATGTCGGATCGTGAAGTTGGCACTGTTAAATGGTTCAACGACGCCAAAGGCTTTGGCTTCATCAGTCGTGAAAGCGGCCCAGATGTTTTCGTACATTTTCGGGCGATCAGCGGAACGGGGTTCCGCAGCCTGAAAGAGGGCCAGAAGGTGAGCTTCAAGGTTGTGCAGGGGCAGAAGGGCCTGCAGGCTGATGAAGTGGCGCCCGCCTGAGTTCATTGGGGAATCTAATCGTTGCGTGAAGAAAAGGCCGGTGCATGCCGGCCTTTTTTATGCCCGGCTTTTTTGTCATGCACCGATTAGTTAGCCTGCATGCCTTTCCTTTTGTCATATGGCGCGCATGTCTGCATCTTTCTCCGTGCCCTCCGCGCTTCCGTCGTGCGATGTCCTGCCCACCGTGGCCATCGACGGCGCGCGTGTGGATGTGCTGCTACAACGCCCGGCGGCGGAGCCGGTTCGATTGCTGTATTGGCTGCCTGCCTTGGGTGTAGCGGCCAAGCACTATCAGCCGCTCGCGCAAGCACTGGCAGAGCACGGGATCGCCGTAGCCATCCATGAGTGGCGTGGCATTGGGTCCAGCGACAAGCGCGCAGGGCGGCACGAGAACTGGGGCTATCGGGAATTACTGGAGGACGACGTGCCGGCCGGTATCGCCGCAGCTCGTGCCCGCTTGCCCCAGGCTCGCCTCTATCTGGGCGGTCATAGTTTGGGCGCGCAGATCGCCGCGCTTCACGCCAGCCTGCACCCGCAGGATGTGGCCGGCTTGCTGGCGGTGGCGAGCGGTGCGCCGTATTGGCGACAGTTTCCACAGGGACGTCTGTTGTGGTCCGCGTATGCGTTGGCGCCATGGTTGGCACGCGTGGTGGGCTACCTACCCGGACGCCGGCTGGGTTTCGGTGGCAACGAGGCCCGGCAACTGATCGACGACTGGGCACGCACGGGCCGCACAGGCCGATATGCTGCCGTTGGCATGGACGCCGATTTCGAGGCGCTGCTCGGCAAACTTCGCTTGCCCACGTTTGGCCTGCGTATGCAGGACGACTGGCTCGCTCCGCAGACATCGTTGTCATGGTTGTTGGGGAAAATGGCTGGCAGTCCTTCGATGCAGGTCGTCACCGCCGCTGATCTCGGCAACGACAAAGCGGACCATTTCGGTTGGATGAAGACGCCTTGGCCGGTGGCCATGCGTATCGCGGAGTGGTTGGGCGCGCAGCCTACCTGATCGGGTACTTGAACCCGGCGCTCGCCGCCGGCATCTGTGGCAGACGTTTTTTTCGAGAGCGGGTCCGATGAAACTCTTCACGCCTTACGCGCAACGTAGCCTCTCGCTTCGTAATCGCATTGTGATCGCGCCGATGTGCCAATACTCGGCCATCGACGGCATACCGAACGACTGGCATCTGGTGCACCTGGGTAGTCGCGCCGTGGGCGGTGCGGGCTTGGTGATCGTCGAAGCCACGGCAATATCGGCTGAGGGGCGGATTTCCCCCGGGGATGTTGGGCTTTGGAGTGAGGCGCACCAGCGGGCTTGGCAGCCCATCACCCGTTTCATGAAGGCCCAGGGAGCCGTCGCAGGCGTGCAGCTCGCTCACGCGGGGCGCAAGGCCAGTGCTCAACGGCCGTGGGAGGGCGGTGGCCCGCTCGCCGCTGATGCGGGCGCGTGGCCAACGGTGGCGCCGTCCGCCGTGCCATTCGACAAGCATTGGCATACGCCACAGGCATTGGACAAGGCGGGCATCGCCAAGGTGATCGCCGATTTCCGTGCCGCCGCCGAGCGTGCGCTGGCAGCCGGCTTCGAACTGATCGAGCTGCATGGTGCTCATGGCTACTTGCTGCACCAGTTCCTGTCGCCGCTGAGCAACCAGCGCACGGACGAATACGGTGGGAGCTTTGAGAATCGGACACGCCTGGTGCGCGAAGTGATCACCGCCGTGCGCGAGGTGTGGCCGGAGCACTTGCCGCTGTGGCTGCGCATTTCCGCTACGGATTGGACCGAGGGCGGCTGGGACATCGAGCAAAGCGTACAGCTCGCGGCCCAGGTGAAGTCGATGGGCGTTGACCTTATCGACGTGTCCAGCGGTGGCTTGATTCCACACGTGAAAATTCCGGTGTCGCCCGGCTATCAAGTGCCATTCGCGGCGCGGCTGCGCCATGACGCGGGCATCGCGACGGGGGCCGTGGGCCTCATCACCGAATCCACACACGCGGCGCGCATCATCGAGGAAGGATCGGCCGACGTGGTGCTGATCGCGCGCGAGAGCCTGCGCGATCCGTATTTCCCGCGTCGTGCCGCGCAAGAACTGGGCGTCGCGATCACCGCGCCTGAGCAGTACCAGCGCGCTTGGTAAACGAGGAGACATGATGGAACAGCAACCGATATTGATCGATGGCCGCGTGCACGACCTGGGCGACGGTTTCAACGTGCGCCGCTTGCTGCCGGTGCTGCAGGCCAGGCACGTGGGGCCGTTCGTGTTCTTCGACTACATGGGGCCAGTGACCTTTCTCGATGACAAGGGGATGGACGTGCGTCCGCATCCGCACATCGGCCTTGCCACGGTGACTTGGTTGTTCGAAGGCGTGATCCGCCATCGCGACAGCATCGGCAGCATTGCGGACATCCGTCCGGGCGAAGTGAATTGGATGACGGCAGGGCGCGGCATCGTGCACTCCGAGCGCACACCGCCGGAAGCACGCGGTGGCGGCCAGCGCGCGCACGGCATCCAGGTATGGGTGGCGTTGCCACAGAAAGACGCGGAGGTGGAGCCGGAATTCCATCACCACGGCGCCGACGAATTGCCCAAGATCAACTTGCCCGGCGCGGAGCTGGTGCTGATTGCTGGCACCGGCTACGGCAAAGAATCGCCAGTGAAAGTGTTCGCGCCGATGTTCTTCGTCGACGCGACGATGGAAGCGGGGGCGGAGTTGCCGTGGCCTGACCAGCACGTCGAACGTGGCGTTTGCGTGGTCGAAGGCGAGGTGGAGTGGGATGGTGTGACCGTGCCGCCCATGCATGCCGCTGTGCAGACGGGGCCGAATTCACCCGCGCTGCGTGCCCGCACGAAAAGCCGCGTGATGTTGTTCGGCGGCGCACCGTTGGATGGCGAGCGTCACCTGTGGTGGAACTTCGTTGCCAGCACGCGTGAGCGCATCGAGCAGGCCAAGGCGGACTGGGTAGCGCAACGCATGGGCAAAGTGGTCGGTGACGAGGCAGAGTTCATCCCGCTCCCTGTTTGAAACGTCGCATGCTGCAGGCGCGCATGCACTGGCGAATGGTGAGGATTACCCTCTGGATGCATCATCCACGGTGATCCTCATGTCCCAGTTCGCCAGCTTCCGCGACTTCTACCCGTTCTATCTGAACGAGCACAGCAATCGTCAGTGCCGCCGCATGCACTTCGCTGGCAGCACGTTGGTATTGGCCGTGATCCTGCTGGCGATTTTCACCGGTAACGCCCAGTGGCTGCTGCTGGCTCCGGTGGCGGGTTATGGCTTCGCCTGGATCGGGCACTTCGTATTCGAAAAGAACCGGCCCGCCACGTTCACCCATCCGCTGTACAGCCTGGTTGGCGATTGGGTGATGTACTGGCAGATCCTGCGGGGCAAGGTAAAGATCTGATCGCTCCCATAGCGGGCAGCGAAATCAGCGGTACTGTTGGTGACAGGACTGGCAGGTTTCCCCGATGGGTTTCATGGCGACCGCCAGCGCTGCGCAGTCGGCGGGCGCCGCCTGCAGGGCTGCCTGGGTCTTTTCGTGCAGCTTGGTCGCCTCGTCCTTGAACGGTTGATCCACGCCCGGGAAGGCCTCGTTGATGTCCGCCTGGGTTTCCAGCAGACGGGACAAGTGGTGCTGCACCTGGGCGGCATCGCATTTCTGCGCCTTCACGGCCGCGTTGAGCGCACCGGCATGGTGGGCCATGGTGGTCATCAGGGTGTGCGAATACGGTTCGCGGTCGTGCAACGCGTTCATGGCGAATACGGTGCCGACGACGCCGATGACCAGGCCGAGCACGATCAAAAGGGCGGAGCGCATGCAGTGGAATCCCTTGCGATAGGCAATAGACCACAAGCATAACGGACGCCTGCAAAAGCGGGCAGTTCCCGATAAAATGCCGTTTCTTCAAAGTGTTGTCATGGCTTCAATGATGCAGAACGAAAACATTGCCACGGTGGAAGAACAGCGCGCGCCGCTCGCGGACGATGCTGGCGTGCCGTTTCCACGTGAGCGCTTCGCCGGCGTGGAGCGTCTCTATGGCGTGGGCAGTCTGGATCGGCTGATGCAGGCGCATGTCTGCGTCATTGGCATCGGCGGTGTCGGCTCGTGGGCCGCCGAGGCGTTGGCGCGCAGCGGCGTGGGGCATCTCACGCTGATCGATGCCGACGACATCTGCGTCTCCAACACCAATCGCCAGCTGCATGCGCTGGATGGCGAATTCGGCAAGTCCAAGGTCAAGGTGATCGAGGCGCGCCTGCGTGCGATCAACCCGGCTATCAAGGTGGATGCCATCGAGCGCTTCCTCACGACCTCCACACTCGACGAACTGCTCGATCGCGGCTACGACGTGGTGCTGGATGCCTGCGACGCCTTTCGCGTCAAGCTAGAGGCCATCGCGTGGTGTCGTCGCCGCAAGCTGCCGATGGTGACGGTGGGTTCCGCTGGTGGCCGCACCGATCCGACGCAGATCCGCATACGCGACCTGTCGCGCACTGAGCACGACGCCATGTTCAGCCTGATCCGCAAAAAACTCCGGAGTGACTTCAACTTCCCGCGCAACCCCGATCGCTACTTTGGCGTGTCGGCCGTGTATTCACTGCAGAACGTGCAGTACCCCCAGCCGGACGGCAGCGTGTGCGGTACGCGTCCACCGGTGGCGAATGGAGCGGAAGCGCTGAACCTGGCCTGCGGTGGTGGGCTAGGTGCGGCCACGCATGTCACCGGTGCTTTCGCTTTTGCAGCGGTGGGCAGGGTGATGGAGAAGTTGTTGGAGAGCTGAGCGATTGTCCCCTCCGCTCTACCGCGTAAGAGCGACCAGTTCGGGAGGGTATGCCAAGCAGGCGTCCATGCGGCGCCGCCCGTTCGGCATCCCTGCCTCACCTGGTAAGCCCGGCGCGAGATGCGCTTCAACGCATCTCGCAAGCGTCGCGCTTACCAACCCATGTAATGCCCACCGTTGATGGAGAGATTGGCACCGGTAATCCAGGCCGCCTCTTCACCCGTGAGGAACGCCACCGCGTGCGCGATTTCCTCGGGCTTGCCCAGACGGCCCACCGGGATCTGCGCGACGATCTTCTCGCGCACTTCTTCCGGCACGGCCATCACCATGTCGGTGCCGACATAGCCCGGCGAAACGGTGTTCACGGTGATACCGAATTTGGCGTTTTCCTGCGCCAGCGAAATGGTGAAGCCATGCATGCCGGCCTTGGCGGCGGCGTAGTTGGCCTGACCGTACTGACCCTTCTGGCCGTTGATCGAGCTGATCTGCACGATGCGGCCCCACTTGTTGTGACGCATGCTCTCGATCACCGGGCGGGTGACGTTGAAGCAGGCATTGAGATTGGTGTTCACCACTTCCATCCACTGCGGATAGGTCATCTTGTGGAATGTGGTGTCGCGGGTGATGCCGGCGTTGTTGACCAGAATCTCCACCGGGCCCAGCGCGCCTTCGATGATGCGCACCATGGCTTCGCAAGAATCGGGATCCTTCACGTCACCCGGCACCAGCAACACTTCGATGCCTTCCTTTGCCATCAACTCTTTCATCGCTTCGGCCTTGGCCTGGTCGCGGTAATTGGTGGCGACCCGATGTCCCTGGTGTGCGAGATAGCGAATGATCGCGGTGCCGATACCACCCGTACCGCCAGTGACCAATGCCGTGCGTTGCGTCATGCCTGTTCTCCAAAGATGCCAATGCCCATGCGTCCCGGATCGTGTAGCCGGGACGTTGCCATGTCTACCACGCGCAACATGGCAAAACGTCTACGGAGAGTACGCCGTCTCGCGGCCTTGTTGGTGGCCGGCGGATGAAACGGTTGAAGGCGGTTTAGGCTGCCGCCCGTTCGCTGCAGTGCGGCAGACGTCCGGGCGAGAAATGGGCGAGGGCGTGCTCGAGCAAGGCCGCCGGATCGCGCGCACCCTGCAACACCGGCAGGTCGAGGAAATCCAGCGCACGGCGCAAGGCTGGCATCGGGTGGGTTGGGTCCACCGGATGGGCCCGCTCGGACTTGGATAGCTTGCGGCCATCGCCATCCAAAGCAAGCGGCAGGTGCAGGTAGCTTGGCGTTGGCAGGTCCAGGCAGCGCTGCAGAAAGATCTGGCGCGCCGTGGAGTCGAGCAGGTCGTTGCCTCGCACGACTTCGGTGATGCCCTGGAAGGCGTCGTCCACCACGCAGGCCAACTGGTAGGCGTAATAGCCCTCTACACGGCGTATGACGAAATCTCCGGCGACCAGCCGGAGGTTCTGCGTCTGCGGGCCTTGCAGGCCGTCCACGAAGCTTATGTCGAGGTCAGGCACACGCAGGCGCCACGCCGGGACGCGCCCCTCGACCGGTGCGGCCAGACACTGGCCGTCCAGGTGCTGCCCGCCAGCGAGATCATTGCGGCTGCACCAGCAGGGGAATACCAGATTCGCCGCCTTGAGTTGCTCGAAGGCGGCGTCGTAGGCGTCCATGCGCCTGGACTGGAGCAGGGGTGACGCATCGGCGACCAGGCCGAAGGCGGGCAGGGCGGCCAGGATGCTTTCGGCTGAGCCGGGCATTTCGCGGGGCGGGTCGATATCCTCCACACGCAACAGCCATTCGCCACCCGCGTGGCGCGCGCACAACCAGCTTCCCACGGCGGCCACGAGGGAACCGAAATGCAGATGGCCGGTCGGAGAAGGGGCGAATCGTCCGCGGTAGTTCATCGGGTTATTTTACGGGTGGGGCGTCGCTAGCTGACGCCATCATGAAATGTCCGTGGGCCGAACCAGCCCTCGGCCCTTGAAACCGCAAGATTTCGCCACGATCCTGTCGTAACGGCGAAAGCCGTATCCCCCTTTCATGACTGCCCGAGAGACAGCCATGCGTCGCATCGCATTGTTCCTGCTTACCAATATCGCCGTCCTGTTCCTACTCAGCATCGTGTGCCACCTGCTGGGCATCGATCAGTGGACCGCCGCCCGTGGTTACGGCGGCATGGGCAACCTGCTGGCCTACGCTGCCGTCATCGGCATGGGCGGCGCGTTTATTTCGCTGGCCATGTCCAAGTGGACGGCGAAGATGTCCACCGGTGCCCGCGTCATCGAACAGCCGCAGAACGAGGCTGAGCGATGGCTGGTGGACACCGTGCGCCGCCACGCGCAGAACGCTGGCATCGGCATGCCTGAGGTAGCCATCTACGACGCGCCAGAAATGAATGCGTTCGCCACCGGCATGACCAAGAATAGTTCGCTGGTCGCCGTAAGCACCGGCCTGCTGCAGCAGATGGACCGGGAACAGGTGTCGGCCGTGCTCGGCCACGAAATCGGCCACGTTGCCAACGGCGACATGGTGACCCTTACCCTGGTCCAGGGTGTGTTGAACACGCTGGTGATCGTGGCGGCCCGCGTGGTGGGTCGACTGGTCGACAGCTGGTTGTCCGGCGGTCGCGACCGCGAAGGTGGTGGTGGCATCGGCTATTTCGTGTCGGTGATGGTGCTCCAGTTGGTGTTCGGCCTGTTTGCCTCGGTGATCGTGATGGCCTTCTCGCGTTGGCGCGAGTTCCGCGCCGACGCCGCCGGCGCGAAGCTGGCGGGCCGTGGCGCCATGATCTCCGCCCTGCAGCGCCTGCAGGTGCAGCATGGTGAAAGCACGCTGCCGCAGACCATTGCCGCTTTTGGCATCTCCGGCCACCTGGCCACGGGCTTCAAGCGCCTGTTCATGAGCCACCCGCCGCTGGAAGAGCGCATCGCCGCGTTGCAGAACGCTTCGGCCAACGGCTGATCGTCTTCACCCACTCTCCGCCGGGGAGTGGGCATCATGAGGGGCCGACTTGTCGGCCCCTCTGTTTATCCTTTTCTTCGCTGACCTTTGCACGAGTCTCCCCGCATGACGAACGCCGCGCCCGAAACCCGCAAATTCGAAGCTGAAGTCGCCCAGGTGCTCCACCTGGTCACGCATTCGCTCTACTCGCACAAGGAAATCTTCCTGCGCGAGCTGATTTCCAACGCATCCGATGCTTGCGACAAGCTTCGTTTCGAATCCATCGCCCAGCCCGACCTGCTCGCCGGAGACGGCGAACTGCATATTGACGTGAGCTGGGATCCCCAGGCGTGCACCGTCACCGTGCGCGACAACGGCGTTGGCATGAGCCGCGACGAAGTCGTAGCCAACATCGGCACCATCGCCAGCTCCGGCACGCGGCGTTTCCTGGAGGCGATGAGCAGCGAGCAGAAAACCGACGCACGCCTGATCGGCCAGTTCGGCGTGGGCTTCTATTCGGCCTTCGTGGTGGCCGACCGTGTCACCGTGCTCAGCCGCCGCGCTGATCTGCCGGTCGGCGAAGGCGTGAAGTGGGAGAGCGACGGCAAGGGCGAGTACAGCCTCTCGGCGACTGACCTGCCCGAACGCGGTACGGCGGTGATCCTCCACCTGAAGGCCGACGAAGATGAATTCCTCAAGGGTTGGGAGTTGCGTTCGCTGATCCGCAAGTACTCCGACCACGTGGCCTTCCCGATCCGTATGCCCAAGGACGTGGACGGCAAGCCCGGCGACGCATGGGAAACCGTCAACGACGCCTCGGCTCTGTGGGCCAAGCCGCGCAACGAGATTTCCGACGAGGACTACCAGAGCTTCTACAAGTCGCTCGGCCACGACTTCAACGATGCCCTGGCGTGGACGCACAACCGCGTTGAGGGCAGCCAGAGTTTCACCACGCTGTTGTACATCCCCGAACAGCCGCCGTTCGACCTGATGATGGGCGGGCGCGACGAGCGCAAGGGCTTGAAGCTTTACATCAAGCGCGTCTTCATCATGGACGCGGCCGAGGAACTGCTGCCCAACTACCTGCGCTTCGTGCGTGGCGTGGTGGATGCGGATGACCTGCCGCTCAACGTGAGTCGCGAAATCCTCCAGCACAACCGACAGTTGGAGCGTATTCGTGCGGCCTGCGTGAAGCGCGTGCTCGATCTGTTGGAAAAGCTTTCGCGCGACGAGCCTGAGAAATACGCCACCTTCTACAAGGCCTTTGGCAACACGTTGAAGGAAGGCATCGCCGAAGACTCTGCCAACCGCGAGCGCATCGCCAAGCTGCTGCGCTTTGCATCGACGAAAGGCGACGGTGTCGCGCAAACGGTATCGCTGGACGACTACATCACCCGCATGCCCATCGGCCAGGATGCCATCTGGTACATCACCGCCGACAGCTATGCAGCCGCAGCAGGCAGCCCGCAGTTGGAGGCGTTCAGGGCCAAGGACATCGAAGTGCTGCTGATGTTCGACCGCATCGATGAGTGGATGCTCAACAGCCTTCACGAGTACGGTGGGAAGAAGCTGCGCAACGTCGCCAAGGGCGAACTGCCACTGGACGACGCCGGCAAGAAGCATCAGGAAGAAGTCAGTAAGGCGGCTGAGCCGCTCGTCCACAAGCTCAAGGAACTGCTGGGCGAACGCGTGGGCGACGTGCGCGTATCGGCGCGACTCACCGACTCCCCGTCGTGCCTGGCCCTGTCGGATCACGAGATGGCACCGCACCTTGCACGCCTCCTGCGCGAGGCCGGTCATGAGGTTCCCGACGCCAAGCCGACGCTGGAAGTGAACCCGCAGCATCCGCTGTTGAAGCGTGTGGAGAACGAGGCCGATACCACCAAGGCCACCGATCTCGCCAATGTGCTGTTGGATCAAGCAGAGATTGCCGCGGGGGCGCAGTTGCCGGATCCGGCGGCGTTCGTCCAGCGCTTGAACCGTTTGATTGTGGGGTAACGCAGCCGTAGCCAGAGTCCTCCACGCACATCATGGCGATACAGGCCGGAATGATGCTGGATGGGGCCCGGAGCTAGCTAAGAGCGCTCACCCAGGTCACCCGGAAACGGCCGCTATACTGCGGCCGTTTCTTTCTCCGGGAAGCCGATGAGCGCGCTGTTGCTGCTATTCACCTGTCTGGTACTTGGTGCGCTCGTGGCACGCTTTGCGAAGCCGCCGGCCGGCATCGTCCACGGCATCAACTGGTGGGTGATCAATGTCGCGCTGCCTGCGTTGGTGCTCGCGCTCGTGCCCAAGGTGAAGGTGGATTCGCAGCTTTGGTTTCCCGTGGCGGCGATGTGGGTGGTGTTCTTCGGTGCGTGGCTGTTGTTCGCGACCCTGGGCAAAGTGTTGGGTTGGTCGCGCGAACGTATCGGTGCGCTGACACTGGTGTGCGGGTTGGGCAATACATCGTTCATGGGGTATCCCATGATGCAGGCGCTGCACGGCAAGGAAGGGCTGGCATTGGCTGTGGTGGCCGATCAGTTGGGGTGCTTTCCTTTGTTGGCGTCCGCCGGCGTGGTCGTGGCGTCGCTGTATGCCGGACGAACGCCACAACCGGCCGTGATCGTACGCCGCGTGCTTACTTTTCCCGCTTTTCTCTCGCTTGTGGTGGGCATGGTCGTGGGAGCGCTGGGCGGTTGGCCGGCGGCCTTGGATGACGTGTTCACACCCATCGGCGCCACGCTTACGCCGTTGGCGCTGTTTTCGGTGGGTCTGCAGTTCAAGTTCCACCTGGGTGAGCGGCAACTGCCTGCGTTGATGTTCGGGTTGGGTTGGAAGCTTGCGCTTGCGCCGCTTGCCGTGTGGCTGCTGGGCACCGCCGCTGGTGTGGGTGGCCTTACGCTTACGGTTGGGGTGTTGCAGGCGGCGATGGCGCCGATGATTTCCGCGGCGATCCTGGCCGATGAGTACAAGCTCGAGCCAGCCTTGGCGAATACGGTGTTGGGAGCCGGTATCGTGCTGTCGCTGATCACGATTCCACTAGGCAATCTGCTGCTAGGCGCTTGAGGGAACGACGATGGATCTCGCCGCACATCTGTTTGATCTGGAAACCCGCTTGCACCGGCAGGACGTGCGCGCCGACGAGGCCGCACTGCGGGAGCTGATTGCCGAGGACTTTTTCGAGTTCGGCGTGTCGGGCACGGTATGGACGCGCGAGGCCGTGATCGAGGCTTTACGCGATGAATCATTCTCGCTGCGCGAAGTCACCGACTTTCGCCTGACCCTGCTGGCCGATGACGTGGCGCTGGTGACGTATCGCGGCCATCGTTTCGCGACGTCGCAGCGTCCTGCTTCGGATTCGCTGCGTAGTTCCATCTGGCGGCAGCGGGACGGTCATTGGCAGATGAAGTTCCACCAAGGCACGCTGCTGTCGTAGCAGGGCGGTATTGCGCGAAAATAGGCCCATGGCCTCTCCCGAAACCGCTTCATCGACACCCGTGCGGGCCGACGTTTGGCTCTGGGCTGCCCGCTTCTTCAAAACCCGTGGCCTGGCCAAGCAGGCTATCGACGGCGGCAAGATTGACCTCAACGACGGCTCCTGCAAGCCCGCCAAGGCGGTGCATGTCGGTGACGTGTTCCGTATCGGTCGGGGCGAGGAACGCCTCGAAGTCGAGGTGCTGGCCGTGTCCGACAAACGTGGCCCGGCCAGCGTTGCGCAGGCGCTTTACCGCGAAAGCGAGGCCAGCATCGCGGCGCGTGATGCTGCGAAAGCCCAGCGCAAGCTTGTGGGCGCGATGGCGCCGCCGAAGCGTCCGGACAAGCAGGCACGTCGAGAATTGCGACGGCTTAAGGATTCCATGTGAGTCACCCATCTCAGAACGCATAGACGATCTGGGTAAGCATGTTCTCCACGGGAAAGCCGCGCGGGCGCGTGGTTTTCCAGGGTCTAGCAGTGGGAGGACACAATGGCGAGCATGGGATTCCTGAAGCGGTTGCTTGGGGGTACGACGCCGGCGCGGGCGGATCAGACGTGGCGCAAGACCACGCAAGGGGCACGGATACTGGTGGTGGACGATTCAGCGACCATCCGCGCCGTGTTGGGCCGCATGCTGGAAGTGGACGGCTACGAAGTGGTGCGCGCCGTCGACGGCGAGAGCGCCCTGGAGATGGCCCGTGCCGAGCCGCCGGCGATGATCTTCCTGGACATCGTGCTGCCCGGCATGAACGGTTTTGCCGTATTGCGCGCGCTGCGCCACGATTCGGCGACGCAGCATGTGCCCATCGTGATGATCAGCGGTAATCAGCAGGCCACCGAGCAGTTCTACGTGCAGCGTTTCGGTGCCGATGATTTCATCAGCAAGCCCTTCGGACAGGCAGAAGTGGCACGGAGTATCGATCGCCTGGTCGGCTTCGGCCGGCTTTCTGTACGCGAGACCGCCAAGGTGGTGTCGTTGCCAGTGTCCGTCCCGGTCGAGACCATCCCGGCGATGCTGGCCAATGCGTCGAGCGACGAGCCGCCCGCTGTGGTGGTTCCTGTACTGGCTGCCTGACAGCTCCTGCGCCCAAAACAAAGGGCGGCGCTCCTGCGAGGCGCCGCCCTCCGTTTCGCCTAATCGGCTTGGCTGGCGATGGCTGGCTTGAGGTGAATCTAGTCCAGCTCCGCCATGGGGTGAATTCGATTGTTTCGATGCGTTTTATAGTTTTGGTCTATCGCGCAGCATCGTATCGGGCCTGAACGCACGTCCGGGGCTTTCACGCACGCGCGACCAAACTTAGCCCAGCATGCCGTTTCTCTTATTCATCGGAGCGGCGTCGTGGCAGAGCGCATCGAAGAAGGCGACCTGGTCTTCGTGGTCGACGGCGAGGATGGCATTGGTTCCGTGCGGCGGATTCTTTCCGACGGAGAGACGCTCGTCGTCTATATCGAGAATGGCGGCGACTTCGAGATACCGGTGGGGGCCGTACGTGCTGTCCATTCCGGCAAGGTGGTACTCAACCTCGATCACCTGCCCACGCCAGTGCTGGAAGCCATCGGCAATGCGCGCAAGTCTGAATACCCGCATTGACCGCGACGGCATCCCCAGTCGCTGAAAGCACACCCCGCCGGAAAGGCGGGGTTTTTGCATGGTGGGCTCAGCCCAGCGATTTGAGGCGGTAAAGCGCTTCCAGCGCTTCGCGCGGGGTCATGGCATCGGGGTCGATGTCTTCCAGTGCGCGTTCCACCACCGAAGGCGCGGCGGCGAACAACCCCATCTGCGGTGACTCCTGTGCGGGCGCGTGGGAGCTTGCCGTCGAGACGTGCTGGTACATGCCGCGTTCCAGTTCGGCCAGCGTGCGCCGCGCATCGGCAATCACCGACTTGGGCAGGCCAGCCAATGCGGCCACCTGCAGGCCAAAGCTGCGGTTGGCGGGGCCTTCCTTCACGGCGTGCATGAACACCAGTTGCTCGCCGTACTCGACGGCGTCGAGGTGTACGTTGGCGATGGGCGGGTATTCGTTGGCCAGCTCGGTGAGTTCGAAGTAGTGCGTGGCGAACAACGTGTACGAGCGGCTGCTCGCCGCCAGATGTACGGCCGCAGCGCGTGCAAGTGCCAGGCCGTCGTAGGTGCTGGTGCCGCGTCCGACTTCGTCCATCAGCACCAGGCTGTGTTCGGTGGCGTTGTGCAGGATGTTGGCCGTTTCACTCATCTCCACCATGAAGGTGGACTGGCCGCGCGATAGGTCATCGCCTGCGCCAATACGCGTGAACACACGGTCGATCGGACCCATCACCGCACGCGATGCCGGCACGTAACTGCCGATGTGGGCGAGCAGTACGATCAACGCGTTCTGGCGCATGTAGGTGGATTTACCACCCATGTTGGGGCCGGTGATGACCAGCATGCGGCGGCTATCGTCCAGCGCCAGGTCGTTCGGTTCGAACGGCTCCTCGCGCACTTTTTCGACCACCGGGTGGCGGCCACGCTCGATAGAGATGCCGGGTTCGTCGGTGAGCTCCGGTGCGCTCCAGTCCAGCGTCACGGCCCTTTCGGTAAGGGTGGCCACCACGTCCAGCTCAGCCATCGCGGCGGCGGCGTTCTTCAGCGGTTCGAGATGTTCAGTGAGCGTGTCGAGCAGGGCCTCGTACAGGGCGCGCTCGCGCATGAGCGAGCGTTCCTTGGCCGAAAGCACTTTGTCTTCGAAGGTTTTCAGTTCTTCGGTGATGTAGCGCTCGGCATTCTTGGTGGTCTGGCGGCGCGTGTAGTGCGTGGGTGCCTTGTCGGCTTGGCCCTTGCTGATCTCGATGTAGTAGCCGTGTACACGGTTGTAGCCGACCTTGAGCGTAGAGATGCCGCTGGCCGCTTTCTCGCGCTCTTCCAGTTCGACCAGATACTGATCCGCGTGGGTGGATAGGCGGCGCAGTTCGTCGAGCTCGGCGTCGTAGCCATCGGCGATGACGCCGCCGTCGCGCTGCAGTACTGGCGGTTGCGCGACCACGGCGCGGGCGAGCAGGGCGGCGGTGTCGGCGTGGTCGCCGATGCGTTCCACCAGCGCATGCAGCAACGGGCTGTCGAGCGAGGCGATCAGGGCGCGCAACAACGGCGCCGCAGCCAAGCCATCCCGCAGTGTGGACAGGTCGCGCGGGCGTGCGGAACGCAAAGCGACACGCGCGAGGATGCGTTCCAGATCGCCAATGCCCCGCAGCTGTTCGCGCAGCGGTTCGTACTGGCGGCTGTCGATCAGCGTGCCGATGGCCTGATGACGCGCACGCAGCAGATCGCGCGAGCGCAGCGGGCGGTTGAGCCAACGGCGCATGAGTCGTGCGCCCATCGGCGTGACGGTTTCGTCCAGCACACCGAGCAACGTGTGTTCGGTGCGTCCGCTGGGGTGCGTGTCCAGTTCCAGGTTACGGCGGGTGGCGGCGTCGAGCGCGATGGTGTCGCTCGCGCTTTCGACGGCCATGCCGGACATGTGCGGCAGCGCGCTCTTCTGGGTTTCTTCCACATAGCCCAGGAGGCAACCGGCTGCGGCGGTGGCGAGCGGCAGACGGTCGATGCCGAAGCCGCCGAGATCGCGCGTGCCGAAGAAGCGGTTGAGTTCGCGTTTTGCTGCGTCGCCGTCGAAATGCCACGGCGGGCGACGACGCAGGCCGGGTAGGGTGCTGACAAACTTGGGCCAAACCACGTCTTCACCCACCAGCGTCTCTGCGGGTTGCAGGCGCGCCAGTTCGGAGGCCAGCGCTTCGGCGCTGGGCACTTCGCTGAGCAGGAAGCGGCCACTGGCCAGATCTACCCATGCCAAGCCGTACGCGCCGTGCGCGCCGGCGGCGATCGACATCAGCAGGTTGTCGCGGCGTTCTTCCAGCAGTGCGGCATCGGTCACCGTGCCGGGGGTGACGATGCGCACCACCTTGCGTTCCACCGGGCCCTTGGAGGTGGCCGGGTCGCCGATCTGCTCGCAGATGGCCACCGACTCACCCAGCCGCACCAGACGCGCCAGATAGTTTTCGGCCGCGTGATAGGGCACGCCGGCCATGGGGATCGGCTGGCCCGCCGACTGGCCGCGCTGGGTCAGGGTGATGTCGAGCAGGCGCGCGGCTTTACGCGCGTCGTCATAGAACAGCTCGTAGAAGTCGCCCATGCGGAAGAACAGCAGCACGTCCGGGTGCTCGGCCTTGGCGCCAAGGTACTGGCGCATGAATGGGGTGTGTTCGGTGCTGTTGTCGGCCATTCCCGTACGGTGTCCTGATGCATGACGTCGGCGCTGTGTGCGCCGGTCAAAGACGCTCACTTTAGCGGCTTGCTCTTGTCTTGTTGAGCGCGAAGCGCGGAGTTACCTGTCGTTGCGCCCCCCGAGCGCCCGGCGCCTTGGTTTGGGAGCTTTGCGTAAGCCGGCGTTTTGCGGGGACTCATGGCCTGCAGTCATGGACCTAAGCCAACTCGCCGGGGCCTGGCATCCCTACCTCCGGCACGCTTGTGACGCCGCGAATCCGCTGTGTAGGATCGTTGGACATGCATACCTCCCGAATGGCTTCCCGCCTCGCGGCAGTGCTGATTTTTGCGCTGGCTGCACCCGTCGCCGCTTCTGCTGGGAGTGAGGTATCCAAGACACCCGAAGGGGAGAGCGCGACGCTCTATGCCGGGGTGACGGTCATCGATGGCACGGGCGCCGCGCCGCGTGCCGATCAGGACATTCTGGTGCGCGGCGAACGCATCGAGGCCTTGGGGCCGCACGGCACGCTGGCCGGCGCGCAAGGTTCCGGCGTGCGTACGGTCGACCTGCATCGCAGCTACGTGATCCCGGGCCTGATCGACAGCCATGTCCACATGGCCACGCCACCCAATGCCAAGCGTGCGCAAGCCGTTCTCCGACGCAACCTCTATGCCGGTGTCACGGCCGTGCGCGACATGGCGGATGACCTGCGTTCAGTCGGTGAGCTTGCGCGAGAGGCGCGGGCGGGGGAGATCCCCGCACCTGATATCTACTACGCCGCCTTGATGGCCGGCCCTGAATTCTTCCGCGATCCGCGTGTAGCGGCGGCGAGCTATGGCGTGACGCCGGGGAAGAGCCCGTGGATGCAGGCGATCGACGAAAACACCGACCTACGCGAGGCGGTGACGCTGGCACGCGGTACTTCTGCAACGGCCCTCAAGGTCTATGCAGACCTGCCGCCCGACCTGGTGGCTAAGATCACCGCCGAGGCCCATCGGCAGCACATCCTGGTGTGGGCCCACAGTGCGGTGTTTCCGACACGGCCGGCCGATGTGATTGCGGCAGGCGTGGATGTGGTCAGCCATGCCTGCTACCTGGCCTATCAACTGGAACCGGTGATGCTGACCTCCTACGAGGACCACACGCCGTTCCACGATGCCTTACTGGCGCCCACGGGCGATGATCCGGTCATTGCAGGCCTTTACCGCGCGATGCTTCAACACGGCACCGTCCTCGACGCCACCGGCAGCCTGTTCGTGCGCTACGACGCCGAGCGCAAGGCGCATCCGGAACGCAAGCCGCTGCGTTGCACCGGGCCGACCACCATCCGGCTGGTTCGCCAGGCATGGCAGGCGGGCGTGCCGATCTCCACCGGCACCGACAACGATGGCGGCGTGGACCAAGAGTGGCCCACCGTCTACGACGAGATCTTCTTCCTCGCGCATGACGTGGGCATGCCGTCGTTGCAGGTGATCCGTTCAGCCACGCTGATTGGCGCGCAGGCCGCCGGTCAGGCCAAGGACATGGGGTCGATCGAAGCCGGCAAGCTGGCCAATTTCGCCGTGCTGTCTGCCGATCCAGTG
Organism: Dyella sp. AD56; assembly: GCF_002878475.1. Taxonomy (NCBI): domain Bacteria; kingdom Pseudomonadati; phylum Pseudomonadota; class Gammaproteobacteria; order Lysobacterales; family Rhodanobacteraceae; genus Dyella; species Dyella sp. AD56. Next base: position 243,405 of record NZ_NRDP01000025.1, read on the forward strand.
AAGGACATCGGCAACCTGCGCAGCATTCGCATGACGGTGAAGCGCGGGCACGTGTATCCGCGCGCTGACTATCGACCAGTGACGAAACAGGAGATGGGCGATGACGACGATTGATCGGCGAACCTTCCTCACCGGCATGGCTTGGGCTGCGGCGGCGTCCGCGTTGCCATGGGATGTGTCTGGCGCATCGCCTGCCGTTGCCGGCGCGGCCGACACGGGCATCATCATCAACGCGTTGGGCGGTCTGAGCGACCCCAACCGTGATTCCGATACGCTGGTGCCCAACGTCACGCCGCGAGTGTTGGCCGAAGCCCGTGCATCCGGCCTGACGGCGGTGAACATCACCTTGGGCTACGTGTCTGGCGCGGACGATCCGTTCGAAGCCAGCGTGCGCGACATCGCCGCCACCGACGTGCTGGTGCGCGAGCACGCAGGTGATCTGGTGAAAGTGCTGAGGGTTGCCGACATCCGCCGCGCCAAGGCCGATAACAAGATCGGCCTGATCTACGGTTTCCAGAACGGCGTCATGATGGGCAAAGACGCCAAACGCGTGGATATCTTCGCCGACCTCGGCGTGCGCGTGTTCCAGCTCACCTACAACCCCGCCAACTCGTTGGGCGACGGTTCCATGGCGCCGGAAAATCGCGGGTTGACACCGTTCGGTCGCGAGGTGGTCGCGCGGCTCAACGAGCGTCGCGTGATGGTCGATCTTTCGCACAGTGGTGAGCGGACATGCCTGGAGGCCGCGCGCATTTCAAAGGCGCCCATCTCGATCAACCATACCGGTTGCCGCGCTTTGACCGACTTGCCGCGCAACAAGACCGACGCTGAGCTCAAGCTGGTGGCGGAGCGTGGTGGTTTCGTCGGCATCTATTTCATGCCGTTCCTCAGCTCGTCGGGCCATGCACATGCCGACGACGTGGTGGCCCATATCGACCATGCGGTCAACGTCTGCGGCGAGGATCACGTAGGCATCGGCACCGATGGTCCGGTGACGCAGATCGATGACATACGTGCCGCCCAGGCCATGCTGGCCAAGGAAATCGAAGAGCGCCGGGCGGCCGGCATCAGTGCCGCGGGCGAGCGACCGGATACCTACCCGTTCGTGGTGGATTTGCGCGGCCCGCAGCAGTTCCACAAGCTGGCGCAACTGCTCGCACAGAAGGGGTACTCCAGCGCACGGATCGACAAGATCCTGGGACTGAATTTCCTGCGTTTCGCCGAAACGGTGTGGGGCGGCTGACCGGTCAGGTGGCGGTCGCCTCTTGGCGGAAGGGGACGGGCGAGGTAGAAGGGACGCCTTCCGCCCATTCCCCAGGGATATCCCCATGACGTTGTCCGTTCCCACCGACGCGGAGCTCAAGTCGCTGGCCGAGCAGGTGGCTGTCGCCACTCAACAGCGACGCCTGATGATGGTGACCGCCGAGTCGTGTACCGGCGGCTGGATCGCCAAGGCATTGACCGACCTGCCAGGCAGCTCGGCCTGGTTCGATGCTGGCGTGGTGACCTACAGCTACGAAGCCAAGGAAGCGCTGTTGGGCGTCAATCCGCGAACGCTGGAGCGCACCGGCGCGGTCAGCGAGGAAACGGTGCTGGAAATGGTATCCGGCGCGTTGTCGCGGTTTGGCGCTGGCGTGGCTGTGGCCGTCACCGGCATCGCCGGGCCTAGCGGTGGCACGCCGGACAAGCCCGTCGGCACGGTCTGGATCGGCTGGAAGCGACGCGGCGGCTATGCCCATGCCCGGCTGTTTCACTTCGACGGTGACCGCGAGGCGGTGCGCCGGCAGACCGTGGCGGCCGCGCTCAGCGGCGTCATCAAGGCGCTGACGGACTGAGTCCCGCGCCTCCGCTGGCCGGCTTGACCGCTGTGGGATACTGGTCAGCCACAGATCGCAGTCCGTGAGATCAGCCACGGGCATGATGCCTCCCTATTCACTGCCACTCCGGGATTCAAGACGATGGATGACAACAAGCGCAAGGCGCTCACCTCCGCCCTCGGCCAGATCGAGAAGCAATTCGGCAAGGGCGCAGTCATGCGCCTGGGCGACCGCGCCGACGACGCCATCGAGACCGTATCCACCGGTTCGCTGGGCCTGGATATCGCACTGGGCATCGGTGGTCTGCCGCGTGGCCGCGTCGTTGAGATCTACGGTCCGGAATCCTCGGGCAAGACCACGCTGACCTTGCAGGTCATCGCCAACTGCCAGAAGAACGGCGGCACCGCAGCCTTCGTCGACGCCGAGCACGCGCTCGATCCCACCTATGCCGCCAAGTTGGGCGTCAACGTGGACGACCTGCTGGTCTCCCAGCCCGACACCGGCGAACAGGCGCTGGAAATCGCCGACATGCTGGTGCGCTCGGGCGCCGTGGACGTGGTGGTGGTCGACTCCGTCGCCGCACTCACGCCCAAGGCCGAAATCGAAGGCGAAATGGGTGATTCCCACGTCGGCCTGCACGCTCGCTTGATGAGCCAGGCTCTGCGCAAACTCACCGCCAACATCAAGAAGTCGAACTGCCTGGTGGTCTTCATCAACCAGATCCGCATGAAGATCGGCGTGATGTTCGGCAGCCCGGAAACCACCACCGGCGGCAACGCGCTGAAGTTTTACGCCTCGGTGCGTCTGGACATCCGCCGCATCGGCGCGGTGAAGAAGGGCGAGGAAGTCATCGGCTCGGAAACCCGCGTCAAGGTGGTCAAGAACAAGGTGGCGCCGCCGTTCCGCCAGGCCGAGTTCGAGATCCTCTACGGCGAAGGCACCTCGCGCGAAGGCGAAATCATCGAGCTGGGTGTAGCGCAGAACTTGATCGACAAGTCCGGCGCCTGGTACAGCTACAAGGGTGACCGCATCGGCCAGGGCAAGGAGAACGTCCGCCAGTTCCTGCGCGACAACCCGGCCATCGCCAATGAAGTGGACACCGAGCTGCGCAAGCGCCTGCTGGTGAGCAACGGCACCTCGCCGCTGCCGGCAGTGGAAGCCGAAGAGGCCTGATCGGACACGACTACCCGTCGGGCCACGCCTGGCGGGACCGTTTCCGCTGAAACGGGGCGGCTCCTGCCGCCCTGCTGAAGGCAAGGCTGCAGGTCACTTATGCCGCGAGAACCAGGAGACAAGCCCAAGACCTCGGCCTATGACCGGGCCATGGGTTTGCTTGCGCGGCGTGAACATTCCCGCCGCGAGCTGCGGCTCAAGCTTCGGCAGAAGGGTTACGAGGGCGAGGAGGCTGGCGAAGCGCTCGACCGCCTCGGCGAGCAGCACTATCAAGACGACGACCGCTTCGCTGAGATGCTGGTGCGCAGCCGGGTTTCTCAAGGTTACGGCCCCATGCGCGTGCGGGCCGAATTGAAGAGCCATGGCCTTTCCGAAGCCCGCATCCGGGCTGTACTGGACGCGGCCGAGGTGGATTGGGATGCCAGCGCCCTGGCTCAGCTCAGGCGGCGTTTTGGCAGCGGATCGGCGTCAGATCGCGACGAAAAGGCCCGCCGGGCGCAATTTCTCTTGCGTCGGGGCTTTCCCGCCGCCACAGTACGGAGTGTTACCCACGCCGACGTGGACGACGCAGCCGACGACGACACCTGACCTCCCCGCTGTTGGGGCGGGTGGGCGTTGTTTCGGCAGTGCTCCCAGGGCGTGGCCTCATTCCGCCAGGTCCTCCCCAGCCGCATGAAAACCGCAGAAATCCGCTCGACCTTCCTCGACTATTTCCGCTCGAAAGGGCACACCATCGTGCCGTCCAGCTCGCTGGTGCCGGCCAGTGACCCGACACTGTTGTTCACCAACTCGGGCATGGTGCAGTTCAAGAACGTGTTCCTGGGCAGCGAAAAGCTGTCGTACGTGCGTGCAGCCGATGTGCAGCGCTGCCTGCGTGCCGGCGGCAAGCACAACGACCTGGATTCGGTGGGCTACACCGCGCGTCATCACACCTTCTTCGAGATGCTCGGCAACTGGTCGTTCGGCGACTACTTCAAGCGTGACGCCATTGCCTTCGCGTGGGAGCTGCTGACCGGCGTCTTCAAGCTGCCGAAGGACAAGCTCTGGGTCACCGTCTATCACACCGATGACGAAGCCTTCGACATCTGGAACAAGGAAGTGGGCGTGCCGGCCGAGCGCATCGTGCGCATCGGCGACAACAAGGGTGCACCCTACGCGTCGGACAACTTCTGGCAGATGGCCGATACCGGTCCATGCGGTCCGTGTACGGAAATCTTCTTTGACCACGGTGAAGATATTGCCGGTGGCCCGCCGGGTTCGCCCGATGAGGACGGCGATCGCTACATCGAAATCTGGAACCTCGTCTTCATGCAGTTCGACCGCGCGCCCGACGGCACGTTGTCGCCGCTGCCGGCACCGTGCGTGGATACGGGCATGGGCCTGGAGCGCTTGGCGGCCGTGCTTCAGCACGTGCATTCCAACTACGAGATCGACCTGTTCCAGCACCTGATCCAGGTCGCCGCGGAACTGACCAGCACCAAGGATCTCGCCAACAAGTCGCTGCGTGTGATCGCCGACCATATCCGTGCGTGCTCCTTCCTCATCGTCGACGGTGTGTTGCCGTCCAATGAAGGCCGTGGCTATGTGCTTCGCCGCATCATTCGTCGAGCGTTGCGCCACGGTTGGATGCTCGGCGTGCGTGGCGATTTCTTCTGGAAGATGGTCAAGCCGCTGGTGGAAGAGATGGGCGAAGCCTATCCGGAGCTGGCGCAGAAGCAGTCGTTTGTCGAAGACGCGCTGAGTACGGAAGAGCGCCGTTTCGGCGAAACGCTGGAGAACGGCATGCGCCTGTTCGATGCCGTCGCGGCCAACGCGAGTGGCAGCATTCCCGGTGCCGATGCGTTCCGCTTGTACGACACCTACGGCTTCCCGATCGACCTGACCGCCGATATCGCGCGCGAGCGCGGCCTGACGGTGGACATGGACGGCTTCGAGCAGGCCATGGAAGAGCAGCAGGATCGCAGCCGCAAAGGCGGCAAGTTCGAAGCCAAGGGCCTGATGCCGGCCGAACTCGCCAGCCAGCTGCAGCCGACGGCGTTCCTCGGCTACGAGGCATTGACCAGCCAGGGCAGCAAGGTGGTCGGCATCGTGCATGCGGGCAAGCAGCTCGATCAGTTGAGCGATGGCGACGAAGGTCTTGTCATCCTTGATCGCACGCCGTTCTACGCCGAATCTGGTGGACAGGTCGGCGATACCGGTGTGTTGGTGAGCGCCTCGGGCGCATTCGCTGTCGCCGACACGCTGAAAATGGGCGGCGTGTTCTTCGGACACGCGGGCCGCTGGCAGGGTAAGCAGGCCCTGCGCGTGGGCGACGTGGTCGAGGCCAACGTCGATGGTTCACGCCGTCAGGCCATCGTGCTCAATCACTCGGCCACGCACTTGTTGCATGCCGCGTTGCGCAAGGTGCTTGGCGAGCATGTGACACAGAAGGGCTCGCTGGTAGCACCGGAACGCCTGCGCTTCGACTTCTCTCATTTCAAGCCGATGAGTGCGGGTGAACTGCATGAGATTGAAGCCCTGGTGAACGCCGAGGTGCGCCGCAACGAGGCCGCCGAAGTGCATCACATGGGTTACAACGACGCGATCGAATTTGGCGCTATGGCGCTGTTCGGCGAGAAGTACGGCGACGAAGTGCGCGTGCTCAAGATGGGCGGGTTCTCCACCGAACTCTGTGGTGGCACCCACGTGGGCCGCACGGGCGATATCGGCCTGTTCAAGATCGTTAGCGAAGCCGGCGTGGCTTCGGGTGTGCGACGCATTGAGGCAGTGACCGGCGCTGGTGCGCTGGCTTATGTGGCCGATGAGGAGCGTCGTCTGAGCGAATTCGCCCAGCTTCTGTCATCCAATGGTGATGAAGCCGTCGAGAAACTTCGCCAGTTGTTCGACAAGCAGAAGAAGTTGGAGCGCGAGCTGGAATCGTTGCGCGCCAAGGCCGCCGGCTCCGCTACGGTCGACCTTGCGTCGACCGCGAAGGACATCGAGGGCATCAAGGTGGTCGTGGCCCGCCTGGAAGGTCTGGATGCCAAGGCGCTACGCGACAGCATGGATCAACTCAAGCAGCAGCTCGCCGATTGCGTTGTGCTGCTGGCTGGCGCGGCCGAGGGTCGTGTTTCGCTGGTAGCGGGCGTCAACGGCAAGGCCTCGGGCCGTGTGAAGGCCGGCGACGTGGTGGCCCATGTTGCCAGCCAGATCGGCGGCAAAGGCGGCGGCCGTCCGGACATGGCTCAAGGCGGTGGTTCAGACACGCCGGAACTGCCTGGCATCCTGAATGGACTGGTGGGCTGGATCAGCCAACAATTGGCCTCCTGACTGAGTCAACCGCTCATAGTCCGTTCGCGTTTACGCATTGCACTGCCATCGGACGCTCGGCTAGTATCCAAACACTGCCGACACCGATGGTTGCGACGGTGTCGCTCGACATGGCATCACAGGGGATGCCATGTCTGTGAAACCGGGGAAGGCGGTAGGGCCTTCGGCGGTACAATCGTCGAAATGTGCAGGCGGTGAAGCTCAGGGGTGAGGCATAACCGTCTGGTGGCCTGTGACCAAAGTATTCATGGAGTGGCAAACATGTTGATTCTGACCCGCAGGGTCGGTGAAACCTTGATGATCGGTGACGAGGTGACCGTTACCGTTCTCGGCGTCAAAGGCAACCAGGTGCGCATTGGTATCAACGCGCCAAAGAACGTTGCCGTGCATCGCGAAGAGATCTATCAGCGGATCAAGAACGAGCACGAACCGGAAGGCGGCGCCTCCGGTGGCACTGGCGAACACTGACAGGCAATAAACGCTTTACCTAGAGCGCGCCGGTTAGTATCCTTGCCGGCTCCGCAGAGATGCGGACAAAAAAACGGAGAGATGCCCGAGTGGCCGAAGGGGCTCCCCTGCTAAGGGAGTATAGGGTCAAAAGCCTTATCGAGGGTTCGAATCCCTCTCTCTCCGCCAGATACGCAAAAA
>NZ_NRDP01000026.1:0-105460 GCF_002878475.1 Dyella sp. AD56
TCCAGATCCTTGATGCGTTGCGTCTCGCTGCTGGTCACGCCAGGACGTACGCCGGTATCGACCTCTTCACGCTTGATCCATTCCAGCAACGTCTGCGGCACGCAGCCAATCTTCGGGGCAATCGATTCGACCGCCGCCCACAGCGACGGATACTCTCCGCGATGCTCTTGCACCATGCGCACAGCGCGCTCACGGATCTCAGGTGAGAACTTGTTTGACTTCTTCATGGCTCCATCTTCTCAAGAGTTGGAGCCTCCACCAATCCCGGGGCGATTCAAAATCTGTCACCAACAAGTCGCAAGACCCCTCTCGTACGAAGTTCATGAGCTCGTCGGCAGTTGATGCTTCGCCAACGACACTAGCTCCATCCAGGCGGCTGGCTTCCATATGGATGCTACTGCGGACTATAGGGTGATCATCGGCGATGAAGATTCGTAGTGACATAAGCGGCGCACTGCTAAGGGTTTCTGATTGCTCAAAGGATAGCCGTCCAAGCTACATGGAACGTCCTCTTACTAAGTAATTCGGATAGTTCTCATGGAGGGGGCTTGTTTGCGACTCTTATCCTAAGTCTGCGAGTTAATGACATCCGGAGTGCCTATGAGTCGCAGTCGTCCTAGGGGCAGTACTGAATCGAGCACCTCGTGTCCGGGGAGGCGTGGATGGGGCGCATTCCCCGCCCTGTTCAGCGGGCTCCTCATGTTTCTTCTGACATTCCTTCCTGGCTCATCCAGCCATGCGGCCAGTCAGGGGCAGGTGGCACTGACTGCAGAAGAATCGGCATGGATCGAGGCTCACCCTGCTATTCAGGTTGGTGTGTTTGCGGGGAACCACTTTCCGGTTGAGGCCTGGGTTGCTGGCTCACCTGAAGGCATTGGGGTCGATTACGCGAAACTGTTGGCCAGTCGCGTGGGTCTGCGGCTGCAGTTTCGTCCGTTCACCGATTGGAGTGGTGTGACATTCGAGGACTCCAGCGAGCCTATTCCGTTCGATCTCTTGGTAGGGCAGCCGTATGGCCGTAGCGGCCGACTTGACTACCTGAAGCCGTTCTTGGAATCAGGGTTTGTGATGGTCGCCCGAAAAGGCGACCTGAAGATTCTTGGAGAGGATAGTTTGGTAAATGCGCGTATTGCCGTTGAGAGGCTCGGCAAGTACTACACGCAGCAGATCAAAGATCGGTTTCCAGCCGCCACCTTTTTGTTCGCTGATGATGTGCACGAAGCCATGGACATGGTCGCTGATGGGCGGGCTGACGCATTTGTAGGCTCTCAAGGCCGCACGCGCTGGGCACTCGCGGAGCGTGAGCGCGATGATCTGGTCATTCTGTCCCGATTACCTGACCTCGGCTTGATACGGGTCTCTCTGGCAGTGCCGCGTGACCAATCGATGCTCGTCTCCATCCTACGAAAGGCAGAGGCATCCATCCGCAGTGACGAACTGGACAACCTTAAGGCGCGATGGGGCCTCAATGTCGACTTGTTAGCGCCGATTCCGCACGGTCAAGGCGTGACTGATGATGACCTGCACTGGCTTGCCGGCCTAGGGCCCATTCGGGTGGGCTACGAGGCTGATCGTTTTCCTTATAGCTTCACCAACAAGGACGGTGCGCCGAGCGGCCTTGCCGCCGACTATCTGTCCTTAGTCAAGAGCAATCTTGGCTTGCGACTGGAGTTCGTGCCTGCGAGGGACTTAAACGAACTGCAACGTCGCGTTGCCGCCAAAGAGATCGACATGGTGGCAGCGGCCATGCCGGCCGACTACGACCCATCAAGCATGACATTCACCCGTCCTTACGAGCATTTTCCGGTGGTGATCGTGGCGCGCATCAATGGCCCTGCCATTGCCGGACCGGAAGATCTTCGCGGAAGAAAAGCAGCGGTGCGCGAAGAGGCAGGGTTGATCGAGAGCCTCAAGATGCTCATGCCGAAGACCCAGCTGGTGCCGGTGGCGAGCAACGAGGCGGGGCTCTTGCTACTGGAGCGCGGCGAGGTATCGGCGTACATCGGAACCTTGCCCGCCATCGACGCACTGATTCGTGACCGTTACGCCGCGACGTTGCGCGTAGTGGCACCTGCGGGCCTGGATCAGGACTTCTCCTTTGGCGTCAGTCGGGATAAAGCCCGTCTTGCGCCGCTGATCGATGGGGTAATCGGAGGAGTGAAGGACAACCAGCGACAGGCCATGCGCAGTCGGTGGTTGCGCGCAAACTATAACTATGGCGTGCCGTGGGGCTGGGTTCTTCTAGGTCTCGTTATCAGTGCCTCTGTGGTAACGATCATAGGGTTCGCTTACAAACGGATGCGTGACGCTGAGGCGCGAGCCCGTGCCTCGGAGCAAAGGCTTATCGACACCAACGAAAATCTACCTGGTGTCGTGATGAGGCTATATATCGATGCGCATGGCTTGCGCACTTACGAGTACGTCAGCGGACCCACGCAGACCCTGTTTGGCATGTCTCGCGAAGACATACTTTCCGGCCGCGCCAATTCGCTGGATGCCATGCGCAAGGAGGATCGTGACGCAGTTCGCTCGCTGATCGATCAGTTCTATCAATCACAACACTCAGAGACTATCGAGTTCTCCGTTCACGTTAATGGGCGAACCCGTTGGATACGTGCGCTCGGTGGCGAACTGAAGCCGGCGGGGCGGGGCGGCTATTTCTGGAGCGTTTATTGCGCCGACGTAACCACGCTGAAGGAGCAAGAGCAGGCACTGCTGGAGGCCAAGGCAACCGCCGAGGCCGCCGTAGCTGCCAAAAGTGCCTTCCTCGCCATGATGAGTCACGAAATCCGTACGCCCATGGCCGGCGTGCTCGGGTTGGTGGAGTTGCTCTCGAAAACACCATTGTGTACCGAGCAGGCGCATATGGTTGGCATGGTGGAAGACTCCGGAGTGGCTCTGTTGCAGATCCTGGACGACATTCTGGATTTCTCGCGGATCGAGGCGGAGAAGCTGGAACTTGAGCCGGAGCCTTTCGATCTTCGCTTGTTGGCGGATAGTGCCGTGGGCACTTTTGCCGCGCGAGCTCAACAGAAGGCGCTTCAGCTGTATCTGGTGTTGGACTGGCGCCTTGCTTCCGAGTATCGGGGTGATGCCAATCGCATACGGCAGATCATCAACAATCTCTTGAGCAATGCCTTGAAATTCACTCTTTCGGGCCATGTAAAGCTTCGCGTCGACATGGCGGGCGAGGTCGCGGGTGGGCAACGGCTGCGATTCATCGTCACCGATACCGGGGTTGGCATTTCGCCCGATCAACTGGCTCGGTTGTTCCAGCCATTCACGCAGGCTGAGGCCTCTACGACACGCCGCTTTGGCGGCACGGGGCTCGGTCTTAGCATCTGTCGCCGCTTGGCTCACATGATGGGCGGCTCCGTTCAGCTGAAAAGTGAGGCGGGTGGTGGTACGCGCGCGATATTCGAGGTGGTGCTTCCCGTTCTGCGTGGCGCGTCAACCCTTCCCGATTTGGATGGAAAGCGAGCGCTTGTCTGCACGCGGGATAACTTCATCGAGAGGGAGCTGGCCAATGCGCTTTCGTCCATGGGGCTGGCCGTCATGGAAGTCGACGCTGTGGATATTCCGGAGTTCACGCTGGAGGACGTGGATCTCTTTATCGCGGATACGTCACTCATCCGGCAGGGTGTAAGCGTCATTGGCGTGCCGACTATTCACGTGTTTCCGGATACCGATCCCCGTGGGTTCTACGTGGATGACGACAGAATCATGCTGTGTGGAAGCCCGTTGCTGTGGCGATCAGTGACGGATGCTTGCCGCATGGCGCTGGGTCTTCTCGATGAGCGGAGGCCGGCGTTGGTTGCGAAGGCTACGGGGGCGTATGCAGTGCGCGTGCTTGTAGCGGAGGATCACCCGATCAATCGCGCAGTGATCGACCGGCAGCTCGATCTTCTTGGGTATGAGCATGTCGTCGTTGAGGATGGCCTGGGTGCATGGAACGCACTGATGGCTGATCATTTCGATGTGCTTATTAGCGATTGCCACATGCCTGTGCTGGACGGTTATGCCTTGACTTATCGCATCCGCGAGTCAGAAGTCGGCACTCAGCGACACCTGCCCATCATTGCGCTATCGGCCAGTGCCTTGCCGGAGCAGGTGGAGAAGTGCCGAAGCGCCGGCATGGATGATTTCCTGGCTAAGCCCGTACAGCTGGATGCTCTGCGGGCAAAGATTGAGGGCATCTCGGGCGTCGCGACGGTCGTCCGGACCTCACCGGGACAAGACAAGCTGTCGTATCTGGCAGGGATATTCGGCTCGGAAGCCCAGGTGAAGAAGCTGCTCGAAGGATTGCTGGCCGCAGGGCAGGCCGATGTCATCAAACTGGATTCAGCTATCGTCAACGGCGATACCGAACAGCAACAGGCTCTTATTCATCGTCTGGTCGGCTCCCTGCGATTGATCGATCCCGGGACCCTTGAGTCCAACGACCAGGAAACATCATCACAACGCCGTGACGCCATTGTTCGGCAGCTCGCCGAGATTCATGCGTTGGTTGAACAGTTGCACATGGGTACCTGAGTAGTCGTTCGGGACTTGCGGCTATTCCGCAAGCCCCCTTCGCGCATCGATGAAAGCTGGCTGCCGGCAACATCGAGTGCACGCTTGATTCACGGTCCATTGCGACAAATACGTATAGCGGCGTCGGCATCTACGGCATAAGGAGCAGGCATGAGGCTTCGAATGATGGCTGGGCTAGCGATATGGGTGGCAGGGCAAGCCTTGGCATTTCAGGCGGCGCCAGCGCCTACGCATCAGGCAGCGTCGCAGATACACAGTTCGGCAGACGCACAGCTACAGGCATCCGTTCGGCGCGCTATCGCGAATGATGCGTCGCTCTCGGATGCCGGACATCGCGTCGTTGTCATTGTCTCGGACAGCGCTGTGGTGCTACGTGGCCGAGTCCAGGATGATGCAGAGAAATCCAGGATCGATATGCTCGTGCGGAGCGTAAGCGGTGTGAAGGAGGTGACCGACGAGCTAGACGTGAAGCAATAGGCGCCATTGTCTGTTCATGAGGGACGATGAGTGCAGGGGCGTGCCTCAGTACATATTCGAGCTATCCCTCAGCAACATTCAACGGGCAGTACGTGGTCGTCGCGAAGTAGTTCATCTCCGCCGAACAGCGCCTCCGTGGCGGCGCGTGAAGGTGGTCGCTTCTCCCTTGAATTAAGCATCACGCACACAGACAAAGGTCCACCTGGGTGCTGTCGATGGCGGCAATCTCCGTAAGAGTGCAATGGCGCAGGCAGCCTGCTGCCGCGCTTTAATCCGCGTGTCGATTTGTCACAGCGCAGATCGGCGGCGTTGACGATTCAGTCATGCCATCATGTCGCAAGTTTTTGTGGGGCTTGGCATGGATCGCAGACGCGCTCGGCGAAAGTTTGTCGCTTGGCTCGCCTTGTTGGCGACATGCCTGCTGGTGGTCGCACCCAGCATTTCCCGCGTCGCGATGGCAGCTCCCATGGCGGCCATGTGTGGCGGGGATCAGCACGCAGCCCCCGACCCCGCCAGAGATCATCATCACGCCGATGTGCTTGATGCGTGTGCCTACTGTGCACTCGTGTCGCATGGCACCGTTTCCTCGGGTGAACTGGCTCTCTCTATTCCGGCCATTCCGCCGGCGGACGCTACCGCGCCATTCGCATTGCCGATCGGCACGGCGCGCCTCGTGCAACGCCAGCCCGCGCGCGGGCCTCCATCCTGGTTTCTGAGCGCTTTCGCTGGCTAACTGAGTCAGCGCATCTCGCGACATTTCAACGCTCTTTATCCCCGGACTCATCGTGCGGCCGGCGCGTTCGTGCGCGCGGCACCTCTGGCGCTCAAGCGTCGGATGGCGCGCGCCTGCCTGACGCCAGGCGATCGTCGGCCGCATCAAGGACATCGACACCATGCCCATTTACTTCCTTCACTCCACGGCGTCGCGCTGCGCGCTGGCTGTGGCTCTTGGCATCGCGCTTGGCCATGCAGCACACGCTGGCGACGCAGATCTCGCGACCACTCCCTCGACTACGCTCACACCCGTGGTGGTAACGGCCACCATGCAGGACAGCCCGCTCACTATCGTCGTGGATCCCAAGAAGCCACGGCAGCCGGTGCCAGCCAGCGACGGCGCCGACTTCCTCAAAAGCATCCCCGGTTTCTCAACCATTCGCAAAGGCGGGAGCAATGGCGATCCGCTACTGCGTGGCCTGAGCGGATCGCGGCTAAATATCCTGATCGATGGAGGCATGATCGCCGGTGGCTGCCCCTCGCGCATGGATCCGCCAACGGCCTACATCGCACCTCAACTCTTCGATCGCGTCACGATCATCAAGGGTCCGGAAACCGTGCTGTACGGGCCGGGAAATTCGGCGGGCGTTGTGCTGTTCGATCGCGACTTCAAGCGTTACACCCAATCGACGCTCGATGGTGATGCAAGCATCCTTTTCGGCTCGGCAGGCCGCAACGATCAGAACCTGGATCTGCGTGCCGGCAACGCTGCTGGCTACATCGGCGTCAGCGCCAACCACACGCATTCACAAGATTATAAAGACGGCGATGGAAACCGCGTCCACTCTCAGTACGACCGCTGGAACGCGGATGCCACTATCGGCTGGACGCCCACCGACGACGCCCGTATAGAGCTGACGGCGGGCAAGGGCAACGGCGATGCGGCCTATGCATTCAGCGGCATGGACGGCGCACAGTTCCTGCGCGAGAGCATGGCACTCAAATGGACGCAGGAGCACTTGACGACGCACTGGGACAAGCTGGAAGTGCAGGCCTACACCAACTACGCCGATCATGTGATGGACAACTACACGCTGCGTGAGCCAGACCCCAGCAGCATGATGCCTATGGCCATGGCATCGGATGCGGATCGCAGAACATCGGGTGGCCGTGCCGTGGGGACTTGGCGTTGGGGCGACGCACTGGAACTTCAGGGCGGTTTCGACGGTTCGGTCAGCGTGCACGACAACCGCATGGGCGGGCCGCCGGGTAGCAGGATGGGCTATTACAAGGACAAGCCCCGCGTGCTCGATGCACGCATGCAGGACATTGGCACGTTCGCTGAGGCGCGCTGGGCGTTCGCGCCGTCACAGCGCCTTGTCTCCGGTGTGCGCATGGACCGGGCTCAAGCGCGCGGATACACGTTGGATGCGGGCTTGGGAGGTGACGACAACATGGGTGGTATGGGGCATATGTCCGCCATGCCTGCACAGGTTGCGGCCAGTCGTGGCGATACGTTGCCGTCGGGGTTCGTGCGATACGAACATGATCTGGCAAGCCAATCAGCCACGTTCTATGCCGGTATTGGTCACGTGGAACGGTTTCCGGATTACTGGGAGCTGTTCGGCCAGCACGTGGAGGGGACACAGGAAAGCTTCCATTCGCTCAAGCCGGAGCGCACCACGCAGTTGGATGTTGGCATGCAGTACCGCGACGATCGCCTGAAGGCCTGGGTCTCGGCCTATGCCGGCGTCGTCAATGATTTCATCCTGATGCATTACCCAGTGAGTGCGATGGACGCGGGTTACGCCGGCAACGTGCAGGCACGTATTGCCGGCGGTGAGGCGGGTGCAAGCTACGCCATCGACAGTCATTGGAAGACAGACATCACGCTTGCCTACACATGGGGCGAGAATCGCACGGAGCACCGTCCGCTGCCGCAGATGCCGCCGCTTGATGCGCGCCTAGGCTTGAGCTACGAAGCATCGCATTGGTCGGTGGGTGCCTTGTGGCGACTGGCTGCCGCACAGCATCGTGTGGCAGAAGGCGAGGGCAACATCGTCGGCCAAGACCTTGGGCCCAGCGCAGGCTTTGGCGTCTTCTCGCTCAACGGCGCCTATCGCATCGATCGGCGTTACACGCTGAGCACCGGCATCGACAATGTGTTCAACAAGACCTACGCCGAGCACGTCAATGCGGCAACCGCGGGGCTAGCCGGTTACGTCAACACAACGCGCGTGAACGAGCCGGGTCGTACGTTGTGGGTCAAACTGGACGCCAAGCTCTGATCCCAAGGTCGTTGTGTCGTTGATTGAGCAGGCGGCAGAGAGCATTGAAGTAACTCGGGCGGTGAGGAGAGGGTCCGATATGGGACCCTCTCCATCCGCAGGCATGTCGTTCGCGAACGTCGTTTACTCAGGCGGAAGCATCGACAGATAGGCGGCCACATCACGGACTTCCGAGTCGGTGAGCCTGGAGGCCACCTCGGTCATCGAGCCCGACTTGGGCGTACCGTGCCGGGCGCGCTCCTGAAATTCGTGCAGCCGGTTAACGATATAGGTGGCGGGCTCACTGGCAATGCGCGGATAGCGTTCTCCCTGGCCGTGTCCGCCGGTGCCATGGCAACTGAAACAGGCGGGCGCGCCCTTGCTGCCTCCTTGAAGTGCGATCAAATTGCCGCCAGCGACGCTAGTCGCGGCAGGCAATTGCTGCGAATGGGCGGGAGGAGGGCGCTGTGCAGCGAAGTAGTTTGCGAGTGCCGAGATGTCGGTATCGGAGAGTGCGCTGGCTATCGGCTGCATAGTGTCGCTAGAGCGCGTTCCTATCTTGAAGGCAGTCAGAGTATGCGCCAGGTAATCGGCATCCATGCCTGCTAGGCGTGGGATGCCTGAAGCGTCGCCGGCTCCTTCGGCGGCATGGCAACCGGCGCAAACGCCCGCGATGACTGGTCTCGACGGTGGCGCTGGTGGAGCCGTCGACGAGGCTGCGTGCACTGACGGGTAGGCAAGCCACAGCAATAGCCAAAACCACCGTGCATGAATGCATGTTTGTTTGGTAGTGGCACGCGGCAAGGTCGGGCTTGGTCGCGTTGCGTATCCCGTGGCGGACATGGCTGGGTCTCCGGTCAACGGTGGGCTGCCATGCAGTCTCCCTGACCCAGCACGTGAAGTGAATTTGATTCTTCGTATCGCCGCTATCGATGATGGCTATGGCGACCGAAAGCCGCCTAATGGTGTTGCGATGCGTGTTGCTTTCGGTACTCGGCGGGCGTGACGCCTACGTGCTTATGGAAGGCTCGACGCAGTGTGTCAGCGTTGGCAAAACCGCATTTGGAGGCGACGAGCTTCGGCGTGTCGTGCCCGTTTTCCAGCAGCATTCGGGCGGCAGCAATGCGTGTGGTTTCCACCCAGGCGGCCGGTGTAATGCCTACTTCGGTATGAAACAGGCGTGCAAAGTGTCGAGGGCTCAGTCCAGCGCGTTTGGCCATGCTAGCAATGCTGTGGTCCAGGTCAGGCGTTGCCGCGACCCAGCGTTGCACCTCCTGTAACACAGAGCGCCCAATAGGGTGCGTTTCGCCCTTTCGGCTGAACTGCAGTTGCCCTCCCGGGCGCTTGAAGTACATCACCAACTGCCCGGCGACCCGCTTGGCGATATCGCGACCCAGGTCTTCTTCGACCAGGACCAGCGCCAGGTCTAGCCCGGCGGTGACGCCGGCCGCCGTACGCAGCTTTCCGTCGCGCACATAGAGTGCGTCTTCGTCAATCTGGAGCGAAGGGTGGGCGCTGCTCAGATCATCCACTGCAGACCAATGGGTGGTGATATGGCGCCCGTCCAGCAGGCCCGTAGCGGCGAGCGCGAACGCACCCGTGCAGATCGACCCATAGCGCCGGCTACGCACGGCGGTCGTACGGAGCCATTGCAGAATGTGTTGCGGGAGAGTGCTCCGAGCAGCATGCGGGGCGCCGGCGACCAACAGGGTGTCCACGCGCTCGCTCCATTCGCCCGCCATGCCATCGGCTAGCAGGCGCACGCCAGACGAGCTATGGATGGGGCCGCGTTGGCAGGCAATGACCTTCAGTGCATAGAACTGCTTGCCGGCCTCAATGTTCGCCTGCGCAAAGACGTCCAGGGGTCCGGAAACGTCCAGCAACTGCACGCCCGGCAGGGCGACGACGGCAATGGTTCTGGCCACGACAGTGAAATTCCCAGGTGTCCGCATGACGCGCGAAATGGCAGTATATGACGTATCGCATCGATTGATGACATTAATGGGGTTGCTGAAAATGGGTCTCCCTAGCCTGTGGAGATCCAGCATGTCCCTCAGCATCAACGGCGTTGCCATTCCCGACAGCCAGTTCGCCGGTGAAATCACGGATGTGGTGCGGGATACAGAATCACCGCTGCTTTTTCACCATTCCAGTCGCGTCTATTACTTCGCTGCGCTGGCCGGCAAGCAGCGGGGACTCAGGTTCGACCCGGAACTTCTTTACTGCGGCTGCATGTTCCATGACATGGGATTGACGCCGCGTCATAGCAGCTCCAATGAGCGTTTCGAAGTGGACGGCGCCAACGCCGCTCGCGACTTCCTGAGGCGGCACGGCATACACCAACACGACATCGACACGGTATGGGCGGCCATTGCGCTACACACCACACCGGGGATTCCACAGCATATGCATCCCTTGATCGCACTGGTGACCACCGGCGTGGAAATGGATGTGCTTGGCCTGACCTACGCCCAGTACAGCGATGCCGAGCGCGATGCTGTGGTGAGGGCGCATCCGCGCGGACATCAGTTCAAGGAAGACATCATTCAGGCCTTCTACGACGGAATCAAACATAAGCCTGATACGACATTTGGCAACGTCAAAGCCGACGTGCTTGCCGATAAGGATCCGCACTTCCATGCGGGCAACTTCTGCAGCGTTATCCGGGGATCGAGCTGGCCTGCGTGAGGCCCTCGATACCAGTGAGAGGTTTCGCCTCGGGGGATCAAGCGATGCCGGCCATGCACCGGCGAGCACTCCATCACTGAGAGGACGGTCACGAAAGACACATCACCATGGCGAAAGGCACTACTTGCGTCGCCGCTTGCCGCGATGGCGATCTTCAAGCGCCAGTTCGATAAATGCGCGGAGCGCCGCGCTTTGATAGGCATCCTTGCGATGCAATAGCGCAGCCGTGCGCTCGAGCAGGCTAGGTGAGAGCGAAATCGCAGAGAGCTCCGCATTCTGTTCGGCAATGGCCGCCGGCAGCAGGGTGGAGAGGGCGGTACGTCGCACAATCTCCACCACGGCGCTGATCGAGTTGGCCTCGATGGCGACATGGGGCCTAACGCCATGTTGCCTGCAATAGCGATCAATTTGTTCGCGCGTGGCGAACTCGCTCGAAAGCAGCACCAGCGATTCATCGTTCAGGGCGTGCAGTCCCATGGTGCGTTTACCCGCGCATGGATGGTTTTTACCCACGACGAGCGCCAACGTTTCCGTGAGCAGCGGCTGGGTGGCGATGTCGGAGGAGCGCACCGGATCGAACGCGATGCCCGCATCGAGCTGGTCGTCATTCAGAAGCTCCTCCATCTGCTCCTGGGGCATTTCGCGCACAGTCAGGGCAATGCCCGGATAGCGTCCGTGGAACGCCTCCATCAGCGGGCCGACCAGATAGGCGGTGAAAGTGGGGGTTACGCCGAGTCGCAGCGTGCCGCGGCTCAGGTCTTGCACATCGTGCAATGCGCGTTTGCCCGCATCGAGATCCAGTAGTGCCCGTCGCGCGTAACGCTGATAGACCTCGCCCGCGTCCGTCAATCGCGTCGTTCGCCCGCTGCGATCAAACAGGGGCGTGCCGAGGGTTTCCTCCAGCTGTCGGATCTGCTGCGACAGCGCAGGCTGCGAGACATGGAGCGCTGCAGCTGCACGGGTGAAGCCACCATGGTCGGCAACTGCCAGGAAGTAGTGAATGTGGCGCAGAAGCATGATGCCTTACCCATAAGGTGTGCCTATGCATTCTATAGGAAATGGATCTTTTACCTTATGAATGGCGAGGCGTACCGTGTGCTCCGTCGACCCGCAGGGTCCTGGAGTGACTGCCATGAAAGACATCATCGACGGTTTCCTGAGGTTTCAGCGCGAAGCGTTTCCCGCGCGCGCCGGGCTCTTTCGGGAGCTGGCGAATCATCAGGCACCGCGTGCCTTGTTCATATCGTGCTCCGACAGCCGGTTGGTGCCTGAGCTGGTAACTCAGCGCGAGCCCGGCGACCTGTTCGTGATTCGCAATGCGGGCAATATCGTCCCGTGCTACGGACCAGAGCCAGGCGGTGTATCGGCCTCGGTGGAGTACGCGGTTGCCGCACTGAAGGTGTCGGACATTGTGATCTGCGGCCACTCCGACTGCGGCGCGATGACGGCCATCGCATCCTGTGCCTGCCTCGATCACATGCCAGCCGTGCGCCACTGGCTGCGATACGCGGACTCGGCGCGCGTGGTCAACGAAGCGCGACATCACCCCAGCGCAGCCGAGCGTGTGCAGACCATGGTGCGCGAGAACGTGATCGCTCAATTGGCCAATCTCAAGACGCACCCCTCCGTGCGACTGGCGCTTGAAGAGGGTCGCCTGACCCTGCATGGCTGGGTGTACGACATCGAGTCGGGCGCCATCGATGCGCTCGACGGCATGACGGGTCGCTTCGTTTCGCTTGCGACGCATCCATACACCTCCGCTAAGCCCGCTGCGCACGCCAGCGCCGCCTGATTCCCTTGCCATCCACAGAGAGCAAAACCCCATGATTCAGTCGCAACATCACCCATTCGCCCGCCAGACGCTGGCGGAAACCATCGTCGCCGCCAAACTCAAGAAGGATTTGTCCTTCGAGCAACTCACCGAAGGCACAGGCCTAAGCCTCGCTTTTGTCACGGCGGCACTGCTCGGACAGCATGCCTTGCCGGCGGAAGCCGCACAGGTCGTCGCCGCCAAGTTGGGTCTCGACGGCGATGCTGTCGCGCTACTTCAGACCATCCCGCTGCGCGGCAGCATTCCCGATCGCGTGCCGACCGATCCCACCATCTACCGCTTCTACGAGATGCTGCAGGTCTACGGCACCACGTTGAAGGCACTCGTTCACGAGAAGTTCGGCGACGGCATCATCAGTGCGATCAACTTCAAACTGGACGTCCAGAAGATTGACGATCCGGAAGGAGGCTCCCGCGCCGTGATCACGCTCGACGGCAAGTACCTGCCGACCAAGCCATTCTGATTCACCACCGAATTGAGGTATTCCATGGATTTTGTAAAGCGCACCATCGACCTCGCCATGAAGAACGTGGAGGAGGGTGGACGTCCCTTTGCCACCGTGATCGTTCGCGATGGCGAAGTCATCGCCGAAAGCCCGAATCGGGTAGCCCAGACCGGCGACCCGACCGCACATGCGGAGATCCTCGCCGTTCGCGAAGCCTGCAAAAAGCTGGGGACCGAGCACCTGACCGATTGCGACTTCTACATCCTGGCCAGTCCGTGCCCGATGTGCCTGGGTGCGATGTATTACTGCAGTCCGCGACAGGTGACCTACATCACCACGCGCGAGGACTACGCGCCGTTCTATCGTGACGACCGCAAGTACTTCGAGCTGGATACGTTCTATGCCGAGTTCAGCAAGCCTGTTGGTGAGCGCCGCATGCCGATGATCCAGCAGAAGAGTACGGAGGCGATCAAGGTCTATCAGCGCTGGAAGGAACTCAACGCGAAGTAATGCCTCGCAGGTATCCGTGCGCGGCCTCAGGCGAGACGGCTGGGTCTACTCGAGCTTAGCCCGTTGACGGGTCGCCGCGCTCGGTCTGCCAGGCGTTGTAGTCGTCCGGTGTATCGATGTCCTGAAACGCCGCAGGCAGGTCGAAGCTTTGGACATCCGAAGCATGCCCGTCGAGCAAGACACGCGCGCCCTCTGATCCGCTCAAGGCCATGAGCTCGTCGACGTAAGTCAGAGGGAAGATGCATGGCGGCGCGAAGTCGCCTTTGTTGTGACACGCAAGGATGCGGTCGGGCCGGGCAACATGGGTCGCCAGCATGCGCTCCAGGTCGCCCACCTTGATCGCCGGCTGGTCGGCCAGCATCACCATCAGTGACTGCAACGGCGCCGCCTGCGACATCAATGTCGTGACGCCCGTAGCCAGTGAGCTGCCCATGCCCGTAGCCCAATCCGGATTGCTCACGGCACACACATCCAGATTGCTGAGACAGTCGGTGACGCGGTCGCTTTGCGCGCCCACCACCACAACGACCGGATGCAGGCCGGCCGCCAATACGTACCTCGTGATGCGTCGAACCATGGGTTCGCCATCAATGGCGATCAGTTGCTTGAGCGCGCCGTAGCGGCTGGAACTTCCGGCAGCGAGGATGACGGCGCCAGTATGGGCATGCGATGAAGTCATGGATGTATGGGCGCCTGCGAACGGATCAGGGAGCCGCCGCTACGGCCATTGCGCGTGGCGAGTATTTCCGCGGCGATGGCTAGGGCGATCTCCTGCGGTGTTTCAGAGCCGACATCGAGACCGGCGGGCGCGTGCAGACGATCGTCATCCGGAAAGGCGGCGCGTATCTGTTCGGCGCGCTGCCGGGAGCCAATGACGCCGATGTAACGCACGGGCGTTGCCATCAGTGGCGCCAGATAGGCCAGGTCGCGCTCCAGGCGATGTGTCATGACCACCACGGACGTCAGGCTGTCGAGCGTTACAGTAGCTGTCAGTGTGGCTGGCGTAGCGAACACACGGTGCACACCGTCTTCTGTCGGCTTCGCTGCTTCGCTGGTGCCCACCAGTGTGGTGTGCCAGCCGAGTTGATGGGATAGGCGGGCTAGCATGCCTGCACCGACGCCGTCGCCGACCACGACCAGAGCATGCGGGGGCTGCAGGCATTCGAGCAGCACATCGTGATGCTGGCCCG
Organism: Dyella sp. AD56; assembly: GCF_002878475.1. NCBI lineage: Bacteria > Pseudomonadati > Pseudomonadota > Gammaproteobacteria > Lysobacterales > Rhodanobacteraceae > Dyella > Dyella sp. AD56. The sequence continues at coordinate 14,656 of NZ_NRDP01000026.1, forward strand.
CGTCGTGCAGGCGGGTTGTCGTGGCGTTACCTGACAAAGTGGTGGTCTGCGCCAGGTGCGCAAGAATTTGCTGCTCCAGTGCCGAATGGGTGATGTTTGTCCAACGGTCGCCATGACTCTGGACCAGGCGCCAGGGGCGCCGCGCCACGGGGAGGCCGTCCGTAGCGAACAACGACGCCATGATGCCGGGGGTGCGCTGCGTCCTCAGCGCCTCAATGGCATGGAGGAAGCGCACGTCGTCAGGCTCACGCCACGGCTCGATCAATACCTCCAGCTCGCCACCACAACCGGTTTCGATCATGACGTCGTAGTTGCTCTCGCGACCGTACGCCACGATGGCCGGCTCGTCCGTTTCCATCGCCCGTTGCGCGCGCAACACAATATCCCGCTGCGGGCACCCACCCGACAGCTCGCAGACCATGCGGCCGTCGCGATGCACCAACATGCTGGCGCCAGCCCGACGAAAGGTGGAGCCGCGAGTACGCGTGATAGTGACGAGCGCGGCCTCGCCGCTATCACCACGCAGATCCAGCGCCTGGGCGGCACGGTAGAGCGGCTCGAATTCCTGGGCGACGTTCATGAACGCAGTCAGTAACGGGACGCGTCGATGTTCCATCAAGCCGGGCAGGGACGCCAGCGCAACCGGTGGCTTGCCAGATGAAAGCGTCTTCACTTGTCTTTTCGTCGGCGGAGAGGAAGATCATGCGCGTTCATGACGGTGCTGCGACGCGGCCTGGATCCATGGCGCTTCCGGTAGCCCGTTGCCACTACCTGCTTGCCTTGCCCGGGAGACCCTGATGATCGTTCTTTCCATCAACGGCCAGGACACCCAGGTCGACGTGCCCGACGATATGCCGTTGCTATGGGTATTGCGCGACGTGCTCGGCCTCAATGGCACCAAGTTTGGATGTGGCATGGCCCAGTGCGGCGCGTGCACCGTGCATCTGGATGGTGAGGCCGTGCGGTCGTGCGTATTACCCGTGACAGGCGCCGTAGGCAAGAAGATCACCACCATCGAAGGCCTGAACGCCACCGACCTCGGCAAGCGCGTGCAGCAGGCATGGCTGGGTATCGAAGTGGCGCAGTGCGGTTACTGCCAGACCGGCCAGATCATGTCCGCCGCAGCGCTGCTGACGCAGAAGCCGACGCCAACCGACGAAGACATCGATGCGGCCATGTCGGGCAACCTCTGCCGATGCGGGACCTACGTGCGTATCCGTGCGGCGATCAAGCAAGCCGCTACCGGTCAGATCACGCTGCCGCAGACCATCGCCTGAACCTCTGGCATCCCATTCACTGCCGACTGTCGAGACTTCGCCATGATGCTTCGCGTGGATCCCGCCCAGGAAGAGATCGAACTACAGAACCCCGCGCGTCGCGAATTACTCAAGCGCGGCGGGTTGGTGGTGGCCTTCATATGGCTGGGTGGTGCGAGCCGGGTGTGGGGTTTCGCGGAAGGCACGCGACTGAACGCGGATGATCCGCGCTTCGCACCCAACGCGTTCGTGCGCGTGGGGAGCGACGGCAGCATCCAGTTGGTGATGCCGTGCATCGAGATGGGGCAGGGCGCCTATACCGGGCAGGCCACCTTGCTTGCCGAGGAGCTGGACGTTGGGCTGGATCAGATCACCGTCGAGCACGCACCGGCGAATCGCAAGCTGTACGCCAACCCGTTGCTGGGTGATCAGGCCACCGGTGGGTCGACCACCATCCGCTTTTGCTGGACCAGCCTGCGCGATGCCGGCGCCGCCGCGCGCACCATGCTTGTGGCCGCTGCCGCTCAGCGCTGGAAGGTAGACGCATCGCAATGCACCGTGGCGCGCGGCGTGGTCACGCACTCAGCCAGTGGACGCACGCTGCGTTACGGCGAACTCGCGGACGCTGCAGCCAGCATCGCGCCGCCCACCAAGCCCGTGTTGAAAGACCCCAAGGATTTCCAGCTGATCGGCAAACCGATGCGTCGTGTAGACACACCGGGGAAGGTCGATGGCACCTTGCCGTTCGGCATCGACATCCGCGTTCCCGGCATGAAGGTGGCGACGGTGCAGGCCTGCCCGACGTTCGGCGGCACGCTGGCATCGGTGGACGACACGCGCGCTCGGGCGATTCCCGGTGTACTCAAGGTAGTGAAGCTGGATAACGCTGTCGCCGTCATCGGCGAACATTTCTGGGCGGCGAAGAAAGGATTGGATGCGCTGACTATCCAATGGAATGCGGGTGCCAATCACCAATTCACGACCGAGCAGTTATTCAAGGACCTGGCCGATACGTCCGAACACGGCACACCCATCCTGGGGCGCGAGGTCGGTAATGTCGACAAGGTCACGGGCAAGGTCGTTTCCGCCACCTACCAAATGCCCTTGTTGGCGCACGCGACCATGGAGCCGATCAACGCCACGGTGCACGTGCGTCCGGACGGTTGCGACATTTGGGTCGGTACGCAGGTGCCGGCGCGCTGCGTCGATGTTGCCATGCGGGTGACCGGCCTGCCGGCCGAGCGCATTCAGGTGCACAACCAGTACATGGGCGGTGGCTTCGGCAGGCGATTGTTTGAGGATTCCGTTGGGCAGGCGGTCGGCATCGCCCGACAAGTGGATTATCCAGTCAAGGTGATCTGGACGCGCGAGGAAGACATCGCGCAGGATCGCTATCGTCCCGCCTACTACGACCGTATCTCCGCCACGCTCGACGACCAAGGGCGACCCTTGGCATGGAAGGATCGCACCACCGGTGCATCGGTTCTGGCGACGTTCGCGCCACCGGCCATGGGCAAGAACGGCCTGGATTCCGATTTGGTGGAGTGCGCCGCCGAACTGCCCTACGAGGTGCCCAACCTCCGTGTCGACTGGGTGCGGCACGATATGCCCAACGGTGTGCCGATCGGCTGGTGGCGTGGTGTAGGGCCAACGCATAACGTGTTCGTCGTCGAAAGCTTCGTTGACGAACTGGCGCACACCGTCGGCAAAGATCCGGTGGACTATCGGCGCGCGATCCTGGGCGACAATCCCCGCGCCAAGGCGGTGCTTGAGTTGGCCGTAGAGAAGTCCGGCTGGGGCAAGGGCGACGTACCTGCGCGTCACGGCCGTGGCATTGCACTCGCTGCGCCCTTTGGCAGTTACCTCTGTGTAGTGACGGATGTCGAGGTATCACCGCAGGGTGAAGTCATGCTGCGCCGGGCCGTGGCAGTAGTCGATTGCGGTACGGTGGTAAACCCCAACACGGTCGAGGCACAGATCCAGGGCGGGCTGGTGTTCGGCTGGAGTGCGGCCATGTACAGCGGTATCACCTTGAAGAACGGCGCCGTAGAGCAGCGGAACTTCAACGACTACCGGGTGCTTCGACTCAACCAGACGCCGCCCATCGAGGTTCATCTGGTGCCGAGCAAGGAGTCACCAGGTGGTATCGGTGAAACCGGTACGGTGATGGCCATGCCTAGCCTGACGAATGCGATATTCGCAGCAACAGGCGTGCGCTTACGCACCTTGCCTATCGATCGTTCGGCGCTCGTGCAAGACAAGGACGCACTGAAGTCCGTGCTGTCGGAAACATCGTCGGCCTCGCCGACGGGGAGGCTCGCATGAAGATCGGACGAGTGATCGGGAGACTCGTCGGCGCGATCGTCCTGGTTGCGGCCGGATTCACCGTCTACGCACTGGTTTCCGTGACGCACGGCGGCAACGAGCAAGCGGCACAACCTGCTGGGGCCGGGGCGCCGGCTGATCTTCCGGCGCAGATGGCGCGCGGTGAGTACCTGGTGCGCGCCGCTGATTGCGAGGCCTGCCACACGGCGCCGGGCGGACAACCGTTTGCGGGTGGCGTGGCATTCAAGCTGCCATTCGGCACGATCTACTCATCGAACATCACTGCAGACCCGGAGACCGGCATCGGTAACTGGAGCGACGACGACTTCGTGCGTGCGCTGCATGCCGGCGTCGACAAGGAAGGCCGCCCGCTGTATCCCGCGTTCCCCTATACCTCGTACACCGCGCTCAGCCGCGATGACATCGTGGCGATCAAGACCTATCTCTTCAGTCTGCCGTCGGTACGTGCACCCGCGCGCCCCAATGATTTGTCTTTCCCCTTCAACCAACGCTGGACGCTGAGCGTGTGGAATGCGCTGTTCCTCAAGAAGGAGCGGTTCCAGCCGGAGCAAGGCAAATCAGAGGCATGGAATCGTGGGGCGTATCTCGCCACAGCCCTGGGACATTGCGGCGAATGCCATACACCTCGCAACGTTGCATTTGCGATGGACAGCGGCAAGGCCTTGGCCGGCTCCGAGTTGCAGGGTTGGAAGGCTTACAACATCACGTCCGACAAGGAGCATGGCATTGGCTCATGGAGCGACCAGGAGCTGGTCGACTACTTCTCGAAAGGCCATGCTGCAGGTCGAGGCACCGCCTCCGGGCCAATGGGCGAGGTGGTGGGTTACAGCCTCCAATACCTCACCCCATCCGATCTGTCCGCACTCGTCACTTACCTGCGTGACGTCAAACCCCAGCAGGGTGGTGCAGCGATGCCGGCCCCCACGACTGCCGTACCGGCATCAGCCGTCGCGACTACAAGCTTGGGTGAGCAGCTATTCGTGGGCGCTTGCGTGGGATGCCATACGCAAAGCGGTCAGGGGCGCGAGACCGACTATGCCATGTTGACCGGCCTGCGTTCCGTGCGCGATCCACACGCAACCAATCTCACTCAAATCATCATCAGCGGCTCGGTACTGCACGTGGGCGGTCAAGAGATCTTCATGCCGTCGTTTGGTCGCGCTTACTCGGATGCCGAGATTGCCGCGCTGTCCAACTACGTGGTCCAGCACTTTGGCGACCAGCAGGGACAACTCAGTGCCGCCGACATCGCCGCGCGACGTCAGCCGTGAGCGGCTGACGCCTGGTGCTGCCCGAGCGTGTGGCTGTGCACGTGGGCCGAAAAGGATGACGTCCCTGGCTCGGCATCACTCCTGAAAGCCAGGCCACAGGCGAGTGCGAAAGCAAACACCATGACGATCGCGAAACGAATGTCACCGACGTGCCGATGTCGTGCGCGATGCAGTGTGGCGTAGTTCGCGCCACTGGTGTGGCGGCCGGGAGAGCGCCAACATTCTTTGGTTTGCATGGATGCACCTCGCATGGAACATCGTAGGCAAGGCCATTCTGTATGGGCCATGGGTATCAGCTACGTCTGTTGTGTACGGTAGGCGACGAGTCGGCCCGAGTGAAGTCGATTGATTGAATGGCGGTGATAGATGGCGGCTATCACCTGCATCGAGCGGCATTTACAGCCAAGCCATTCATCGAATGGCTTGGCCATGATCACAACGAAAAGACATCCGGCGGCGTCACTCTTATGCTGTACCGTGGCTTGGGCGCCCTTTCCCTAGGATGGTGTTATGCCGATCTTTCATGCCCGGAGGGGCCAATGGTCTCGCTGGGCGTGCCCGCTCCTGCTCTTGGCGGTCGCGTTTCACGCGCGAGCGGAAGAGGCCGCCATCATCCAGGTCGACCCGCAAACGCAGGCCCGGGTGACGTTGTCGCCCAATCGCATCGTGATTCGCTTTCTGCTGAGTGGAAAGACGCAAACGCTGAATATCAAACCGACCGATGCGGACGGTGGCTACCGCCTGGCAACGGACGATTTCAATTTCGATGGCCATCAGGATGTCGCCATCGTCGATTCCTACGACGGCGTGACCGAGGGCTACCAGATCTTCCTTTTCGATCCGGCGGGGCAGCGCTTCGTGCCGCTGGAGATCAAGCAAAGCGGTAGCTGCACTGGCCTTTCGAGCGTCACCGTGGACTCCAAGAGCCGCACTCTGTTCAGCGCGTGCCGCGGGGCGGGCTGGAGCCTGGATGCTTATCGCTATGCAGCCGATGGCGGGATCTATCTCTATCAGTCGACCGAGGACGTCGGTATCGACAGCAACCCGGCGCTGGAGCGGCTGTTTGGTGTCAAGCAAGGAGACACGCCCATCGGTCGCTTGCTGACCTATGACGACCGTGGCCGCGTGATCGCACGCGCCCTGGCGCATCGCGACAGCCTGGCAATCGTGCATGGCAGTGCGCAGGTGATCGCGCCTCACCTACCGATGTATGACAAGCCGGGCCACGGCACATCGGGGCGCCATCTCGTGCGGGGAGATCATGTCGACGTGGAGGATGTCTCGGCAGATCTGCATTGGGCTCGGGTGACGTATCGCAACGCCACGAAGGGAAGCATCGAGGGCTGGGTCAATGTCAGCGGACTTTCGCCGCGATGAATTCCATCGAACGGCTGTGCCATGACTGATGTCGTTCAATGCGGAGGCGCGTCGATGTCACCGAGCGTCCATCCTAATCCCGTTCTAGCGATATACGGTGCAAGTGCGGATTCATCATCACGCAATGCGTTGCGTAGTTGAAGAAGGTGAGACAGAGCTGGCTGGCAATTCGCGCGTGCCTGCGGCAACGCCAGGGAAGCGAGCTGGATGGCGCGCTCGACGGAGTGATCGGCTGCCTGCCATCGCGCCATGTCCGGCGCGTCGTACAACTCAGCCAGTGCCCGTACGGCCTGTTGCACGGAACGGCGTACGATGACGGGGAGTGCTGCGTGCTGTACGTCCTGGCGAAGCTCGATCAGCGTGCGGCCGCAGTCGTGAACCGCCAGCCCCCAGGCCATCAGGCAGCGTGACTGTACGCTGCCATGGCGGGTGTGCTCAACGATCTGGTGAAAGAGATCGCGATTACCACTTTCGAACGCATAGAGCAGGCCGTGCGTGGGTGCTGTCGCAGCGAGTTGCACCTGCCGGCGCAACTGCTGCATCTGTCGCTGCCGAAGCCATTGAGAGCCGACAACGGCAGGGATAAGCATGAACGCTATGCCCGTAACCATCAGGCCGAACATGGAGGCCAGCGCTTCGTTGATGAAGCGATCCGGGTCGTACACCATAGGGTTCTTCAGTGCGAGGGTGAGCACGAAGCCCAGCGTGTAGCCCGTGCCCACGCCGGGCAGAGTCGCATTGCGGGTAGTCAGGTAGGGTCCAATCATCAACAGAGGCAGCGTTCCCAGCGCCAACATGGTGAAGCCGTCGCTACCGGGCAGTAGCCAGAACGAGGCGATGTACGAGGCCACGACGCCAAGCGCGAAGCCGCCTAGCGTGTTGGCCGTGACAGCCACCGGAGCGCTCGTGGTGGCCAGCAGCCCGCTGAATAGCGTTGCCAGCAACATGGCGGTGGTGGCCGAAGGCCAGTCTGTCGCCAGCCAGAACACGCTAAGGCCCAACATGGTGAGGAACGTGCGCGCCACGGCAATCAGCGGGGCAACCTTATCGTTGGGGCGCTTGAAAGTGACCTCCTCTATCTCGCCTTGCAGATGCCCCTGTGTCTCGCGCAGGGTCGCCTCCAGTGCTGCAAAGTCGCGAAGTTCACCGGCGAAGCGGGACAGCAATGCGGCGCCGCTATCGAATTGCAGCAAAAGATCCGGATCCTGGCGCAGGGTCGTGCGCAGTTGCGTCGCCCGCAATGGGAGCTGTGCTTCGCAAGCATCTAGACGGGCAGCAAGCGGTCTTAGTGCAGGTGAGGTCGTTGGTGTGAGGGCCTCGCTAACGGGCGCATAGAGCTGGGTGAGCGCTCGCGCCGTGCGACCGTGATGGTTGCGCTCCAGACGATTGACCAGATGATGCAGGGACTGAAAGCTGGTGGCAGCCGCCATGTAGCGCAGGTTCAATAGCCGCATGCGGCTGCTTCGCACGCGCGCCTGTGGATCCTCGAAGATCACGGAGGCGCGCAGATCCTCCAATTGCACCGCAGCGCGCACGCAACGCAGGTGGGCCTGTTCCAATTGTTCGCGAGGGATGCCGCCGAGCAGGCCTTCGCGCGCAAAGGCAATGAAGTCATCGAAGTGTTCGCGCTCGGTGCGCTGCAACACATCGCGCAAGCGCTCCGGCCAGACGATATCGCTCACCAGCGCGGCAATGACGATGCCCAGCATGACCTCGCTGACGCGAAGCATCGCTGTGTCGAAGACGCGATAGGGGTCGCTAACCGCCGGCAACGCCACCACGGCCGCGGTGTAACCAGCCAGCACAAAGCCGTAGGCCATGAAGTTGCGATGGAGAACGGCGCCGCCCGAGCACAGGCCCACCCATAGTGACAGGCTGAACACAAACAGCTCGCGCTGCTGTGGAAACGCAGCCATCAGCAGAAGCGCGAACACGCTGCCGGCCACCGTGCCGATGGCGCGATAGAAGCTCTTGGCGATCACCATGCCACGTTGCGGATGCATCACGATGGCGACGGTGATCATGGCTGTTGCCGGCTGCTGCAGTTGGAACAGCATCGACAGCCATGCGGTGAGGTAGAACGCCAACAGGCATTTGAATACGAAGATCCACGCCTGGCGCTCGCCTGCGAGGAACAAAGCCATGCGGGAACCTCGCCGCATCGCGGGGCGATCCATGGGCACCGAATTCATCCTGTCCCTGCTGCTCGTGACGTGTTGAATGGCGAAAGCAGGGGCGGCAGAGCGGCCGATGCCGCACGGTAACCGTGCGGCATCGGTGGTGCGACACCCGTGTTATGCAGAGCCGCCAACTCGATCGCGAGGCGACGGCCCGCATCACCCCTGGATCTGGTAGGCCTCGATCTGGCTGCGGGAGATGCCGATCAGTGCGAGCTTCTTCAGGTTGTCCACGCGCTTGGGAAGCGTCGACACCGGCGTCTTGGTGGGATCGAGCGGCGTGCGCGACGAAACCACCAGGCGCGCGCCGTCGCAGATCGTCAAGGTCATGGCGGTCTTCGTGCCGGTGTTGGCGGCCGTGTCCTGCATCGGCTTGCTGCAGTAGGCGTCATCCTGTGGCTTGGGGCCTTGGCCCAATTCCACGATCAGTCGCGGCGATGCCAGGTTGGCAGCGCCCACGGCCTCGCTGTTCGGAATAGCGTCGGCGATCTGCTGATTGGTGGCGTCCGGCAACGCGCCACGCACTTCAATCGGCAGGCTCGGCATGGCCTTCTTCCAGTGATCCACCGTGTCGTCCGAATTCGCCCATCGCGCATCGACGGTGGCATGGCAACCGGCCAGCATCAGCGTGGCAGCGGCGAAGGCGAGGGCGGTCAGTCGGGAATGGATGAGCATGGTGATAGGTCTCTGGAGTGGCAGCGCGGGGCGCGCGTCAAGGGCGCATCGCTTGACGCGATGCGGTGGCAAGTACGGTTCAGGAGGCGCAGATGCCCAAGCGGCTTGCATCGCCGCGTGGTACGTCAGGTGACTGTGGAGTGGCTCAGCGGGTGGCTTTACCCATGCGCAGAAACGTCAGGACGACGCGTCGGGCTGGGATCGCGGTGCAGGCTGGGTATATCGGATACGCGGAAGCGCTGGCGTCATACGTTCAACGGAGCGCCATGGCCGTGCGGTGAAAACGGAAGCAGTCATTGCCTGAAGGTGCGGAGATCAGCGAAGGCGCCAGTGTTATGGATTCGTTCGCGTCGATAAATCACCTGCAGCGCCCGGCACATGGTCCTGTCATTCCCCAATGCGCGTGGCCTGAGGGTAAGACATCCGCGCCGGGCGGTCAGGTATGCGGCGCAATGACCGAATCCCACGGCGCACCAGCTCCCCAGCGCTCCACGAGAAAATCGATGAATGCGCGAGTCCGAGGCGTTAGATGGCGTTTGCTCGGATAGACCAAGCGGATGGGATCCGGTGGCGGACGGTACGCGCGCAAGACTTCCACCAGTCTGCCGGCACGCAAGTCGTCGCCGATGACGTAATTGGCCAGATGGGCAAGCCCGAATCCCGCCAGGGCCGACTCGCGTACGGCTTCGGAGTTGTCGATGTTTATCCGGCCCGGACCCTCGTACAGAAAGGGACCGTTCTCCATTTGCAGGCGCCACGGTCGTGGCCGCTCGGCGTTGATGTAAACGATGGTGTCGTGGTCGACCAGCTCAGCGGGATTCATCGGCGCGCCACGCCTGGCCAGGTATTCCGGCGATGCGCAGACGATGAACTGCTGCCAGGCCACTGTGCGCGTCAATATCAGCGAGTCCTGCTTGGGAGTGCCGATGCGCAGGGCAATGTCGAAGCCTTCCTCGATCAAGTCCACGAAGCGGTCGGTGAACCACAGCTCCGCGCGAAGCTCCGGCCATTGCTTCAGGTAGTCGTGGATCACCGGCATGATGTGGCGCTGACCAAAGGACGGCGGCGTGATCAGCCTGAGCGTGCCGGTGGGGTGGCTGCGGCGCAGCGCCATCGTGGCGTCCACGTCCTCCAGTTCTTCCAGAATCTGTCGCCAGCGCTCGTAGACGATGCTGCCTTCGTCCGTCAGGCTCAGCTTGCGCGTGGTGCGATGAAGCAGTCGCACGCCAAGTTGGCTTTCCAGGCGCGCGATGCTCTTGCCCACGGCGGAGCGTGTGAGTCCGAGACCGGTAGCGGCGGCCGTGAAGCTGCCGGATCTTACGGCGGCTACGAAGGCGGCGATGTCGCCAAGTCGATAAGGTTCCATGTGCGAGAGTCGTGGTTGTCGATGTGCGGCAGGCTTCGTCTACGAAAAGCGGGTTTGCCAATGCGCAGGAGGCGCATGCGACCCGGATGTGAGCCATGCGTTGGCTCGTATCGTACTAGGAGCCGTGGCGGCGTTGCCGCCAGAGTGCTGAATCAGCCATCAGTATCGTGCGGGCAATCCGCTGTGGATGCCTGCCAGAACCCCGTACTCAGTTCGGCATGATCGCCTGGACTTTTCCATCGATAGCCTGCACCACGGACATCCCCTCGGCTATGTCCCCGTGGTCCTTGCCATGAGCGGGATGGCCTTGTACGGGTCTGAAGACCCATGCACCGGGGTGTTTCTCGCGCACGCCGCGCAGGCCAGTGGAGACCGCCGTTCCAGCGGGGTAGCTGATGTCGCCGAGACGGGTATCGCGCGCCAACACAGCGTACTCAACGGCCATAACGTTGCGTTGTCTGTCCAGCCGCAACGTCGGGTGACGCAGCGGTAGTCCTTCTAGCTCGAAGACGCCGTCATCGACTACATCGATGCGCCAGTAGTCATTGTCGCGCAGGCCATCGCCATAGGCTGTGGTGCTGCGAATCAGCCTCGATCCGTCGGGAATCGGCGATTGGGCCACCGCATTGCCTGCCGCCAGTTGGCACGAATACGGCGTCTTGATCCGTGCGTCATGGCGTAGCACGACTTCCAAAGGCTCGCTAGCGCCGCAGGTCCAGCCATCGACCATTTGCATGCTGGCGATGATGAGCTCCATAGCGGGAAGGTTGGTAGGGGATGGCGCATCTTGCGGCGCCTCATCGTCGCCCTCTGAGCGAACGCTCAAGGCGATTGCGGATATAGCGAAGACGCTGACAGCATGGGGGAAATGAGCCTCATCCAAAGAGGTCATGTCGGTCGCGTCACGGAGTGACAGCTGCGTGCCCACCGGCATGTTCACGCCAAGCAAGGTGGCGGGTGCCGTCAGCGTGGGATGCAATGCAGCCTGTTCCTTCCTGGATTCCCGGTCGACTCCCAGCCACACGACGGCCGCGCAGACGAAAAACAGGCTGGCTGCACACAGCACGGCGAGAATGCCGATGGAACGTCCTCGATGCCTGCCAAACGATCGCCGGGCCGCAGGAACCAAGCCGAGCGCGGCGCCCCAGAAAACAACAGCGATGGTCGCCAGAAACGAGAGGCCAAGGACAATGAAGAAGGCGCCAGAGAAAATCGGAACGGGGATCATGGAGGAGTGGGTTTCTCGCCGTGCTTGGTGATGAAGCTTGCCAGACACGGGATTCCGGTCGGCCTTGTGGGCCGCTGGCGATCCATGCCGCGTCTATCAAAAATGCGTGGACACGAGTGTCGTCGCGAATCCATGGCATATAGTGCCATGCCCATACTGCATGATTGGCGATGTCACAACCGGAAGCACCTGAATAGCCTCGTCGAGAAGTGACAGCGCGATGGGCCATGGATGTGTCTTCTCGTGGCCCATCGCATTCGCCGATATATCAGATGTTTTCGCGAACCAGCTCCAATACGTCATCGCCTCGACCATGCAGGATCGCACGCGTGGTGTACAACGCCATGCCCAGCACGGGCTTAAGTTCGACAAAGGGTGGTTTAACCAATTCCAGCGGGCTCACCCGGACATTGAGCAGGGCAGGCCCCGGCTGCGCTAGCCACTCCTGTACCGCCGCCTCGATCTCCGACGCCTTGCTCACCGTTTTGCCCCATAGGCCTATCGCTTCGGCTACTTTGCCGAAATCGGGATTCTTCAGGCGCGTAAAGGTGTCGAGCATGCCTTCGGACTTTTGCTCGATCTCTACGAATCCAAGTTTCCGGTTGTCAAAGACGGCAATCTTGATGGGTACGTCTTCCTGGATGATGGTGAGTAGCTCGCCGAGGAGCATGGACAGCCCACCGTCGCCGCATAAGGCAATCACCTGTCGATCGGGCGCTGCCTTCTTCAAGCCGATCGTATTGGGCAGCGCTGTGGCCATGGTTCCATGCAGAAAACTGCCGAAAATACGGCGCTTTCCGTTCGCCGTGGTATGCCTGACCGCCCAGACGATGGGTGTGCCGTCGTCACCGGAGAAGAGGGCATCGTCGTCCGCATAACGATCGATGACCGACGTGAGGTACGACCCGGGAATAGTGTCGTCATGGCCTGGCACCAGGTGGCTCTTCCAGGACGCCATGGCCTTGGCGAATCGCTCCACGTATTCCCGCTGGAACGATGCATCGTCGCGCTGTTCCAGGCGCGGCAAGAGCGCTCGCAAGGTCGGCTGAATGTCGCCCACGGCGCCGATGGTCACGTGATGGCGCCGCCCGAGATGCGTGGGATCGATGTCAATCTGCACGATCTTGGCATGGTCCGGATAGAACTGACGCCACGCGAAGTCCGCACCCAACAACAGCAAGGTGTCGCAATCGAGGATCGCCTTGTAGCCCGCCTCGCTGCCGAGCAGCCCGGTCATGCCCACGTTGTACGGATTGTCGTGCTCAAGAAAGCTCTTCGCCCGCGAAGTATGCGCAACGGGCGCCTTCAGCTTCGCCGCCACCTGCTTGATCTCGTCCAACGCATCTTCGCAGCCGCTGCCTGCGTAGATCGTGATTTTCTTGCCGCTGTTGAGGATGCCTGCGATCTCGCTGAGCTCCCCATCGTTCGGCGTCACCACGGGTTTGGCGTGGTGGACCCGATAGGGGAAATCCTCGTGAACTTCGCCGTGGGAGATATCCACGGGAACGATCAGTACGGCGACACCTTGCTTGTTGAGCGCGGCCTGGCACGCCATCACAGCCTTCTTTCGCGCCTGCTCTGGCGTAAGGATCATGTCGCAGAACACGCTGCAGTCTTTGAAGACCGCCTTGAAGTCGACCTCCTGGATGGATTCGAAACCTAGGTCGCTCATCATGATCTGACTGGCGATGAGGATGACCGGCGCCCGATTGCGATTGGCTTCGTACAGCCCGTTGATGAAATGCAGGCTGCCAGGCCCACAACTCCCCGCGCACGCCGTCAGGTTTTTGGTCAGTTGTGCCTCGGCGCCGGCGGCAAAGGCCCCAGCCTCTTCGTGACGAACGTGCACCCAGGCGATGGGGCTGCGCTCCAAATGTTCCGCGAACAGATTAAGGGTGTCACCCACGATGCCGTAACAACGCTTCACGCCGGCTTGTTCCAGGACTTCGATCAGTATCTCGGCAACTTTCTTGCTCATGTCGTTCTCCTCGAGTAGATACCAAGCAGGGTGCTCCACCCTCGACAAAGCGGGCTCGTCCATACCGCGCGTGATGGTGACTGGTGACCAACGCGTGTGCGCTTCCAGGCCTCCTGGCGCCACGGAGATGAAGCTAAGGCCCCAGGACTTCGGGTCATCTCACCCAAAGAGCGCGGCCTTTGTGGGCAAGGTGCATCCGGGCTTGCGGCGATTGGAAGTAAATCCACCACTGCCCCAAAAGACGACACTCTCCGCAGGTCGGTACTGCAACAAGTAGCCGGTAACGCTATCGAGAAGCCCGTGATGGTCTAGAGAACGCCGTTCCAAACGCTCAACTCAAACGACCCGCGGAGGCCTGCAGCTGATCACAATGCCGCTGAGTGGCCGCCTGGGCGCACAGCATGCCGCGGGCTCTGGGATGTGATCCATACTTTTTACACTTGCACCCTCGAGCTAGTAAGGCAAACTTGCCTCTTTCGTGGATCGAGTCCACGGACACAGTGCTATCTCTTCGCCGTGCCATTTCACGGTCACGGTGCGAGAAACGGGGAACCATGTACGCGATATTGCTGGTGGACGATCACGCGATGTTTCGTGAGGGAATACTGCTGACCATTACCAGGGCTCATCCAGCCCTGGAGATCCATGCGGCCTCGTCGGGCGCGTCTGCCTTGGCGACGCTGGAAGCGCATCCGGACATCGGACTGGTCGTGACGGACTTCTATTTGCCCGATATGCCAGGAAGTGCCCTTGTGCGCCTGTTGCGTACGATGCGCCGCGACATTCAGATCTTGGTGGTCTCCGCCTCGGAAGATCCCGCGGACGTGCATCGGGCGCTGCAAGCGGGTGCGGGCGGATTCATTCACAAGACCGCCGGCAGTCAGAGCTTGCTGGACGCGCTTTCGCGCGTGTCGGCTGGGCTGGGCTATCTGCCGGATACCTATTCGCCCACCGGTGAAGGCGCGGCGCCACGCGATGAGGCTGCATTACTGGTCAGGCTGACGCCACGACAAACGGAAGTACTGCGCCTGGTGTGCGAAGGCATGCGTAATGGCGAGATATCACAACGACTGGGCATGACGGAAAAAACCGTCAAGGCCCATATGTCGGTCATCCTCAGCGTGCTGGATGTACCCAACCGCACGCAGGCAAGCCTGTTGGCGCGTCGCGGGGGTTTGCTCGGCAAACCCAGCTAAATTGAAAGGAGCGGGGCGATTCCATGGGCGATGACAACGGGCGGCCCGGGCGGTCATACGACGCGGCGACCATGACCGTGGCGATCGATGCCGATCATGTTCGCGAGATTCAGCTCGCCTCGTTGCGGCGAAGCTTTCCGTTCGCTCTGTTCGGCTCGACGCTGGTCGCCTGCATGACGGCCAACGTGCTCTATCACTCTGTGCCAGTTGTCGAACTATGGGCTTGGCTTGGCATCTCGCTGTTTACCTCGGTCTGCCGGCTTGCGGCCTTGATCCGCTACTCCCGCACACTAGCGCAGCCCGGGGCAGGTGAGCGCTGGCTGCGGCGTATGACGATGGGCAACCTGGTGTCGGGAATGTTGTGGGGTGGCGGGTTCGCCTACTGGTCGTTCTCGGTACCCATCGAATACCAGCTGTTCTTTATCGTGATCCTGTTTGGGCTGGGCACGGGCGTCATCTATTCCAACTACATGATTCTTCCCGTGGCGTATGCCTTCCTGTTGCCGGCGTTCGCTCCTCCATTTATCGCGCTGGCATTCAAGCCATCAGCCCTGCATCTCGCACTGGTCACGGGCGGCATCGCCTATCTCGTGGCCGCCATTGCCTTCATCCATCGGATGCATCGAACGCACATGGATGCGCTGAGGCTGGGCTATGAAAACCTGGCGCTGCTGAAGCAAGTGCAGAAGGAGAAGGAAGCAGCCGAACGTAGCGATCTGGAAAAATCCCGATTTCTCGCGGCAGCCAGCCACGATCTTCGGCAGCCGGTGCATGCCATGAGTCTGTTCCTTGAGTTGCTGGTCAAGGAGAGCCTGTCCGACCATGGCCGCTACTTGGTAAACAACATCACTAGCGCGACCGCTGCTATGGGGCATCTGTTTGATGCGCTGTTGAACATCTCCCGCTTGGATGCAGGCGTGGTGCAACCAGCGTATCAGTCGTTTCCACTGGACTGCTTACTTGAGCAGCTATGTGCCGAATACTCTTTACAAGCGCAAAAGAAAGGGTTGGAACTTCGTGTGCGGCCAAGTTTTGCCGTAGTTCGCACGGACCCCATCCTGATCGAAGTCATCGTACGCAACCTCATCAGCAACGCGATCGAGCACACGATCCAGGGGCGGGTGCTCATTGGTTGCCGCAAGCGTGCTGGACAGGTGTGCATCGAAGTGTGGGACACGGGCCCGGGTATTCCTGAAGATCAACAAGAGCGTGTGTTTTGGGAGTTCCATCAGCTGGGTAACCCAGAACGCGACCGAAAGAAGGGGCTTGGCCTGGGCCTGGCCATCGTGAGGCGCACGGCTCGCCTGCTGGATCATGGACTGACACTGTTCTCCGTACCGGGACGGGGCACCATGTTCCGCTTGAGCGTAGGTCTTGATCAGAAGCACAAGGTGGATCAAGGCCACCTAGCCGCCAACATGACGAGCGAATCGCACGCAGCGCCCTATGGCAGAGGTGGAGCCCCAGCGGTTGAGCACCTCGTGCTCGTGATTGACGACGACGCGCAGAATCGCGAAGGCATGCGGTTGCTTCTGGAGAGCTGGGGGCATCGGGTCATCTGTGGGGCTAGTGGCGAGGAAGCACTGGCGAATGTCGTCCATCAGCGATCCAAGCCAGCACTGATCATCAGCGACTACCGCTTGCGTGACCATGAAACGGGCATTCACGTGATCGATTGCCTGCGTGAGGAATACAACGACGCAGATATCCCTGCGTTGCTTATCAGTGGAGACACGGATCCTGTCCGTCTGATTGAAAGCAGCGAGCGCGGCATTCCGTTACTGCATAAGCCGGTGCAAGTGGAGATCCTTCGCGCCTGGCTGAGTCGCATGCTCCATGGCGAGGCGTCGCCTGCTGCACAGTAATCGCGGCATGGAGATTTCGCCTGTCACGGCCTAGGTCTTTGGTCGCATGTCGCTCGTCGCACACGGCCTCGTGATGGCGCGCATTAGTCGACAGCATGTGTGCAAAAAGTGAGTGAAGAGATCCGCATCTGTGGATGCGAATGAGCGTGGCTGACCCATGAGACGGAATGACGGGTAGTCGTTGTGGTTCGGTGCAAGACTCAGTCTTCATCGAGCCGTTTGTCGTTGCGTAGAGCGTCGTGATTTCCATCACTTCGCTCGGCGTGTCGCAACGCATCGAGCAGGAATTCCGCCCAATACGATGGGAGACTCCGTATGGCTACCAAGAGCAGCCAAAAGTTCATTGCCCGTAATCGGGCTCCGCGTGTGCAGATCGAATACGACGTTGAAGTCTACGGCGCACAGAAGAAGGTGCAGATCCCATTCGTGATGGGCGTCATGTCCGATCTCTCCGGGGCGAACGCCGGCGAGCTTCCTTCCGTGGAAGAGCGCAAGGCACTAGAGATCGATGTGGATAACTTCGACAGCCGCCTGCAGTCGATGAAGCCGCGTGTGAGCTTCGCCGTACCCAATACGCTGACAGGTGAGGGCAACCTCAGCGTGGACGTCACGTTCGAGAGCATGGACGACTTCTCGCCCGCTGCGCTGGCGCGAAAGATCGCTCCGTTGGCCAAGTTGTTTGAAGCGCGCTCCCAGCTCGCCAATCTCGATACCTACATGGACGGCAAGGCTGGCGCCGAAAAGCTGATTGCACAGGCGTTGCAAGACCCCGCGTTGCTGCAGTCGCTGGCCTCTTCACCCAAACCGGAAGGGGAGTGATCACCCATGGCCACCGAGAGACTGGCTGACACCGGCGCTACCGCCGAAACCGTTGATGTCAATGAATTCGCCTCGCTTCTGAGCAAGGAATTCAAGCCCAAGAGCGACCGCGCCAAGGAAGAAGTCGAGTCAGCCGTACGCACGCTGGCCGAGCAGGTGCTGAGCAAGTCGGACATCGTTTCTGAAGACGTATCGCAGACGATCAAGGCCTACATTGCCGAAATCGATCGCAAGCTCACTGAGCAGATCAACCTGGTCATGCATCACGCCGACTTCCAGAAGCTGGAAGGCGCCTGGCGGGGACTGCACCATCTGGTGAACAACACCGAGACGGATCAGCAGCTGAAGATCCGCGTGATGAACATCTCGAAGAAGGACCTTGCCAAGACGCTCAAGCGTTACAAGGGCACGGCTTGGGACCAGAGTCCGATCTTCAAGAAGCTGTATGAGGAAGAGTACGGTCAGCTCGGCGGTGAGCCTTATGGCTGCCTGGTCGGCGACTACTACTTCGACCACAGCCCGCCGGACGTGGAACTGCTGGCAGGCATTGCCCAAGTGGCGGCTGCCTCGCATGCGCCATTTCTGGCCTCGGCCGGTTCCACGCTGATGGGCATGGATAACTGGAACGAGCTCGCCAATCCGCGCGATCTGGCGAAGATTTTCTCCACGCCTGATTACGCCGCGTGGCGTTCCCTGCGCGAGTCGGATGACGCCAAGTACATTGGTCTCACCATGCCGCGCACGTTGGCGCGACTGCCCTACGGCGCCGCGACCAACCCGGTGGAAGAGTTCGATTTCGAAGAAGACACCTCGGGCGCCGACTCAGCGAAGTACACCTGGCAGAATGCCGCCTACGCGATGGCGGTGAATATCAATCGCTCGTTCAAGGAGTACGGTTGGTGTTCACGCATCCGTGGCGTCGAGTCCGGTGGTGCAGTGGAAGGCCTTCCCACGCATACCTTTCCGTCAGACGACGGCGGCGTGGACATGAAGTGCCCTACCGAAGTCGCCATCACCGACCGTCGTTCCGCCGAGCTGGACAAGATGGGCCTGATGCCGCTCGTGCATCGTAAGAACTCCGACATGGCGGCCTTCATCAGCGCGCAGTCGCTGAACAAGCCGGATGAATACGACAACCCCGATGCGACCGCCAACGCGGCGCTCGCGGCGCGCTTGCCCTACATGTTTGCCTGCTGCCGTTTCGCGCATTACCTCAAGTGCATCGTGCGCGACAAGATCGGCTCCTTCAGCAGTCGCGAGCAGATCCAGAGCTGGCTGACCAACTGGATCCTCAATTACGTGGATGGCGACCCCGCCAACTCCAGCGAATCCTACAAAGCCTCGCATCCGCTGGCCGCCGCCGAAGTGGTGGTTGAGGAGGTGGAGGGTGCGCCGGGGTATTACAGCTCCAAGTTCTACCTGAAACCGCATTACCAGCTGGAAGGCCTGACCGTGTCTTTGCGACTTGTGTCGCGCTTGCCATCGCAAGCCAAGGCTTGAGCTTCGCACCGTCCTGACGCTTCGCCCGTGCTGGATGGGTGAAGCAACGACATCGTCCGAGTTACATCGAGATAGGAGTGGGTTTCATGGCATTTGACATGCATATCAAGTTTGAAGGGAAGGCCGTCACCATCGATGGCAGCTCCGCCCACAAGAAGCACAAGGGCGAAGTGCCCGTGCTGGCCTGGTCGTGGGGTGCCTCCAACTCGGCCGACCTGCACAACAGCAAGACCGGTGGCGGTGGCAAGGCGCACGTGCAGGACATCTCGGTCACCAAGTACGTCGACTCGAGTTCGCATGCACTGCTCCAGGCCTGTTGCACGGGTGCCAGGCTGGATAAGGCCACCCTGGCGGTGACCAACGCCACCGGCGAACAGACGGACTACGTCACCATCGAGCTGAGCGAGGGCGTGATGGTCACGTCGGTGTCCACCGGCGGCTCCGGTGGCGAAGATCGACTCACCGAGAACGTGACCCTGCATTTCGGCAAGTTCCTCTACAAGTTCCAGCCGCAGAAGCCCGATGGCAGCGCGGACGGCGCCGCCAAGCCCTTTACCTACAACATGCAGGAAGTGGCGGCGGGCTGATCGTCGGCGGAACACGGGGATACGGATATGACGCCAGAAACACTGCTGAAAGCCGGCGATGTCGAGGGTGCTCGGCAAGTGTTGATGGCGCATATTCGGAGCGAGCCGGGCGATGCGCGTGCGCGTATTTTCCTGTTCCAACTGCTGGCCGTGCTCGGTCAGTGGGAGCGGGCCGGCGACCAGTTGGTGGTGAGTTCCGAACTGGACCCTGCCAACACATTGCTCGCACAGGCCTATGGCACGGCAGCGAGGGCCGAGATGGATCGTGCCTCGGTGTTTGCCGGTCGCAGCAAGCCCACGGTGATTGGCGAGCCGGAGCCGTGGGTGGCCTTGCTGCAGCACGCGCTCAAGCTTCATGGGGAGGGTCGACATGCCGAGGCCGCTCAGTTGCGGGAACAGGCTTTCGAGGAAGCGCCTGCGGTTGGCGGGACGATCGACGGCCTCCCGTTCCAGTGGCTGGCCGATGCCGATTCCCGCTTGGGGCCTTGCCTGGAAATCATCGTCAACCGCGGCTATGCCTGGTTGCCGACCACGCGAATCAAGTCGCTGGTCTTCGATGCACCGTCCGATCTTCGCGACAAGGTATGGGCGCCTGTGCAGGTGACGCTCTCCAACGGTGGCCAGATGATGGGTTTCGTTCCTGCGCGTTATCCCGACACCGAACGTTCGGACGATGGCGAACTGCTCATGGCTCGCAAAACAACATGGCTGGATGTCGGCGCGGACAACTTCCTCGGTGTCGGACAACGCATGTTCATCACGGATGCGGGCGACCACCCGTTGCTGGATATCCGTCGTATTGAATTCGATACGTGAGGCAACCGCGCCGTGGCCGAACTCACCACCCAGGAAAGGCTGCAGCCTTCGCTGCTCGATCGCCTGACCGACGATGAGCCGGCCAAGTCGGAAGAGGGGCGCGACAAACGCGTGATTTCTTCGGCCCGCCTGCGTGAATGCGTGGCGCGGGATATGTCGTGGCTGCTTAACTGCGTCAATCTCGAGGCAAGCGTGGATCTCGAGCTCTATCCCGATGTCGCGCGCTCTGTACTCAATTTTGGCATCCCTGATCTCACAGGCGCTGCGCTTTCTGGCATCGACACGGAGAAGCTGCAACGACGAATCCGTGAAGCCATCCTGGCGTTCGAGCCACGCCTGACGGCCAGCAGTTTGCGCGTCACGGTACGCGCCAACTCGGCCCGAATGGATCGACGATCGCTGATGTTCGACATCGAATCGGAAATGTGGGCGCAGCCGATTCCCTTGAACCTTTACCTGAAGACCGAGATGGACCTGGAAACGGGCAAGCTCGCCGTCTCGGAAAGCCTGGGCTGACGCCATGGACCCGCGCTTACTCCGCTACTACAACCGCGAGCTGCAACACGTGCGCGAAATGGGCGGCGAGTTCGCGCGTGAGTACCCCAAGATCGCCGGGCGCCTGGGCCTGGAGGGTTTCGAGTGCGCCGATCCGTACGTAGAGCGCCTGCTGGAGGGTTTTGCCTTTCTCGCGGCTCGCGTGCAACTCAAGTTGGATGCGCAGTACCCCGTGTTTACCCAGCATCTGCTGGAGATGATCTATCCGCATTACCTGGCGCCTGTGCCCTCCATGGCGGTGGTGCAGTTGCATCCCGATCTGAAGGAAGGTGGCCTGGTGGCTGGGCACACAGTGCCGAGGCACACCGCGCTGCGCAGTCTCACTGCACGAGACGAGCGCACGGCCTGCGAGTACCGGACAGCGCATGACGTCACGCTGTGGCCACTCAGCATCGTGGACGCCAAGTACCTCGAAACCCCCGCAGCCATCGCCGCGGCCGGCATTGAGCTTCCCGCCGGCAAGAGTGTACGCGCCGGCTTGCGCCTGAAGTTGACGGTGCCAGCCGGTATGCAGGTGAGCATGCTGTCCGTGGATGCTTTGCCCGTTTTCATCGCCGGCAGCGACGAGCAGCCCAAACGCCTCTACGAGCAGCTGTTGGGCAATGCCGTGGCGTGCGTGGTCCGCGGGCAGGGTGCTGACGGCCCCTTCAGCCGCAAGTTGGACGCGGCGTGCATTCGTCCGCGCGGCTTCGACGACGAAGATGCGCTCATTCCTTATGACGGCCGCTCATTCAGCGGCTACCGGCTGCTGCAGGAATATTTTGCCTGTCCGGAACGCTTTCTGTTTGCCGAGTTCACCGGCTTGCGTCCGCTGCTGGCCCGCATGCAGGGTAGTGAGTTCGAGCTGGTCGTGCTGTTTGATCGCAGCGTCAGCAGCCTGCATAACGCCGTGGATGCCAACAACTTCCGCCTGTTCTGCACGCCGGCCATCAATCTGTTCCCTCGTCGCGCCGACCGCATCCACCTGCAGCAAGGAAAGGCCGAGTATCACATCCTGGCCGATCGCACGCGCCCTATGGATTTCGAAATCCACAGCGTGGATCAGGTGGAGGGCTTCGGCGACCTGCAAGAGCCGGAGCAGCGCTTTCAAGCGTTCTACGGTGGCGACGAACGCACCTGGCACCAGCGTCAGGCGGCGTTCTACACCATTCGTCGCGAACCGCGTTTGCTCTCGGCGCGCCAGAAGTTGCAGGGGCCGCGCTCCAGCTATGTCGGCAGCGAAATGTTCATCTCGCTGGTGGACGCCAATGATGCACCGTATTCAAGCCGGCTCCGGCAGCTTGGCATGCAACTGCTGTGCACCAACCGCGATTTGCCACTGCATATGCCGATTGGGAAGTCGCGGACCGATTTCACCATGGATAGCGGCGCACCCGTCGAGAGCGTGCGCTGCGTCGCCGGCCCCACCAAACCGCGGGCACCACGCGCCACGGGTGAAACGGCATGGCGTCTACTAAGCCACCTGCAGCTCAATTACGTGTCCTTGCTGGACGAAGGTGCGGGCAAGGGCGCGGCTGCACTGCGTGAGATGCTTCTGTTGTATTGCGATGAATTTGACTCCGCGGCGCTTCGCCAGATCGATGGCATCAAGTCCGTAGGCTCCCGGCCCATTGTCCGGCGCATACCGGTGCCGGGTCCTATTGCGTTTGGTCGCGGGCTGGAGATCACGCTGACCTGCGACGACGGTGCCTTCGAAGGTACCGGCGCCTATCTGCTTGGCGCCGTGATGCAGCGATTCTTTGCACGCTACGCCTCCGTCAATGCGTTCACCGAAACCGTACTGCGCACCCTGGAGCGCAACGAGGTAGCCCGATGGCCGGCGATGCTCGGCACACGCCAGATCCTGTAGCGCTGCACGCAGCCCTGCAGGCAACGCCGGAGGCGTTCGAGTATTTCGAGGCGCTGCGGCGGATCGAATGCGCGCACCCGGAAAAGCCGCGGCTCGGTCAATCGGCCAAGCCGTCGGATGACCCCGTGCGCCTGTGCCACACGCCTTCGCTGGCCTTCGCACCGCGCATGATCGATCGCTACGAGTTGCGCGACGCCGGCCAACCACCACAGCTACACGGCTTGTTCTTTGGCCTGTTTGGGCCGAACGCGCCACTGCCGCTGCATTTGACCGAATACGCGCTGGATCGCGAACGCAACGCCAAGGACTCCACCCTTGTGGCCTTTGCGAACATTTTTCATCACCGCATGATGGGGCTGTTCTACCGCGCCTGGGCCAACGCCCAACCCACCGTGCAGCACGACCGGCCGGCCGACGATGGCTTCCATTTGTATCTGGGCGCCCTGGTGGGGCAGGCGACGCCGCATCTGGATGCGCGTGATGCTTTGCCCGACAGTTACCGGCGTCATTTCGCCGGGCGCTTATGGCAGCAGGCGCGCAACTCGGAAGGCCTGCGTGGTTTGCTTGAGCGCTTCTTCCACGTGCCGGTGGCCGTAGTCGAATTCGTCGTTGAATGGATGCGGCTGCCGCAGGGTGCTCATCTGCGGTTGGGTGGCGGCATGAATGTGGCAAGCCTGGGCCAGACGGCCGTGCTCGGTGCGCAGGTGCGCGGAGGCCAACATCGCTTCCGCCTACGCTTGGGGCCTCTCGATCGTCTTCAGTTCCACCGCTTCCTGCCCGGTGGAGAAGCCTTGAAGCAACTCACGGCTGCCGTGCGCGCGTATGCAGGCGACGAGAAAGCCTGGGACGTACAACTGGTACTGCATGCGCATGACGCGCCTGTCGCGCAGTTAGGGCGACAAGGCCGCATGGGTATGACCACCTGGATGGGCAAGCCGCGTCATGGCGCCACGGTGGACGATGTGATTCTTCATCCGATGAGCTAGGGCGCTTGCGCCCGTGTATCCGATGTTTCCAGAGAGTGGGCAATGAGCATAAAGGCAGCAATCCCCCAGACACGTGCTTTCGGCCCAAGCCGCTCCACCACTTTGAAAGGAAGTCGCCGTCATGGCTGAAATCAGTCGCAGCGCTCTATTCGGCAAGCTCAACAAGCTGGCCTATCGCGGCATCGAAAGCGCCACCGTATTCTGCAAGCTACGGGGTAACCCGTACGTCGAACTGGTGCACTGGATTCACCAGATTCTGCAGCTACAGGATTCGGATCTGCACCGCATCGTCAAACAGTTCAACCTCAACCCGTCGAACCTGGCGCGCGACGTCACCGATGCACTGGATCGCCTGCCGCGCGGCTCCAGCACCATCTCCGACCTGTCGAGCAACGTGGAAGAGGCTGTCGAGCGCGGCTGGGTATTTGCCACGCTCATGTTCGGCGAAGCGCAGGTGCGTACTGGTTATCTCATGCTCGGCATCCTGCGCACCCGGCACCTGCGCAACGCGCTGGTGGCTATCTCGACCGAGTTCGACAAGATCAAGCCCGAGGCCTTGGGCGAAAAGTTTGCCGACGTCGTGGGCGGTTCGCCAGAGGATGGCCAGAACGCCAATGACGGATTCCGCCTCGGCGGCACCGCACCCGGCGAAACCAGTGGTGCGATGGGTCCTGCCCAGATGGGGAAACAGGAGGCGTTGCGCCAGTTCACCGTGGACCTCACAGAACAGGCACGTAGCGGCAAGATCGACCCCATCGTCGGCCGCGACGAGGAGATCCGTCAGGTCGTCGATATCCTCATGCGTCGCCGCCAGAACAACCCGATGCTGGTGGGTGAGGCTGGCGTAGGCAAGACGGCTGTGGTCGAAGGCTTCGCGTTGCGCATTGTGGCGGGCGACGTGCCGCCGCCGTTGAAGGACGTGGAGCTGCGCACGCTGGACGTTGGCCTGTTGCAGGCCGGTGCCAGCATGAAAGGCGAGTTCGAGAACCGCCTGCGTCAAGTGATCGAAGAGGTCCAATCCAGTCCCAAGCCTATCATCCTGTTCATTGACGAGGCGCATACCCTGGTCGGTGCCGGTGGTGCCGCAGGCACGGGCGATGCAGCCAACCTGCTCAAGCCCGCACTGGCCCGCGGCAACCTGCGCACCGTCGGCGCCACCACCTGGGCCGAGTACAAGAAACACATCGAGAAAGACCCCGCACTTACCCGTCGCTTCCAGACCGTACAAGTAGACGAGCCTAGTGAAGAGAAGGGCATCCTGATGATGCGCGGCGTCGCCAGCGTGATGGAGAAACATCATCGCGTGCAGATTCTGGACGAAGCGCTTGAAGCCGCCGTAAAGCTCTCGCATCGGTACATTCCCGCGCGCCAGCTACCTGACAAGGCCGTGAGCCTGCTCGACACCGCCTGCGCGCGCGTCGCCATCAGCCAGCACGCCGTGCCGCCCGAGGTGGACGACACGCGCAAGCGCATCCAGGCCTTGGATACCGAGCTGGGCATCATCGCCCGCGAGCGCACCGTGGGTATCGATGTGGCTGAGCGTGAAGCTGCGGCCTGTGAGAAACTCGCCTTTGCCAAGGCGCGACTGGAAACGCTGGAAGCCAACTGGCAGGCAGAGAAATCACTAGTCGAGCGCATCCTGGCGTTGCGCGCACGCCTGCGCGCTGACGCCTCGGTAGTCGAAGGCACCGGGAGTGCGTTGGAGAAGGCCGCCGATGCGGAGACGGATGTCGCGGTTCACGAACCCGTGCTCGACGAGGTGGCGCGCGCCAAGACACTGGGCGAACTCAAAGCATTGCAGACCGAACTGGCTGAACTGCAGGGCGATGCACCGCTGATCCTGCCCACCGTCGACTACACCGCCGTAGGCGCAGTGGTTGCCGACTGGACCGGTATTCCGGTCGGGCGCATGGTCAAGAGCGAGCTCGAAACTGTGATGAACCTGGCCAGCCTCATGGCCCAACGCGTGATCGGACAGAACCACGCGATGGAGATGATCGCCAAGCGTATCCAAACCTCACGCGCCGGTCTGGATAACCCAAACAAGCCCATCGGTGTGTTCATGCTTGCCGGTACATCCGGCGTCGGCAAAACCGAAACCGCGCTCGCGCTTGCCGAGGCTCTGTACGGCGGCGAGCAAAACCTGATCACCATCAACATGAGCGAGTTCCAGGAAGCGCACACCGTCTCCACGCTCAAGGGCGCACCTCCGGGCTATGTCGGTTATGGCGAGGGCGGTGTGCTTACCGAAGCCGTGCGCCGCAAGCCGTACTCGGTCGTGCTGTTGGACGAGGTGGAGAAGGCGCACCCGGACGTGCACGAGATCTTCTTCCAGGTGTTCGACAAGGGCGTGATGGAAGACGGCGAAGGTCGCCAGATCGACTTCAAGAACACCTTGATCCTACTCACCACGAATGCTGGCACCGACTTGATCGCCAGTCTGTGCAAGGACCCAGAGCTCATGCCGGATGCCGAGGGCATGGCCAAGGCTCTGCGCGAGCCGCTGCTCAAGATCTTTCCGCCAGCGCTACTTGGGCGCCTGGTGACTATTCCGTATTACCCGTTGAGCCCGGAGATGCTTGGCGAGATCGTCAAGCTGCAGCTCAATCGCATCAAGAAGCGTATCGAGGCGAGATATCGTATTCCGTTTGATTTCGGCGATAACGTGGTCAGGCTCGTCGTTAGTCGCTGCTCGGAAAGCGAGTCCGGCGGCCGCATGATCGACGCGATTCTTACGAACACCATGCTGCCCGATGTTTCACGAGAGTTCCTCAATCGAATGATTGAGGGCAGGCCTATTGAGCGCGTTACGGTAGAAGCAACAGATAAGGGGTTCTCCTACGAATTCGGCTCAATCACTCAATCTTGATCCGGATTCCGTTCGACGCGGACACTTGGTAGGAAAGGAACTGAAATGAATGAACTCGCGACTAGGTTTGCGGCCCGTCTAGCAGCCTCTCCTTCGCACACTAAGCGTTATCGTCACATATGGACTCAAGAACAGAATGGAGTGACCTACGGTGACGGAATTAGTACCTGGCCAGCGATATATGAGCTGACCACAAGTAACGCATCGTCCGCACTGACGGTGAAGGTTCTTATCGGTGCCAGAGACGGCGGAGGTGGTTTCACGGCTGAAGTATCGACACGCTGGGAAATGGCCATCAAGCGTGTCTGGAGCGACAAAGCCACGGTGTCGATTAAAGAAACCGTCAACGGTAACGTCGTGACTCACACACGCCGAGTGTTGTTCGAGATTGGATGGAATCACACGAACGCTGAGTACTCGGTCCTATGTAGACCCACGCCAGGTATGACCGGACTCATCGCATCGGTGGACGGCGAGCTAACGGCCTCGGCGAGAACCTCGCGGTTAGAGCTGATGGGCGTGCCGGCGATCAAGGCGGGGACCTACGATGTCGCATGGCCACAGTGGCGCAAGGAAGCGTTACTGCGCGATGTGGACCGAGACAATGTTTTTCATGGCACACCAAACATGCTCGAGTGGGGTGCCAAGGACAGCGAAGCTGTTCCGCACGAGTTCGGTCACACCATTGGTTTGCCGGACGAGTACGACACCACTCGATATAACGGGAATCCGGTTGACGCGACCATCTATGGCCAGCCTGGATTCAGCACAAAAAGCATCATGAACAACACGGTCTCGAACCGCGGGTCAACTCTCTACGCGCGGCACTTTGACCTGATCGCTAACGATTACCTGGATCTGATGAGGACACTGGTGAAGCCGGCTGGAACCTTTACGGGTGTTCCAGAGATCAAGATCCTGTGATGACCAGAATAGTGCGCGGAGAACAATGCATATCACCACCCGATTGATTGTTTTCGCCATGGATATCGATCTGACTCGATGAATGCAGCTTCGTTATTTAGCGCCATCGAGTGACGATATTTCAAAGAATTTGACTATATAAAGATCGGATAAGGATGTATGTCAGGACATTATCTATTGACCAATATCCCTCAAACGGAGCTCAACATGGCGACCTTCAAAGGGGCGGCGTGGTCGGCTCGGATGCACGCAAATGTCGGTTGGACCCAAACTTCCCGCCAAGCCCTAAGTTCTGTTCTTGCGAATGTCGCGATCCCCAATCGCAACCAACTACCGCCGCATTGCTACCTGACATTTGCGGGTCAGAACCCTGCGCCCATGGCGCTGAAGAACTATCTAAAGGTGGCGTCGTGGGTTGATAGTCTTCGGCGGCCGACCGGGGCGGGATTTGGTTTGACCGCGCTTAACGCCATAGCTGGTGGCTTGTTTGGGAATGGCCATTTTGCAGACTCTCTGATCGCTCAGATCGAGCACGGGGGCGTCTCTGTCGAAATCTACTATGTGAGCGGCTATGAGGTTTGACACTTCGAACACCGGTGGCAGGGTTCATTCATCTGCTGCGGTGAGCGGCTGAAAGATTGTGAAAACACCACCGTGCCCCAGGAAGTAGCGGCATCGTATCTGGCCCCTGTACGTTTCTGATGATCGATATGGATTACCCATGCGAATAGTCTTCTACCTTTGTGAGGCAAGTGGGCTCAACACCTTCGTGAGGGCGGTGGGGCGCAGATTGCCGACGAGCCGGTTCAATCAGCTCACGCCATTTCAGAAGATCCAGCATTGGTTCGGCTTTAGCCCCGAACGGGTCGCGACGAACCCGGGTGGGGCGATGGTCAATCGCGCAGTGGTGCGCGGTGCTCGAAGTGGGGAGCAGTGGTTCTTTGCGTTTATCCACGAGAACGTCTCATGGATGTCACCCTTTACCAATGCCTTCCTTCAGACCCAGGGCAGCCGGCTGACAACCGTCAATCATTGGCGGTCGTTTTTCTGGGGGAGGGACGCCATCTACCGTGGGCGTGAAACCTACCAGCGGAGGGTCCTCGGCGCGTGTCTTCGTGCGGGCGGATTTGGGACGCCGTTCGAGGCTGTCAAGACAATAGCTGTTGGTTTTGCGCTAGGAATGCTGAAACGTTGGTGGGATGAATTGCTTGCGGGCGGTGGGGGTGTTGATACGCCCGCGCCCGTGGATCCGCCGCCACCTGAGATGCCGCCACAAGGGCGTACGGTTACTGGTAGGGATCAGAAACACGCAGGGCGCGTTGGCTTCAGGCTGCCGCCAATGCACATCCCGCGGACAAGAACCCGACGAACGCTTCGAGACCTGGTGATCTTTGCGCTGATGTCGATGGGCATGAGCCGTCAGGGGGCCGAAGACCTCGTCGATGGTGAGGTGATCTATGGTGCCGACGCTGATGTCTATCGCCAGATATGTCGACTGATCTTTATCCAGTGTCTGGCATGCGAGGACATGACGGCCATCGATCATGAGGAGTTGCTCAACGCTGTGGTCTATTTCCCAGACGATGACATGCTGGTCAGTTGGTGTCCGTCGTGCGGAACGTATTGCGAGGCCAATGTCACCACGTTAATGGGTGATCGCGTGTTCAACCTCTAATAGCGCCTTGCGAAGGAGGCTCGCGTGCAACCTGCAGCCCGATTAACCGACCTGCATACCTGTCCTATGGTGACGGGCATCGTCCCCCACGTTGGCGGCCCTGTCTCCGCTCCCGGCGCGCCCACAGTGTTGATCGGCGGCCTTCCGGCGGCACGGCTGGGCGATATGGCTGTATGCGTGGGGCCACCTGATTCGATTGTGGTCGGCTCGCCAACCGTGCTGATCGGTGGTCAGCCCGCCGCACGCCTGGGAGATAGTACGGCGCATGGCGGGGTCATCGTGCTTGGATGTTTTACCGTGTTGATCGGTTGAGCGTAGGGCGCATGGATCATCCGTGACGCAGTCTTCACGGATACCGGCGGTGAGGGGGGATGTGCCGCGCGACAGAAGTGGGCATCCGGCGCAGTGTCGGGCAACGAGGGCGCAACGCCCTCGACTGGGCACCCCCAATTTCGGGGGTAACGACGATCTGTGCGTGACGCTAGTCTCGCCGGGATGCGGCCGCATCCCGCCGCACTCACTGCGTGAGACGAAGTGACGGGCAGTTCGACTCGCCTTTCGCTATCTATGTGGTTTGCCGGCCGCGCCATGGCGATAGGACGGCGCACCCTGGAAACCGAACGATGGCCCACGCGATCACTCTGTCCAGCGACCTCGGCGACAAGCTGCTGTTTGCCAGCATGCGTGCCGATGAGCAGCTGGGCCGTTTGTTCCGTTATGACATCGAGGTATTGAGCCAGGACGACAAGGTAGACCTGCGCGGGCTGTTGGGCACGTCGATGACGGTGAAGCTGGTCACGACGGATGGCTACACGCGGTACTTCAACGGCGTCGTTGTGGAGGCGGCCCAAACCGGGTTCCGCACGGTCGACAAGCTTAGTTACGCGATCTACCAGGTGGCCTTGGTGCCCAAGCCTTGGCTGCTGACGCGCAAGGTGGATTGCCGCATTTATGTCGACCAGAGCGTGCCGGACATCGTGCGCGCCGTGCTGGGAGAAATCGGCTACGGCGATCTCAAGCTGAGCCTGAGCGGCAATTACGACACGCGTGATTACTGCGTGCAATACCGCGAGGACTATTTCAACTTCATCAGCCGCCTGCTGGAGCAGGAGGGCATCTACTATTTCTTTACGCACTCCGCCAGCACACACACCATGGTGCTGGCCGATGCACTTGGTGCGCACGCGCGTACGCCGTCGTTCGAGAAGATCCCGTATGCGCCGCCTGTGCAGCAAGGCAAGCGCGATGCGGCGTCCATCGAGGCATGGCAACAGGTGCGCGGCGTGCACGCTACCAAGGTGCAGCTCACGGACTACGACCCGCTCAATCCGAAGACCTCGTTGCTGGCTACCGAGGAGATCGGGCATGCCGACGACTGTCACGAGATCTCGGGCCTGGACGTGTTCGACTACCCGGGTTCGCATGTTGTTTCGACCACGGGCGGGCATTACGCCCTGGTACGCGCCGAAGCGAACAATGTTCGCCGCTCGCGCTACGAGGGGCGTACCAACGCCTGCGGCATGATGATCGGGGCGTTGTTCGAGTTGAAGGATTTTCCGCGCAGCGCCTGGAACCAGGAGTATCTGGTGACGGCCACGCGCATCCAACTGGCGGAGAGTGGCTACGCCTCTGGCGACAACGGCGCCGAGCCTTTCACCTGCGAACTGGAAGCGATCGAAAGCAAGCTGCCGTTCCGCAGCCTGCCACAGGCCATCAAGCCCGCCATCGTGGGTCTGCAAACTGCCGTGGTTGCCGGCGATACCGCCGAAGACATTGCGGTGGACAAGCACGGCCGCGTCCAGGTCATCTTCCACTGGAACAAGCTGGATAAGCCTAACGGCCGGCAGTCCTGTCCGGTGCGCGTGGCTTCGCCGTGGGCGGGCAAAAGCTGGGGTGCGGTGAGCATTCCGCGTGTGGGGCAGGAGGTGGTGGTGAGCTTTCTGGAAGGCGATCCGGATCGGCCGCTGATCATCGGCAGCGTCTACAACGCCGACAACCCGCCGCCCTACAGCCTGCCGGACAATAAGACGCAGAGCGGCATCAAGAGCCGCAGCTTGCAGGGCGGCACCGAGGACTACAACGAGATCCGCTTCGAGGATAAGAAAGGCAGCGAGGAACTGTTTCTTCACGCACAAAAGGACATGCGCGAGGAGGTGGAAAATGACCACGTCGTCGAGATTTCGCACGATCAAACGGTCACGGTGAAGAATGACCAGACCGAAACCGTACAGCACGATCGCAAGCTCAGCGTGGGCAACGACGACAAACTGGACGTGACCCAGAACGCCACCACCAGCGTCGGTCAAACCTTCAAGCTCACCGCGGGCACCGAGATCCAACTGGTGACTGGCGCCTCGAGCATCGTGATGAAGAGCTCCGGCGAGATCGAGATCAAGGGCGTCAACATCAAGATCAGTGGTGACGTGAGTGTGAAGGTTGAAGGTCAGGTCGACGTGGGTGTGAAAGCCGGGGCCACCATGGACATCGGCGCGGGTGCGAGCCTCAAAGTGCATTCGGACGGCATGCTGGAGGTCAATGGCGCTGCTATGACCACGGTGAAGGGCGCCATGCTCACCTTGAATGGCGAGGGCATGGCCAAGCTGGGTGGTGGCATCACCATGATCGGTTGAGGAGATGCCCATGTCCGTCTTGTTGCAAGCCGCCCACCAGATGGAGTTATCGCCTGACGCCATCGCGCGACTGCGGTCGGAAATGACGCCGCAGTCTGCCGTGCGCGATCTGCTGGATGCCGGCTTGACCACGGATGCCCTGAAGTTGCTGGCGAGGCTGCTGCCTAAGCGCTATGCCGTGGCTTGGCTGTGCCAATGCGCACGCGAACAGCGCCTCGACGGTGAGGGAATGGCAGGCGCTTCACTGGCAGAAAAGTGGGTGCGCGATCCGAGTGAAAACAACCGGCGCGCTGCTTTCGATTTCGCCACGACGGGTGGGTACGGCTCGCTTGGCGCCTGGATTGCCGCTTCGGCGGGTTGGGCGGGTGGGAGCCTTGCACCGGTGGCGCAGGCCACGCCCGTGCCACCGGCGGACCATTTGACGGCACGCGCCGCGGTGGCCTCCATCAACCTGTTGGCCGCACTGGTGTCGGACGCATTTGAGGTGCGGCGCGTCGCTTTCATCGGGCATGCCATGGGCTTGCTCGACGTAGAGCGTGTGGGCGCATAGGCCTACGCCTGCCATTGACTGAAAGAAGGGAACTGAGTGTGTCTAAGACCTTGATCCTCGCTGTCGTTGGGCAGCAGGCTGCGCAATTCGGCAGCCGCGGCCAAAAGGCGTTCGAAGAGCAGGGCGGCAGCATCGGCCGCTCGGAGGACAGTGCCTGGGTGCTTAATGCATCCGGTGTGTCGCGCACGCACGCCATGATCCGTTTTCTCAATGGCCTGTATTTCGTGGAGGATCGCAGCACCAATGGCATGCTGCTCAACGGCGCAGCGCTGGCCAAAGGCGAGCCATCCGCACTGAATCATGGCGACCGTCTGCAGATCGACACCTTCGAAGTTGAGGTGGCATTGCAGGATGGTACTGCCGCCGAATCCGACCGGACTCATGTCGCGCCGACACCGGCGCTTGCGCCATCGCCAACGCCCGTGCGCGAGCCTTTCGATCTGGACATGCTCGACCTCGGAGTAAGTCCTGGTCGGCTCTCCGCCATGGACAGTCTGATCGACGGCCCGAGTCCCGCGATGCCTGGCGGTAGCCTGGATCCGCTGAGTTTCCTGGACGCGCCGCCCGCGCCTTCACCGCAAGCCAGCACCGCTCAGGCATCGCCGAGCTGGAACCATACGCCCGGTGTGGAGGATCACTTTCGTCCACCCGGCGCCGTCGGGCAACGGCCGGCGCTGCCAGAGAACTGGGACCTGACCATGGGTGACTTTGCATCGCCACCGGCGGTAGCGAGTCCGACGCCAACCCAGTCAGCGCCACCGCCCGCGGCCGCTGCACCGATGTCGACGGAACTCGAGCAGATCTTCCGCATCGTGGTGGATGGCGTGATGGATGTGCTGCGTGCCCGCGCGGAGATCAAGAACACGTTTCGTCTTCCGGTCACCATTATCCAGCGCTCGGAAAACAACCCGCTGAAGTTTGCGGCGACATCCGAGGAGGCTATGCAGAAAATCATGGCCCCGCCCAGCGCAGCCTTCCTGGCCGGCAGCGCCGCGTTCGACGATGCCTTCGACGACATTCGCTGCCACCAGATGGCCATGCTGGCCGGCATGCGCGCCGCGTTCGATTCCTTGCTGTTCCACTTTAATCCCGACCGCTTCGAGCGCGAGACCGACAGCGCTGCGCGTCGATCGGCATTCTCAGGCAAGGGCCGCTATTGGGACCGTTATCGGGAGAACTTCGACGAGTTGTCGAAAGATCCCGATGGATGTTTCCGCCGCCTGTTTGGTGATGAGTTTGCACGTGCCTATGAAGCCCAGCTAGCGCGACTCAAGTCAGCGCGGCGGGCGGCTATGGCGCCAACGCGACGCTGATCGGGCGACCATCAAGACAGGGGACGAAGAACGTGTCTGCCATCCTACTGATCGACGACCATGCCATGTTCCGGGAAGGCATCGCGCTAACTATCGCGCAGGAGTTCCGGAATACGCCCATCCATGCCGTATCCACCGGCAAGGAGGCGATGGCTGTACTGAGTGCGAACAAAGAGATCGACCTGGTGATGATGGACATCTATTTGTCCGACATCGCGGGGAACGTATTGCTTCGTTATCTGCGCCAGTTACGGCGAAGGCTGCGGATTCTGGTGGTGTCGGCATCGAGGGATCCGGTGGATGTCCATCGTGCGCTATCGGCCGGTGCGCACGGGTATATCCACAAGAGCTCGGATAGTCATGGGTTGTTGGATGCCATGGCCTGCGTGCTGTCCGGGCACGACTACGTGCCGGCGGCTTTCGCCCAGGCGGGCGCCCAGGCCATGCGCGCGGATGACGCCGTGCTGCTCGGCAGGCTTACGCCGCGACAAACCGAGGTGCTGCGTTTGGCGTGCGAAGGCCTGCGAAATGGCGAGATTTCAAGCAGGCTCGGCATGGCCGAGAAGACGGTAAAGGCCCATATGTCGGCGGTACTCGCCGTGCTCGATGTTCCCAATCGCACCCAGGCGACGATTGTGGCCAGGCGCGGCGGCCTGCTGCGCAACTTGATGTAGTGATCAAGCGGCGTGTGAAGCAAGAGAAGGTGTGGTTGACGTGTGAAATGGTTCTTCCGAATCGCTTTCAGTCGCGTGATTGAAAGACGGAAGCGTGTGTCCGCAAGAGTGTCGTTATCAGGGTTTGCGTAGGACTTTTTGCCGAATATCCGTATCGATCTAGGACTTTGGTCCGATGCGGAAAGGCCGCCACAATTCTATGCTCTCAGACGAACAAGAAGCGATGCGACTGACGCGCTGCTTGTTTTGAGGCTAGTCATCTCTCTGATCCGCCCACAGATGATTTCGCCTCGTACGCACTGCCTTGGGATAGGTGGTGCGGTTCCGTCTAGCGACAGGGGGCTAAACATGAGTGTGGAAAGAGCATGGCGCACGCCGTGTGTGACGGCGTTTGCGGATGAAATGGTGCACGCCTCAACGACCATGGCCAGTGACATGGCGCTGGTCGGTGCTGTGGTGTATCCGGATTTTGGAGTCGATCTGCATCGGCGCATTCGCGCCTATATCGATGCAAACCTTGGCGACGAAGCGCTGGGCATCGCCTCGCTGATTCGCGCGTTCGGCGTGTCCCGATCCACTTTATGTCGCCTGTTTGGCGATGAGGGTGGTGTCAGTCGATACATTCGCCAGCGCCGTCTTGGTTATGCGTACAAGCATTTGATGGAAGAGCCACGATGCAGCATCACCTGGCTCTTGTACGAACTCGGGTTCGCCTCTGAGCGCCAGTTTCAGCGAGCGTTCCACGCGACCTACGGCATCTCGCCGGCGCAATGGCGCAAGCGTTGCCGTGGCACGTGCTTGCAGGCGCAAGCAGCGTGTATCGAACAGGGCGAGGGTGACGGAGACGAGTTGTACGACACCACGATGGCTTCGGAAGGCATCACCTTCGCATCCGACCGCATGAGACGGAATGCCGGGTGCGGCTCCAAACCATGAACCACACTTGCCGACAGTCGATCGTTCGTTCGCGCCACGTGTCCATTCGCGGCGCCTGCCGGAGTGGCCGGGTGCTGCGCGCGACGACCCGGTGACTATCGCAATGGACGGGCGCGACTGATGACTCAGAACAACAAAGTTGTTTGGAGCGAGGGTCTGTTCCTTCGTCCGCAGCACATGCAGCAGCAGGAGCGCTATCTGGAGCGTTTCGTAGCGCTGCGCAGCGAAGCCTTGCGACCCTACGCATGGGGCTTCACCGAGCTGGAGCTGGAAACCAACTTGCTCGCCATGGGCAAGTTTGGCATTCGTCGTGCGCGCGGCGTGTTTCCGGATGGCACGCCATTCGCCATGCCAGGCGACGACCCGTTGCCGCCTGCGCTGGATATCGATCCTAACTGGCGCGACCAGACCGTTTATCTCACCTTGCCGCTGCGTTCGCCCTCGCAGCCGGAAAGCGGTTGGCCCGATGCGCCAGACGACAAACTGTTCCGCTATCGCGTGCGTGAAACCGAAGTCGGTGATGCCTCGGGTAGCGTTGAAGGTACCGCGCTGGTGGAGGTGGGAGGGCTCAGTAGTCGTCTGCTGCCTCATTCGCATCCGCTGGAAGGGCTTTCACGCATTCCACTGGCGCGCATTGTAGAGTGCCGATCCGACCAGCGAGTGGTGCTGGACGAAAGTTTCATACCCAGCGTGATGAGTTGCTTGGCGGCCTCCCGCCTGAGTACGTTTCTGGTCGAATTGCTCGGCTTATTGCATCAGCGTGGCGAGGCGCTCGCCGGTCGCGTGACGCAGACCGATCGTGGCGGTGCGGCTGAGATTGCCGACTTCCTCCTGCTGCAAGTGGTGAACCGTTATCAACCGTTGGTCGCACATTGGTCTGCGGCGCCGGTGGCGCATCCCGAGGACCTCTACCGCATGTTGGTGGAAATGGCGGGCGAGCTGGCCACGTTTACTTCCACGAGCAAGCGTGCACCCACTTTTCCAGCCTATCGGCAGGACGCGCTGCAGGAAAGTTTCGAGCCAGTGGTGATGGCATTGCGCCAGAGCCTGAGTGCGGTGATGGAGCAGACGGCCATTCCCATTCCGTTGCAGCAGCGGAAATACGGTGTGTGGGTGGCGATCGCGTCTGACCTTAGCCTTCTGGACACTGCGGCTTTCGTGCTGGCCGCCAAAGCAGATCTCAAATCGGAAGACCTACGCCGACAATTGCCTGCGCAGGCAAAGATCGGCCCGGTGGAGAAAATCCGTGATCTGGTGAATCTCCAATTGCCGGGCATCGTGGCGAATCCGCTTGCCGTGGCGCCACGGCAAATTCCCTATCACTCGGGCTACGTGTATTTCGAGTTCGACAAGAACTCACCCATGTGGCGCGAGCTGAAGACGTCGGGGGGCATCGCCTTCCATTTCGGTAGCGAGTTCTCCGGTCTAGATCTGCAGCTGTGGGCCATCAGGGGATGAGCAGATGAACATCGAGCGGCCTTACGACGATGATCCGATGCGTGACGCCACGATAGTGCGCCCGCGCCAGCAGGGTGCACCGGCAGCGTCGACGCCGGCACCAGCGCCAGCGTCCAGGCCGCCGGCCATGGAACCCGAGCGTACAGACATCAGCGAGTTCCTCGGTGGCGGCATGAATCCACTGGTGCAGGCTGCCAGTCCCTTGCTTCTGCTTGGCGTGCAGCTGAGGCACAGTGCAACGCCACCCAATGCGACGCATCTGCGCGAGCAGGCGGTGGTGCAGGTACACAAGTTCGAGCACCGCGCGAAAGAAGCAGGTATATCCGCGCAAACCATGACCGCGGCCCGCTACGTTTTGTGCACCATGCTCGACGAGGCCGTACTCAGCGCGCCGTGGGGCGACCAGAGCGGCTGGTCGCAGAAGACCCTGCTGGTGACGTTCCATGGCGAGAGTTACGGCGGCGAGAAGTTCTTCCAGATCCTCGAGCGGCTATGCAACGACTTCACCACGCATATCGACTTGATCGAGCTGATGTACGCCTGTCTTGCGCTAGGTTTTGCAGGGCGCTACCAGGTTGAAGCCGGGGGCCGCGCCAAGCTCGCCGATTTGCAGGAGTCGCTCTACCGCCAGATCAAGGCAAAGCGCCCGCCGCCAGCCGACGAGCTTGCGCCGCATTGGCGAGGCATCGAGGACCGGCGCAACCCGCTGATGCGCTACGTGCCGCTATGGGTCGTAGGGGTTGCGGCCGCCGCCGTACTGGTGGGTGCCTTCGTGTATTTCCATGTACGCCTGAATGCGGTATCCGCACCGTTGAGCGCGCAGGCAGCACGCATCGGCCTGTCGTCGGCCGTACCACCCGCGGACATCGCGCGGCCAGTGGCGGCACACAAGACCCTTAAAGAACTGTTGGCCGCTGAAATCCAGGCAGGGCAGCTTGGCGTTGATGAGCAATCGGACGGAAAAGAGCTGTTGCGCCTGAACGCGGCGACCATGTTTTCCTCGGGCGGTGTCGACGTCGATTCGTCGCAGTTGCCGTTACTGCGGAAGATCGCCGAGGCGCTCAATCAGGTGCCCGGTCGAGCCATCGTGGTGGGTCATACCGACGACCAGCCGGTGCGCTCACTGAAGTTCAAAGACAACTACGAGTTATCAGCGGCGCGTGCGAAGGCTGTCAGCACCATCCTCGCTCAATCGCTGGACAACCCGGTGCGGCTGGAATCCAGCGGTGCCGGCGATTCGCAGCCGATCGCGCGCCCGCCGGAGCTGCCCGCCAACCGCACGCGCAATCGTCGCGTCGAGATCCTGTACCTTCCTGGGAGTTGAGCCGTGAAGAACATCCTCTCACTGCTCAAGGCAGGTTGGTTCATCACCCTCGTGGGCGTGGTGCTGCTGGCTCTGCTGATATGGCTGGCAGGCCCTTACCTCGGCTTCGGTACTGTGCAGCCCTTGGCCAGCGTCCAGGCGCGCCTGGTGCTGATTGTGCTGCTGGTCGTTGCATGGGCAGCGTGGTTACAGATCCAGCAACTCCGTGCGCGCCATCGGCAGCAACAGCTATCCCAGGAAATCTCGGGACATGATGCGCGCAGCGCGCAGGACAGTGGCGACCGCAGTGCTGCCGAGCGGGTGCAACTGCAGGCGCGATTCCAGGAAGCCGTGGATACGCTCCGCAAAACGCGTCGCGGTGGCGCCAATCTCTACACGTTGCCGTGGTACGTGGTGATTGGTCCGCCGGGATCGGGCAAGAGCACGCTGCTGCAGCATTCGGGCCTGCAATTTCCGCTGTCCGATCGCTTCGGCAAACAAGCAGTGCGGGGTATCGGCGGCACCCGCAACTGCGATTGGTGGTTCACGGACGAAGCGGTATTTCTGGATACCGCGGGTCGTTACACCACGCAAGACTCCGATCGCGGCGCTGACGCGTCGGCGTGGAGCGAGTTCCTCAAGCTGCTTCGTCGTTATCGGCGCCGGCGCCCGGTCAACGGCGTTATCGTCACTGCGAGCCTTTCCGACCTGCTGACCATGGACGAGGCCAGCCGGGACGAACACGTACATCTGATTCGCCGGCGCCTTGACGAGCTGGTGGAGCATCTTCGTATCAGCGTGCCGGTGTACCTGGTGTTTACCAAGTGCGATCTGGTGGCTGGGTTCACTGAATACTTCGACGATCTCAATCCGGAGCAGCGCAGCCAGGTGTGGGGCGTGTCCTTTCCCGTTGGCAAGACGATGGACGGGGGCGCGGCGCGCATGTTCGCCGATGAGTTCCGGCTCTTGCTGGACCGTCTCAACACGCGCCTGCTGGATCGCCTGCATAACGAGCGTGATCGAAGCCGTCGCGCCGCCATCCTGACCTTTCCGCAACAATTCAGCTCACTTGGTGATGTGGCGCGACAGTTCGTGGAGGGCGTGTTCAACGGCCATGCCTATGGAGCACCGTTGTTGTTGCGCGGCGCGTATTTCACCTCGGGCACGCAGGAAGGCACACCCATCGACCGCATGATGGGGGCGGTAGCGCGGACGTTCGGGCTGGAAGCGTCGCGCGTGCATACGCCGGGTGCGCAGAGTCGCACCTTCTTCGTTGAGCGCCTGCTCAAGGGTGTGCTGTTCAAGGAGTCCGGCTTTGCCGGAACCAATCCGGCGCTGGAGCGCCGCAAGCTGCTGCTGCACGCGACCTCGTACCTCGCCGTCATCGCCGCCACCTTGCTATTCCTGCTGGGTTTCGCGGGGGGCTATGCGCGCAACAGCAGCTATCTGTCGCAGGTGCAGGCAGCACTGAAAGACCTTCCGGATCAGGCGGACATGTCCGGTGCGCATGACCGGAAGACTTATTTCGCCCTCGCTCTGCAGCGACTGGAGAGTCTGTCCAGCGTGGTGGACATCGCACAGCAGTATCGCGGGCAGGTGCCACTGTCGATGCGGTTTGGGCTGTACCAGGGGCGCGCGGTGGGCAGCGAGCTGCAGGACGCCTACGTGCGCGAACTGAACGGACTGCTGTTGCCGGGTGTGGCGGCACAATTCCGAGCCGGTCTTGCTGCCCATGCGTCCGAACCCCAGGCCTTGTACTACTACCTCAAGGCTTACCTGATGCTGGGCCAGCCCAAACGCGGCAAGGTGGACGAGCTGGCCGCGTTGACGCAATTGGAATGGCGGCAAGTGTTTCCGGACGATCCGGTGCTGCAGAAGACACTGGAGCGGCATTTTCAGGTACTGCTGGACGACCCGGGCAAGCTGCGCGCTATCACCTTGGACAACGGCCTGGTGGAACAGGCGCGCAATACGCTGCGCTCGGCCGATCTGGCCAGTCTGATCTACGGCAACTTACAGCTCACGACCGAAGGTACGGACCATGCGCCCGTGCAGCTCGACAAGGAGCTGGGTCTGCTCGGCACGGTGTTCCGCCGTCGTAGCGGCACGCCGTTGTCGCAACCTCTGCCTGCGCTCTATACCCAGCCGATGTTCGCGGAGGAAGCTGGTCAGGGTATCGAGAAGGCGGTGGAGCGCTTCGCCAAGGACGACTGGGTATTCGGTGCCCAGCCCATCGACGCGTTGCAGCGTGCACGCCTATCGCAGCAGGTGCTTGCGCTCTACCAACAGGATTACATCAAGGCATGGGATGCCTTGCTAGCCGATCTGCAGTTGCAGCAGGTGAGCGACATGCCATCTGCTAGCGCCCTGGCAGCGAAGCTGGCCGGACCCAGTTCACCACTGAAGCTGTTGTTGAAGCTGGTGCGCGACAACACCAGCGACTTGATGCGCTTGCCGCCGCCCGATGCAGCCGACAACGCCGTTGCGGCCGCAGCCAGTGCCGCGCAGAAGAAGGCCGCCAGCAATGCCTTGGCGGCGACCCTGGCCAAAGCAGCGGGTGGTAAGCCGGAGGCGGCGACGGACAAGCCCGGGCAGGCGATCAGCGACCATTTCGAAACGCTCAACAAACTCAGTGAAGGTGCACCTGGCAGCGCACCGATCGATCAGACACTCGCCACGCTGGATCAGCTGAGCAAGACCATGCTGACCATGACGGACTTCAGCAATGCAGCCGGCCAGCCCAATCCGCAGCTGCTGCTTGCGCGACAACAGGCGTCGCAATTGCCACCGCCGGTATCGGACTGGGTGGGTTCGCTTGCCGGCAAGAGCGAGGCGTTGGTGGCCTCGGGCGCGAAGGGCGCGCTGGATGATCAGTTCCAGCAAGCCGTTGCCAAGGATTGCGGAGACTTCATCCGTGGACGTTATCCGTTCTCACCGGACAGTCGCAGCGATATTCCTGTGCAGAACTTCGGCGAGATGTTCGGCTCTGGCGGTCGCTTCGACACGCTGTACAAGCAGAGCCTGGACAAACTGATCGACGCCACCGGCAAGACATGGCGCTGGAAGGACAGTCCAGGCGTCGTTCCTGGCTCGCCGGCCATGCTGGCCCAACTGCAGGCGGCCGACCGCATCAAGCAGATGTACTTCCGTGGCGGGAATCTCCCCGAAGTGGATTTCACGGTGCTCACGCCCGTGCTCGATGCGGGCATTGCGCGACTCGTGGTCGACATCGACGGACAGAAGTACGATTACCAACCCGGCGGTGCGTCCAGCATGGCGATGAAATGGCCAGGCCCGACGCCGGGGCACGTCACCGTCGCCGCCTATGACGCCAGCGGCGGCCTGCTGAGCAGCTTCGACTACCAGGGCGACTGGGCCTTCTTTCGTGCACTGCAGGCAGCGCAGTTGCAGAAGCAGTCGGACCTTCGTTTCCTGGCCACGTTCGACTTCGGTGGACGCGGCGCCAAGCTGGGCATCCAGGCGAGCAACTTGCGTAACCCGTTCCTCAACGACGACGTACAGCGCTTCCGCTGTGGTGGCTAGGCCAATGACCACTGCCGACGCCGCGGGATTCTTTGGCAAGTTGCCCAGCGCGGGAGACTTCGTGCAGCGCCGCCTGCCGGTCGCCTTTGTGGATGCCTGGGACCGGCATTTCGAATATGCCGTGGCTGCGCTTCCTGATGCGCTTGGCGGCGCATGGAAACACAGCTTTCAGGCAAGCCCGCCATGGCGCTTCATGTTGCCGCCGGGCGTGTGCGGTGGTCACGCCATGGCCGGGGTGATGCTGCCGTCGAGCGATCGGGTAGGGCGCTGCTTTCCCTTGGTGATCGCCACGCGTATCCCGCATGCACCGGGGGCCGGCGCATGGCACGAAGACCAGGGTTGGTATGCACAGGCCGAGCGCATGGGTGTCGACGCATCAACCGATCCCGCATGGGGTGTGGAGTTGTTCGACATGCAGGTGCGCGCGCTGACCGATCTCTCTGACGAAACCGCCATACCGGGCCGCCATCCACCTATCGATGTGGACTGGAGTGCCGCCGATCACTGGCGCTTCCCGCTACCGCGCCACGCCGACGCGACGCCCACCCTGCTGGGCTGGTGGTCGCGACTCAGCGAGTTGTCGCAGCCCTGGTGCCTGTGGTGGTCCGGCGGTGGTGCGCGCGTGCCGGCCAGCGTGCTTGC
This sequence comes from Dyella sp. AD56, assembly GCF_002878475.1. Taxonomy (NCBI): domain Bacteria; kingdom Pseudomonadati; phylum Pseudomonadota; class Gammaproteobacteria; order Lysobacterales; family Rhodanobacteraceae; genus Dyella; species Dyella sp. AD56. The sequence goes on from NZ_NRDP01000026.1 coordinate 57,020, forward strand.
CACGCGAGGACTGCCGGCGCCGGAGGCTTTTGCGGGTTTCATCGACGCTACGCACGCTGGTCGAGCCTGGCGCTCGCCGGATGCCTTGATGCCTTCGGAGACACACCCATGATGACGCGGTATCAGTCCGCCGGGCGCACGGTGACCGGCAAGGTCCGGGCACACAACGAGGACGCCATCCTGCTGCGCGACGAAGCGGGGCTGTGGGTAGTGGCGGATGGCCTCGGTGGGCATGCGGCCGGCGACTATGCCAGCTCGATGATCGTCGAGCGGCTGGCCTCCGTGCCACGCCAGGGGACTGTCGTCGACTTCATCGAGGCGATCGAAGATGAGCTGCAGCGCGTCAACGGTGATTTGCTGCAGTCCGCGGCTGCGCGAGGCGTCGACCTGATTGGTTCCACCGTGGTGGTGCTGGTGTACGACGAGGAATACATGCTGTGCGGCTGGGTCGGTGACAGTCGGGCCTATTGCTACGAGGACGGTCAGTTGCGTCAGATCACCCGTGACCACGTGCACGGCGTGAAAGACGACGTGACGCAGATCCACCATGCCACGCCAACGCCTTCACCGGGTGCGCTTACCCGCGCGGTTGGTGCCGAGCCGCAGTTGTTCGTCGACTGGGTGGTGGCCGCTTCGCGCTCCGGTACGCAGTTCGTGCTCTGTACCGATGGAATCAACAAGGAAATGTCAGATGCCGAGCTGGACGACGCCTGTCGTCGCGCGCAGGAACCGCAGGCCCTGGTGGCCAGCTTGCTTGACCTGGCGATGAGCCGGGCAGCGCGCGACAACGTCTCCGCCGTCATCGTGCGCCTGGAGGAATGACCATGGCCGTACCGCGCGCACTGCCCCTGATGGAGCTAGTGGATGAACTCCGCGCCGGACGCATCGCCTTGCCTGCGTTGCTCGACGCGGTCAAAGCACGCGGCGTGCTGGACGAGGCCGACTATCGCGCAGAGGTGGCGCAGTTGGAACAGATGCGTGAAGCCGGCGAGCTGGATGCCGACGTGGTACTTGCACTGATCGCCCGCTTGGGCGCCATGCGGATTATCGCTGCGCGCGCACCGGTGGACGCCGACGTTACCGTGATGATGCCCGCCGCGCTCAAGCCGCCGCAGACACCGGATCCCGAACTGACCGTTGTGCAGGTGTCGTCGCCCCCTGCAACGGACGACGAGATGACCGTCGTCAAGCCGCAGGCACACGGACCCACGCAAGCTGGCCATAGTCCCGGAGACACATCGACGCACGGCACCACCAGTGGCCTGTCCAGCCTCGGTAGCTGGGAGAGCATCGCGGCGAAAGAGGGGGGCGACTACGTCACCGTGGGCTCGCTGTTGAAGGGGCGCTTTCATCTGGAGCGAGAGCTGGGCCGTGGCGGCATGGGCGTGGTCTATCTGGCGAAGGACGAACGCAAGGTGGAAGCCCGCGACCGCGATCCCTATGTCGCGGTGAAGGTGCTGAATGACGAGTTTCGCCGCCATCCCGACTCGCTGATTGCGCTGCAACGTGAGTCGCGCCGTTCGCAACTGCTGGCGCACGACAACATTGTGCGGGTGTTCGACTTCGACAAGGACCGCACCATCGTGTTCATGACGATGGAGTACATCGACGGCTCGGATCTGAAGAGCTTGATCCGGGAGCGCGCTTACAACGGCATGCCGCTGGCCAAGGCCCGTCCGCTGATCGAGGGCATGGCGCGGGCCTTGGGGCGTGCGCACGCCGCAGGCATCGTGCATTCGGACTTCAAGCCCGGCAACGTGATGGTGACGCGCGAAGGCCTGCCCAAGGTGTTCGACTTCGGCATCGCCCGGGCCGGCAAGTTCGCCGGGGATGCATCGGGCGAACAGACGCTATTCGATGCAGGCACGCTGGGCGCGCTGACGCCGGCCTACGCGAGCCTGGAGATGATCCGCGGCAGCGAGCCGTCGCCCAACGATGACATCTATGCGCTGGGGTGTGTGTGCTTCGAATTGCTGACCGGTAAGCACCCGTTTGACAAGGTCAGCGCCGAGGTGGTGCAGAAGGAAGGGCGCAAGCCGCCCGCCGTGCCGGGACTGACCCGTCGCCAGCACAAGACGCTGTGCGACAGCGTGGCATTGACCAGCGATCAGCGCCTGAAGAATGCCGAAGCGCTGATCGAAGGGCTGCGCGAGGTAGGTCTTAAAGAACGGATGGGCCCGTATGTGCTGGGTGGTTCGCTCGCACTGGTCCTGTTGGTGGCCGGCGGCTGGGGCGTGAGCCGTTACATGCACAGTCATCACCTCGCCAAGGTGATCGCGAGCTTCTCCGCCATCGGCAAGCAGCGCTACGCGAACGAAGTGCAGGCCATGCAGGCACTGGCGACGCTGGACGAGGACGACCGCAAGCGGGTCATCATTGATCAGGGAGAGGCCATCCAGAGTTACCTGCTCAGCCGCATTGACACCTACTGGCAGCCGTCGCAGCAGCGGTTCGATTACGCGGGTGCGCAGCGCGTGCTGGCTCTGCGCGACCAACTGCGCTTGTATTCACCGGCGCTGGACATGAAGCGTGGCGAGCTGGAACAGCAGCGCAATGAACTGCTCAACACGCTGGACACGCAGTTGACCCGGCAGATCGATGCGGGCGCCATCTTCGAAGACCAGCCCGACAATGTCGTGACCACACTGGCGCGCATCCGTGCAGTGGACCCTGGCAGCGCGCTACTGAAGAACGCCGAGCTTGAGCTGAAGTACGACGCCGCCATCGGCCAGTCATTGGCCGCCGACCGGCTCGACGAGGCCAAGCAACGGTTGGCGCTGGCCACCACGTTGTTCCCCGGCTCCGCCCGGTTGCAGCAGCGCGGCGTACAGCTGGCGGCGGACGAACAGGCCGCCTCACTGCAGCAGATCGCCACGGCAGCGCAAGCAGCGCCGGGCACGCAGAGCCTGACGGACGCGCGTCGTGAACTGGCCGACCTTCTGGCCAAGCCCGCCAGCACGGTGGATTGGGAGGCCGCGATCACGCGGGTCGCCACTCCGTTGAAGAACGACAACGCGCCCGAAACACAACGCCTGTTCGACGCCCTGGGCAACGCAGTGGCCGACGAAGCGGCCAAGGTCAACGACCCGATGCAGGCGCAGCGCACGTTGGCATGGGTGAATTTCGGCCTGCAATATGTGCCGCGCTCGTCGCGATTGCTTGAGCAGCGCGGTCGGCTGGATGGACTGCAGCAACAGCTGGAAGCCCAGCTTGCCAAGGACAGCGTGGCGGCGGAGATCGACTCACGCATTGAGTCGATGCGTCGTGCGGCGGCGGCCAATGACGTGGCCAAGGCGCAGGAGTCGCTGGATCGTGTGCGCACGCTGCAACCCAATGCTCCCTTCCTGGCCAACGAGGGACCACAGCTCCTGGCGACGGCCTACCTCGGACAGGCCAAGGATGCCTTCCAGCGCGGACGCTATCAGGGCGCAGCGGACATTGCGGGGCAGGGCACTCGCGCATTAGGCAATCGCGCGGACCTGCGCAGCGCGCGTGAGCGCTACGCTTTCGTGTCCGACCTGATGCAGGGCGGCACGAGTGCGCTGTCCGATGCGGACTATGACCGCCTGAAAAAGCAGCTCGCCGATCTGCGCAAGACGGACAGCGCGACGCTGGAAAGCCTTGAGACAGACATGAAGCAGCGTGGCCAGCTGCCGCAAGGCTCGTTCGCCGCGCGACTGGAAGCACGCAAGCCCGCTGCGGCACTGATAACTACGCCGGCAACGGCAAGCTCGGCCGCTCCAGCGATAACGCCAGCAGCTAACACCCCTGCAGCACAGACGGCCAAATCCACCGCCGCTGCAGTGACTGCCACGCAAACGACAGCAACGAAAGCCGGTGTCGCCACAGGTCCGGATCCCTGTGGCGGGTCGGCGCTGGTTGGCGCGGGCAAGGTCTGCTCTGATGTGCTTGATGGCAAGCGCGGCCCTTCGTTGGTCGTGGTGCCTGGGGTAGGCAGCGGCGCTGCGTATGCCATGTCGCGCGCGGAAATCACCGTCAACGATTTCAACCGCTTCTGCACGGCTAGCGGCCAGTGCCATGCCATTACCGTCGATGATCCCGAGCTTGGCAGTCTGCCCGTGAGCAATATCAGCCTTGTGCAGGCCAAGGCGTATGCAGCCTGGCTCACCAGCAGCACGGGATTTACCTATCGCTTGCCGAGCGATGCCGAATGGCTGCATGCCGCCCAGGCCGGCCAGAGTTGGAAGCAGTCCGAAGACAGCAACTGCATCCCACCGACCAGTCAAGGCGCCGACGTTACCGGTGCGCCAGTGGCTGCGCGGGGGCGCGAACCCAATCCATGGGGGCTGGTCAACATGTCGGGAAACGTATGGGAATGGGTGACCAGTGATGGCGCCACGCTAGTGCGCGGCGGCAGCTTCAACAGCTATTGGTCCGACTGCACGGTAGAGGCGCGCCGCACGGACAGCGGTACTCCGCAGAAAGACGTGGGCTTCCGTGTACTTCGGGAGCTGAAATGAGCGAGCGCGAGTGGGGGGTCAACGAAGGGCTGCGCGCGCTGGACGATGCGCATCGCATGGGGCGCCTGACCCGCGACGAATATCGAGCGCGCCGCCGCAGGTTGCTGGGCACGCTGCAGGGCGGCGATAGCGCCATCACTCGCCGCACCGCGACGAGTACGCCGTCCCAGCAAGACCCGCCATCCGCCTACGATGGTTCCGCCCAAGCGGACGTCTTGCCGTCGATGTTTCCATCCCGACCCTGGTTGTTGAGTGGGCGTCTGTGGGTTTGGGCGACGGGCGTTCTTTTGTGTGCACTGCTGGCATACTGGCTGCTCGCCGCATGACTCGGCCGAGCCAGACCGCCTTGGTACGTTGCCGGCCACTTCCGTGGCCGGGTACCCCGGCCACCCTGGCAGGGACCACAGGGACAGGGCGATTTCTACAGGGGAAATCCACAGTGCGAATGGCATGCCTTGCGGCTGCCCTGGCTTTGGCCATGGGCAGTGAGCGACTTTATGCGAACGACATGGACGCCGCGACGGCATCGCCGACGCCTGGCAATAGCGAAGACATCGTGCCGCCCGTCAAGGATCGCGAGCCCGTCGCGGCCGCCAAGATGGCCGTGCAAGGTTTTCGTGTGACGGGTGTCGGAGAGCACGCATCCGCGCACATCACACCCGCCAGCATCCAGGCGTTGGCCGACGAACAGTACAAGCAGATGGCCGGTACGGCCGAGCCTCCGCGACTGAGCATTGCGCAGATGGAGAAGGTGGCCGCGGCCATCACCCAGCGCTACCGCACCAGTGGCTTCATCGTGGCGCAGGCCGTGGTGCCAGCCCAAACCGTTGGTGCCGACCAGATCGTCGAGATACGGGTGCTGGAGGGCACGATTGGCAAAGTGGTGGTGAAGGGCGCCAAACGCTATAGCGCAGACATCATCGCGGCCCCGGCCGAACACCTCAAAGGCCAGTCGCTGCAGAAAGACGATGTGGATACCGCATTGCTGTACGCGCGTGACCTGCCAGGCGTAGCGATCACCTCGACCTTTCAGCCCGGCGAGCAAACGGGCGAAACCGACTTGATCATGGTGGCTCAGGAAGAGAAGCGACCCTATGTGATCACGGTGGGTGGCAACGACTACGGCACAGACGTTACTGGCCGCTATCGTGCGCAGGTCGGTTTGGCCTGGAACAGTCCCCTGGGCTATGGCGATGTCTTCAACGCCAATCTCGATTACGCGTTCGCGCCCGCCCAGAGCCTGTTTGGCGCGTTGAGTTATCGAGCCCCCATCGCGCCGGTTTCCGGCCTTACAGCCGTATTTGGTGCGACGCGCAGCCAACTGGAAGTGGATAGCGGCATCTTCGCTTCGCTGCACGTGCACGGCCCCACGTCGACCTGGTACGGCGGCGCCGACTGGAAGTTCATCAACACGCCGAACCTGCAGGCGATGGGTACGTTCCGTCTGATTCGCGAGGAGTCCAAACTCAACAGCAGCATCCTGCTGATGTCGGACGAGCGCTTCGACGTGGCCGAGTTCGGCTTTTCGATGAACCACACCGACACGCGCTTTCATGGCATCGACCTGCTGCAGGTCGCCGTGCGCCAGTCGATCAGCGACCGTTCGCCATCGCAAGTGGATCTGGTAAGCCCCGGGCACGACAGCAGCTTCACGGTGGGCAAGGTCGCCTATACGCGTCTGCAATTCCTCACCCGCACGCAACGCCTCTATTTCAAGTTCACCGGCCAATACACCAACGATGCGCTGACGCCCATGGAGCAGTTTGCCATCGGCGGCCCGGACACCGTGCGCGCCTATCCGATTGCCGACGTGCTCGCCGACCGTGGGTACTACTCCTCTGTGGAATACCACGTCGATGCGCCCGGCTTCGCCGACAAGGTGTCGCCGTTCTATGCGCGCCCATGGCGCGAGCTATTGGAGCTGGAAACCTTTGTCGACTACGCCAAAGGGTGGCCGGTGGGTGGCAACCGGCTCAATGGCGGAAAGATGCAGGAAGTTAGCGATATCGGCGTGGGCTTTGTGTTCCGCCTGCCGCGCTTCCATCGTTTTGAACTGCACGTTGACGCCGCAAAGGCATTGAGTTCGCTCGACGCCTCTGATGGCAAGGGCTATCACGTGTACGCGCGATTTGGTTTTACGTTCTAAAGGGGTGACGACCATGAACCGGATCCATGACCGCACGCATCGCGCCGCGTCCCCTCTATTACTGCGCATGAAGCGCAAGGCCTTGCCACTGAGCCTGTCCCTGCTTGGCATGGCGGCGGGCTCTTGTTTTCCCGTTAGCGGCGCGCTGGCCGGCGGGCCGGCCGCCAATGCGTTGCCTACCGGGGGCACGGTCATCACCGGCGTTGCCACGGTGTCGTCCAACGCGAACACCATGACGATCAATCAGACCAGTGCCCAGGTATCGATGAACTGGACGAGTTTTGATATCGGATCGGGTGCAACGGTGATGTTCAATCAGGCCCAGGGTGCGAGCTCGGTAGCGCTCAATCGCATCGGTATCGGTTCTTCCTCGCCCGTAGCAAGCCAGATTTACGGCGCTCTCACGGCGCCCGGCCAGGTGTTCCTGATCAATCCGGCGGGCATTGTATTTGGCAATGGCGCCCAGGTTTCTGTCGGCGGTTTGGTGGCCAGCACGCTGGATGTCAACGGAACCACGGCATCCAACGGGCACACGTACTACGACCTGCTCAATAGCGGCGGCTCAGCATCGATCATCAACCAGGGAACGATCAGCGCAGCCAGTGGCGGCGGCGTGATCTTGGTGGGCGGTAATGTCGTCAACAGCGGCCAGATTGCGGCCAGCGCCGGGCATATTTTTCTGGATGGCGCCGATCGGGTGACCGTCGATTTCGACGGCAACAACCTGGTCAACGTCGTACTGACGGGTGCGCTTGGGACGGGCCCCGGTACCGGCGCTGCAGTGACCAATAACGGCACGCTGACCGCGGATGGCGGCACGATTGTGCTACAGGCGTCTGCCACGCCAGGCTTGTTCACGCAGATGGTGAACAACACTGGCGTGGTTCAGGCCAACAGCATCAGCGGCAACGGCGGCACGGTGCAGTTGCTTGGCACGGGTGGCGATGTCGATACCAGCGGAACGATCAGCGCGACTGGCGGCAATATCGCAATCACCAGCGATGGCTCCATTGGCCTGAACGGTGCGGTCAACGCCGGCAGTGGCCAGGTAGTCCTGAGCTCGCAGCAAGCGATCACTCAGACGGCGAATTCGGGATCAGCACCCGCAAGCGTCATTACGGCCGGCACCTTGTCTGGCAGCTCCGTCAACAGCACCACGCTGACGCAGGCGAACCAGATCCAGAACGTCAGCAGCTTCAGCTCGGGCAGCAGCTTCAGCCTGACCAATGGCGCGGGCGCATCGTTGCAGGTGGGCGGGCTGACGGTCAGCGGCGGCTCGGTGGCGCTGGGCACGGCGGCGGGGTCGGACCTGACCCTCAGCGGCAACGTTAACGCTCAGTCGCTCTCACTGAACAGCGGGGGCTACATCACTCAGTCGGGTGGTGCGCTTACCGTGGCGGCTTTGAGCGGTACGTCGAGCGGCAGTACTACGCTGGCCCAGATCAACAACATCACCGCGCTCGGCAGTTTCAGCGCAAACGGTTTCAGCCTCAACAACAGCGGCGCACTGGCCATCAACGGGGCGTTGAACAGCGGTGCGGCCACGACCACGTTGAACGTGACCGGCACCATTACTGAGGGTGCAGGTGGAAGCATCACGGCCGGTACTCTGGCCGGCTCGTCGACAGGCAGCACCACGCTGCTGAGTCTGGCTAACAACATCACGGCGCTTGGCGGTTTCAGCGCCAGCGAATTCAGCCTCAACAACAGTGGCGCGCTGGCCATCAACGGGGCGTTGAACAGCGGCACCGGCACGACCACGCTGAACGTGATCGGCGCCATTACCGAGAGCGCGGGCGGAAGCATCACGGCTGGCACTCTCGCAGGTTCGTCGACCGGCAGCACCACGTTGGGCCAAGCCAACAACATCACCGCGCTTGGAAATTTCAGCGCCAGCGGATTCAGCCTCAACAACAGTGGCGCGCTGGCCATCAACGGGGCGTTGAACAGCGGCACCGGCACGACCACGTTGAACGTAGCTGGCGCCATTACCGAGGGTGCGGGTGGGAGCATTACGGCCAGCACTCTCGCAGGTTCGTCGACGGGCAGCACCGTACTTACCCAGGCCAATAACGCCATAACCAACTTGGGCACTTACTCCAGTGGCGGCGATTTCAACCTGCTCAATATGGGACGCATCGCGCAGTCGGGGACGAATACGCTCTCGGTAGTGGGCAATACAACGTTGAATGCCGGTGCAAACGCCATATCGATGGGCAATCGCAATCAGCTTAATGGCGCCGTGAACCTCACTGGCGGCAATACGCTGATCAACAATGCGGGTGCGCTGAATCTTGGCCTCAGCAACATCTCCGGCAACCTGACCGCGACCACGGCCAATGCCAACGCCGGGATCAGCCAGTCCGGCGCATTGACGGTGACGGGCACAAGCACATTCACGGCGGACACCACATCGGGCACCGGCGCGATCAGTTTGATCGATCCGGGCAATTCCTTCGGTTCAACCGTCAATCTCACCGGCACCGGTATCGCTGTCGTCAATCAAGGGAGCCTGACGGTGGGTGCGCTGAGCGGTGGCGCCAATGGATCGTTGAGCTTGACCTCGCTCAATGGCGGCTTGAACCTCCCTGCGGCGTCAATAAACACCGGCACCGGTGATCTGACCCTGGTTGCGGGCGGTGGTTCGTTCACGCCTTCGGGTGATCTGGCTGGTTACAACGTTTCGCTGCAGTCATACGGCGCACTCACGCTGCCTTATAACGTGACGGCGACAAACGCGCTGAGCCTGACCAGCAGCAACGGCGGGATTGCCCAGAGTGGCGGTGCGCTCACGGCAGCCGTGCTGACCGGTAGCTCGCAAGGCTCCACGTCGCTGGGTCAGCTCAACTTGATCACGCATCTTGGTAACTTCACCGCCAACGGCTTCAGCTTGTCCAACGCGCAGACACTGACCACCACGGGAACGCTTAACGGTGGTAGCGGCGTGGCATTGACCACCACTACCGGCGACTTGGCGCTCAATGGCGCGATAAGCGGAACGAACGTCTCGCTGACGTCAGCGGGTGCCATCACCGAAGGTAACGGTGGAAGTATCACCACGACTGGAGCGGCGGGCGCACTTACCAGCCACTCCTTTGGCGGTACCGTTCTGAACCAGGCCAACTACATCACGACGCTGGGTGGGTTTAGCGCTGGCAGCTTCAGTTTGACCAATGCGCAGACACTCGGCACTACCGGCGTGTTGAATGGCGGCACGGGTGTCGCATTGACCACCACCAGTGGCGATCTGGCATTGAATGGGACAATGACAGGCAACACCGTTGCGCTGAATGCACAGGGCGGCATCAGCGAGGGGGCAGGATCAAGCATCTCCACGGCGACGCTCAGTGGAGGCTCCGGCGGCAGCACCGTACTCAACCAGACAAACAACAACATCGCCAACCTTGGCCTCTTTAGCAGTGGCGGCGATTTCAGCCTGACCAACAACGGCGCCCTCACACAATCTGGTTCGCTCACTGTGCAGGGGAACACCACGCTCAACGCCGGCACCCATGCCATTACGCTGACTGACAGCGGCAACGACCTGCACGGTACCGTGAGTCTTAACAGTGGCGACGCGAGCATTGCCAATGATCGCGCCTTGATCTTTGGCGCGAGCACCGTTGCTGGCAATCTGGCGGCGACCGCGACCAACGCCGCAATCAGTCAGAGCCCGATTGCGACTGACACGTTGAACGTTACCGGCACAAGTTCATTCAACACCGGCACGGGCGGGATCACACTGACCAACAGCGGCAACCGCCTGCTGGGTGCCGTGAGCCTGACCGGCGGCGACGCACAGATCGTCAACAGTCTTGGTCTGATCTTCGATACCAGCACACTATCGGGCAACCTGTCTGCCAGCACGACCGGCAATGCGACTATCGGCCAGACAGCCAATCCGTTGACGGTCACTGGCACAAGCAACTTCAACGCCGGTACGGGTGCCATCACGCTGGGTAGCAGCAACCAGTTGCACGGGGCGGTGAACCTTACTGGCGGAAACACGCTGGCCAACAACGCCAGTGCGCTGAATCTTGGCGCGAGCAACATATCCGGTAATCTGGTCGCGACTACGGCCAATACCGGCGCCGCGATCAGCCAATCCGGTGCATTGACCGTGACGGGCATAAGCACGTTCACCGCGGGCGGTGCCGCGGGTACCGGCGCGATTACCCTTGCCGATGCGAGCAATGCCTTCGGATCAAGCGTCAACGCTAGCGGCACCGGCATCACCATCCGTAGTGGCGGTGACCTACGCGTGGCGAATTTGATCGATGGTGCGAACGGCGCCGTCAGTCTGATCGCAGGCGGCGCGCTGTATTTGCCGAGCACAGCTATCGATACCGGTTCGGCGAACCTGACGCTTTCCGCTCTTGGTGGCTCGCTGATGACAGCCGGAGGCCTAAAGGGCACCCACATCTCCCTCTCCGGTAGTCAGGGCATCTCGCTCGCAAACAATGTCTCCGCGGCCGGCGTGTTGAATCTCACTAGCAGCGGCGGCGCGATTACCCAGACAGGTGGCGTGCTCAGTGCGCCGCTACTTACCGGTAGCTCGCAGGGTGTCACAACGCTGAATCAGGCAAACCAGATCACGCAACTCGGCAGCTTTACTGCCAACGGATTTAGCCTTACGAATGCGGGCGCACTGACCGTTAACGGTTCTTTGAACGGTAACGGCAGTACGGCACTGACCACGACCAATGGCGACCTGACATTGCAGGGAACGGTGAGTGGTACGGATGTATCGCTTACGGCAAACAACGGCGCAGTGATTCAGTCTGGCGGCGCGATTAGCGCGGGAATGCTTAGTGGCTTTTCGAAGAGCTCTACGTCGCTGATGCAAGGCAATACGATCTATAGCCTCGGTAATTACCACAGTGGTGGCGACTTCAGCCTGGCTGACGCGAATTCGCTGATCGTGTCTGGCGTATTGAGTAGCGTAGGTAACATTGCGCTCGCCAGTGGTGGGAATATCACGCTGGCCAATGCCGTAAATGGCAGGAGAGTGGCGCTGAATGCGAGTGCAGGAACGATCAATCAGGTCGGCGGTACGCTGACGACGGGCGCGCTGACGGGCCAGTCCTCGGGAACCACGCTGCTTAACCAAACCAACCAGATCGGCAGTCTGGGTAACTACACCAGTGGCGGTGATTTTAGCCTCACCAATGGCACGGCCATCGTGCAGAGTGGTTCCCTGCAGGTACAGGGCGCAACGACGCTGAATGCCGGAACCAACGCCATCACCTTGACCAACAGTGCCAACAATCTGCGTGGCGCAGTCAGCCTTACGGGCGGAGATACGCAGATTGCCAACACTAGCCCGCTAGTGTTTGGTACGAGCCAGATCAACGGTAACCTGAGCGTCACCAGCAACGATCCGGCCATCGGGCAGGTGGGTGCGCTCAATGTCACGGGCAGCAGCTATTTCAATGCCGGCAACGGCAGCATCCAGCTGACGAATGCAAGCAATCAGTTGGCTGGTCCAGTGACTGCCATCGGCACCGGCATTGCCATCACCAATGCTGGCGATCTGCAGATTGCTTCGCTGACCAATGGCACCAATGGTGCTGTCAGCCTGATTTCCCTCGGCGGCACGTTGTTCTTGCCCGGCGCTGCTATAAACACCGGCAGCTCGAATCTGGTGCTGACGTCAGGCGGTGGCTTGCTGAGCACGACAGCGGACCTGAGCGGCGCGAACGTGGCGTTGACGGGTAGTGGCGGCATCAACCTGGGTAATGTCGTTACGGCGGCCAACAACCTCAGCCTAGTGAGTGGCGCGGCCATCAATCAGAGTGCAGGCGCGTTGAATGCGCGCACGCTGACCGGCAGCTCGTCCGGCGCCACCAATCTGATGCAGGCCAATAGCGTGGGCAGCGTTGGCAACTTCAGTGCCAACGGTTTCAGCCTGACCAATGCGAACGGGCTGACGATCGCCGGGCCCTTACTGAGTACCGGTGGCGTAACGCTTATTACCCAAGACGGCGATCTGGATGTGACGGGTACGTTGAGCGGCGGACGTGTCGTGCTCAACGCTGCAGGTGCTATCAACGAAAGCGCGACGGGCAATATTGTTGCCACGACGCTGAGCGGCAGGGCAGGTGGTGCAACCTCACTGGGGACGCAGAGCCAGCCCATCGCCAATCACATCAGTACGCTGGGCGGCTTCCAGTCGCCGGCTGGCTTCAGTCTCACCAACGGGCAAACGCTGACGCTGGCGTCGGTGGACGGCAGTAGCTACACGGTGGATGCGGGCACGTCCGCGCTTTACCTCGCGGTGCTCAATGGCAGCCTGCTGCAGACCGGAACGACGCCGCTGTACAACGGCCAGGGCATATATGCGGCCAGCGAGCATATCGGTCTGATCACGGCGCCTATCTACGCGTTTGGCACACTGCCGTATGTGGTCGAAGCCATTGGCCTTCCGCCCGCGTACTTCTATGCGCTGGACCGACAGGGAAATCCGCTGCCGGAGGCTGGCCTGCTGTCGATCAACCTTCCCACCACCATGTCGACCAGTCACGCGCAGAACGGCAACAACCGCCTGGACTCTTATATCGACGCCAGCATCATCACGGCCAGCTACCGCGCGTACGGCATCGTCCCCTCGGGTATCCGCCTACCGCCCGACCAGGAGGCCTGCGATCCGGAGACGGCGGACTGCCAGGGCGAATGATGGCCATGTTCCGCTTGCGCCTCAGCATGGTGTTGCTTGCGCTGGCCGTCACGGCGGGTGCTTGCGCGCAGAATGCACCGCGCTTAAGCGGGAGCGCCGTCATCGCCGAACTGCACGACGTGCGCTCAAAACTGGAGGCGCGCGAACAGGCGCATCCCGATAAGTCGCTGGAAGCGACCGTGCAACACCTGAGCCAATGGCAGGATGCGCTGGCGAAAAACCTGGGTAACGCTGCCGCCCAGCCCGTGGAGCTGATGGGCGACGCGCGGCGCGCCCAAGCCATGCGCGCCCACGCAGCTGTCTTGCGCACGCAGGCCTATCTGGGGAGCTGCACGCACTGCCTGGATGGTGATGCGGCCACCATGGCGCAGGCGCTGGCATTGACGGTCGAGCGGCTGGCTGAGGCGCGTGATGCGCCGTCCGCCGCACCACCGGTGATCGAGGCCGTGGAGACGCCGGACCGACGAGCGATCTTTGCCATACATGGCGGAGAGGCAGAGCGGCACCTTGTACTGGTTGGCAAGAACCTGGCAGACGCCCAGTGCGCCGACCCGAAGGTGATCGCGACAGATGCCGACGACAAACCTTTGGCACTGCAACCCACGTTGGTGAGTGCTCAGCCGACGCGTATTGAACTGGTGCTTCCGGGTGGTGACGGCATCGCGCCTGGAAGCTATGTGCTGCATGTCAAAGCCCAGCGCAAAGCTTTTCTGGTGGGCTGTGTCGCGCAACCTGAAGCAGTGGGTGTAGTGCAGATGGCTTCGCCGCCGCATTTTGCCGTGACCTACACGCTGGATGCCCGTTGCTCATCAGGGCAGGGCGGGGCGTCGGTACGGAGCGGAAGCCTGCCCGTGCTGACCGCCTTTGGTGCGACGCAGGTGGCTCAGGTGGAGCCTGACGCTTGTGCGACGCCGAATGGTTTCGCGCTGTCCGCGCAGGTGACCTACGCAGACGGCAGTCATCAGCAGATCGGGCCGATCTCTCAGCCCGCCGACACCACCATCACAGCCGGCTTGCCGGGCGGCTTGTCGCTGCAATGGAATCCTGCGGTGCGGCAACTGGTGCTGCGCAGCGCCGCAAACGCATGCGACGGCTTTTATTGAGCGGACGCCAAGGGCATCCACTCACCAGCGTCACTCATCATCACCGTGCCCGGACACCCGCTGTAATTCGTCAAGCCCGCCAGGTGCGAGATCCTTCAGCAGGTCGAGGAAGTTCTTGCCTACCAGACGCTGGGCACGGCGCAGCAACAGCGGCACCGGACTGGAGGGCTCCTCGCGTGCGTAGTACTCGCAAAGGTCATCCAGGCAACGCAGCACGTCCCGTGTGTCCTGAATGCCGACCTTGGTGACTACGGTGGTGATGGCGGTCGTGCCAGCAGACACCTGCTCCGCCTCCTCGTTCGCGCCATCCGTCGACGTCTGGGGGGAACGCAAATTGCGTTGTGCCTCCAGAAAACTCTTCAGTTCATACGCGTCGCTTAGCAATGGCTTGAGTTCTGGACCCGCCGTGCCGACGCGTTCATTGAAAATGGCATCGATGGCCTTGGCATGCTCCAGCGCTTCCGTCACCGCGCTCGCTGTCGCGGCGAGCTGCTCATAGGGGCAATCCAGGCAGCAGGCCTCGATCTCCGTCTGTGTGGGCAGTCCGACTTGGTCATCGCCATCCGTCGCGGAGATCTTCAGGCTGCCGTTGGCGATGCGCAGATCCCGCAGACTGAAAGGACCCAAGCGCGGCGATTGCACGAATGGCGTGGTGCGGACATGACTAAGTAGGCTCAGTGGATCGGCGATCGGCGCCACGGAACTGACCCGGGTGGTCGGATCGTCATGGTCTTCCGCGTCCAGCTGGGGATGGACGGTATCCCAGTGTTGCTCGAGCAGGCCGCGGATCAGAGCCAGGCCGGCGGTCCAGCCGGGCAGGCCGGCGGTGCGCGTCCATGCTGTGGTGAGGTGCGTCGCAAGACGCAGATCTTTGGAGCGCGCAAGCAGGGCCTGCGAGCGTTCTGCCACCCGATCCCAATCCGGCTCTTCCGCCTGCTTGACGCTGTCGCCGACCACGCGCTCGGCTTTGACCGTCGCGGCCCGCTCAAGAGCGAGGAAGTCAGCGTCGTATTCCAGGTTCTCGCCCGACGGAGCGTCGTCTGAGATCGGAGCCAGAAGGGGTTCCAGATCATAGATCGGCATGGCGTCGAGACTCGTTGAGCGAGAACCTGATGGTAAGCACCGCCCGCCGGCGGCACCCGTCATTTCGTGTCGTTGGTGGAGCGGATTCGCCATTGCGAGCCAGAAGAGTGGCAAACCGCTACCGCGGAAACTACGAGATGCAGCAAGCGCTGCTTCGACGGCCGAAGGAGAGCACGAACGAGCGATTTACTTGACGTGTGCCGCGGCCCGTTCGAGTGACGGAATCACCGCTTCCAGGCGACAGAGACCCTCCTTGCTCGTCGGGCAGCCTGCCGGATTCAAAAGCAAAGTGGCCGGCTTATCCGCACTGAGCGAGCGCAACTGCGGCAAGGTCTGCGCCTGATAAAAGACGCGAACATAGCGCTGGCCCGTGGCGGGACGACGCCATAGTTCGATGCCGAGAGCACCACCAATCGGCGGGTCGTCCTGGCCGTAACCCGGCATCTTGAAGTGAATGCCCAGCACGCTTGCGAGCGCGACGATATTGTTGTCGCTTCCCACCATGACACTCAGACGAGGGGCATCCGCATCTTGCAGCGTCGAGACGATCCGCTTGCTCATCAGCGACGCGACCCGTTCCGCCATGTAGCTTGGGCGTGCGTAGATATCGAACAGCAATGAATGCAGACGTGAAAGATCCTCAAGCTTGGCAGCGTCCGTCCGTCCCCAGCCCACATCGTTTAGCGGGCGTCCCTCCGCATAGGCCATGAGCATCACTTCCGCGGTGCCGGAGGTCGTTGCGATAGGACCGGTCAGCACTATGTGGCTTTGGTCTGGCGAGGTCGCAAAACTGCCGTGCCACGTGCTGGAGTCGCACAGGGGTTGCGTACTGCCGGGTTTGCAACCCAGCACCGATGCCATGGTGGCCAACGCCTCCCCATGGGGCGCAGTCAGTGCATCCGGGCCGCCGGTCTGCGCTTGAATGGATGCCACCGCATCCCGCGCACTCCAGTCGACCGCCTTCACCTCGATGGGGTGAAATAGAGGGTCGTCACTGCCCTGGGGAAGATGCCCAATAGCGATAGGGCAACCCGGGGCGAAACCCTGCGCGAGCGCTTTGGCGCTTGCGATAGTGCGTTCGTCCGTATTGGCCCAGAACCGGATGCTGGACGGCGCAGGGCATCCTCTCGCAGGGAACAGGCCCGCGCTAGCGAGGCGTTCGCGGTCGTACGCCCCCATGCGCTCGGCTCCCTTGGCGCCATGCGGAGTCAATTCACTGGGTGCTTGTTTCCAGGTTGGCCAAGGCTTTCCGTTGACCTCGTTGGCCTGGATCTCACCCGGAAGTGGCGTGCGCACACCGTGCCGGTAAAGAAGGATGACGCGCTCCAATTGCATATCGTCGCTGGCCATCGCCGCGACGGATGCGAACGCCATCCAGGCCGACATGATCAGCACAGTGATGGCGCGGCGACGGTAGCGGGGGTTTTTCATAGGCAAATCCATGCGGTTTCGTTTGCCGCTGAGAAAACTAAGCTCGTGCACCGATCATGCAGGTGCGCTGCATGATCGGTGCATCATCGGAGTGTCCGAGTGTCAGAACGTATAGCTCAGGTTGACCATGTAGACGCGGCCCGTATCCACATAAGCACCATCCGCACCCGGGTCGTAGGCCAGGTAGTGCTTCGATTTGCCTTCCGTCTCATAGAAGGTCGCTTCGTTAAGCAGGTTCCTCACCGAAACGCCAACATCGACACCATGGGGCAAGTGATAGGTGGCGTTGAAGTTGAGGGTTTTGACCGGCTGCAGGTAGTAGTCGAGCCGGTCGCTGGTCAGCCCGATCAACTGCAGGCCGGTGTAGTTGTAGGTCAGATCGGCGCGAAGCTTCGAGTCGTCATAGAACAGATCCGCGTTGTAGATCTTCTCCGGCGCGCGCGGCAGCCAGGTGCTACCTGGGTGATCAATGCGGCCGCTTTCGGCCGAGCTGTGTTGCAGTGTGACATTGCCACTGGCGCCGAAGTGGCTCCAGAAACCCGGCAGGCTCACGAACTGTTTGCTAGCAGCCAGCTCCGTGCCGAACAGCGTGGCCGTGCCACCATTTTCGGGCGTGGTAACCGGCACGCCGTTCTCGAAGATGGTGCCCGTCGGCACATTGCCGCCCAGCGTGCTGTCGTTGGTGGTGTTCGCCTGCGAGGTGTAGACGAACCCCTTGATGCGCTTGTAGTACGCCGACGCGGTGAGCAAGCCGCCATTGGCGTCATAGAACTCGGCGGACAGGTCAAGGTTGTCTGCCGTCGTGGGCTTGAGATCCGGATTGGGCTTGGAGATGCC
This sequence comes from Dyella sp. AD56, assembly GCF_002878475.1. Taxonomy (NCBI): domain Bacteria; kingdom Pseudomonadati; phylum Pseudomonadota; class Gammaproteobacteria; order Lysobacterales; family Rhodanobacteraceae; genus Dyella; species Dyella sp. AD56. Next base: position 74,777 of record NZ_NRDP01000026.1, read on the forward strand.
AAGCACTTTGCCCGTCGTATCGTCGATCGAATACACGGTTTCGCCGGAGATGAGGCCGAAGGCCGGCCGGCTGAAGCTGCGACGCAACGACGCGCGATACACCGTCAGGTCGTCCGGCCGGTAGTTCAGGCTGATACCCGGCAACACTTCGCCATACGTGCGGCCATTGTTGACGAACTGACCCGTGGCGTCATCGCCATTCGACTGCCAGGAACTGGCCGAGTAGTGGGTCAGCTCGTAGCGCACACCAGGCAGTATCGTCAGCGCGTCATAGTTCACCGTCGCCATGAAGTAGGCGGCATAGATGTTTTCGCGACTGGACGTGGTGTTGGCGTTGTAGTCGTTGGCGGTGTAGTTACCCGCACCGTTGGGATCATTCACGTACTGATACGGCAGTGCCTGCGCAAGCACCCAGTTGCGGTCGATCAGCTTGAACGGGCCGGCATACTTTCCACCGAAAGCGCCATTGATAACCTGCCCCGGCAGCGCGGCAAGCGTGGGGCCGCCCGGCGCGTAGTAGGGGTAGTTGGGGCCGCCGAAGTAAGTGCCGCCGTAGACGAAGTTGTTGTCGTCGTGGAAGAAGGGGTGATCGTACGCATTGCGCTTGGACGTATCGGCGGAAAGGCCAAACTTGATGTTCTGTAGCGCGCCATCGTCCAGTTGATAGGTGCCGTTGGCATGCGCGTTGATGCGCGTGTCCTTGCTGCCGGCATTGTGACCCTGCACCTTCCAGAACGAATCGGTGCCCAGGTTGTAGAAATTGTTCTGAAGCGACGCTGGGTTGCCGGCAATGCTCGGATAGGTTGGATTGCCAAGGCCGAACGAGAACTGCCCCGGCACCGGTGTGCCGTAAAGGCTGGCTTCCACATAATCCGGACGATTGCGGTTGCCGTAACCGAACGATGTGCCGTACTCAAGACTAAGGCGATCGAGTCGACTATCGCCGCCCAGTTGCAGCGATGCCATCTTCTCGTCGATATCGCGGGTGTTGAAGTAGCCGCCGCGGAGAATATCCGTCGCATTCTGATTTCGCGCCGATGCCTGATTCTGCTCACCCTTGACGCTGTAGGAGCCATAGATGGCCCGTGCATACAGCGATGTCGTATCGCCATGCCAATCCAGCGAAACATTGGCACCGTAACGTTTGATCTGGTTGGTGTAGATGCTGTACTTGTACTGCGAGCTTTGCAGCGGCCCGGCATACCGAAGATCAGTCGCGTTCGCCTCCGCTGGGTTCACCGGCGTGTAAGAAGAGTTGGGTGCAACCGCCTCCGCCGCATTGTTGTTCTTTCCGTAGTAGGCGGCGGCATAGATGCCAAACGCCTTGTTGTCACCGAACCGACGGGCGAACTCCTGCTGTACCGTACCGCCCTTGTTGGAGACGCCCAAATCGGATGCCAGGGAATTCATCTGACCCTGCACCGTGGTCTTGGCATAGGTGTCTTTCTCGAAATCAAACGCCGTCGGCGTACGCATGTCGATGGTGCCGCCGATGGAGTCACCCGGCATATCGGGCGTGGGCGCCTTGGATACCTTGACCGACTGGATGCCAAATGGCGCCAGCATGTTCAGCGAGATCGCGCGGGTGGAAGAGTCGGTTTCCGGCAGTGCAAACCCGTTGACCGTATAGGCGTTGTAGCTCGAGTCCAGGCCGCGGATGGTCACGTACTCGTTCTCGCCGGTGGCAGCCTGGCCGAGATGCATGTCGCTATAGGCCGACAGCCCTGGCATATGGGACACGACGTCCGCGATGTTGGCCGAAGGAACCGCATTCATCTCCTGCTTGGTCATGACGGTACTGACACTGACCCCGAGCCTCTGTTCATCAATCGTGCCGGTAGAGGGCGTGCCGTCGGCGGTCACGCTCACCTCGGACAAGGTTTTGGTCTTCTTGTCCGCATCATCGTCCGCGTAAGCAATGGAGCTCAGGCTAAGGCCGAGGCATACAGAGACAGCAAGTAAGTTGAGCTTGTACGGCTGGTTCATGGCGGGGATGGTCCTGGGGGAAGGGCAGAGCTTCTTTCTGAGAATCTGTAGTGCTTTCGCTGCGCCGGGCAGCAGGGTGCCTTCCGCCAACGAACGTGGCGGTGTGGCTTCTTCCGTAGTGCGTACGGGTACTTTGAGCGCGACCCACCTTCCCTTGGGATAACCCGTTCAGTCCGGGCTTCAACCAAGGAAGTGGGTGATTGGCATCACTAGCTGTCGCCTATTGCGATAGGTCGACTCCGTTGCAGTGCGCCTCAGTGATCTGCGGATTGCAGCGGGCGCGTGCATGACCAGGAAAGCTCACCATATAGCCGGAGGCGGCCGGCTCATGATCGGGATAGTCCGTGCTTAGCAACTGTGCGCCACTGGAAAGCATCGCATCCCGGCGTGTCGTGTCGTTGCGCGCAGGCTCCTTGAGGTTGGCATCGGTGCGGGTTCGCACCAGATAGCCCGCCTTCACCAGCCTGGTGATCTCCTCGGCGCTTCCGTCGTTGAGCTCAGTAAAGGCAGCATCGTCATCGCCTGGCGCGGCATTGGTGAACAGCACTCGGTTGCGAAGCGAGGGGTGCCCCGTCAGGTACGCCGGGCCTACCGAACGTTGATCGAGCAGGAAGATCACCTTGCCGCGTGCCTCTGAGAGGTGCGGCCAGCCGTGCGCGAGAATGGCACTATTAAGCGTGGTTGCATCGCCGCGAACATCATCGGGGCTTAGATACTCGTGGCGATCGAATACCGAGCGAATCTCGGCATCCAACGCATTGAGCGCCGCGGTACTGAACGGCTCCGGCTGCACGGTAGGGAAGGGCATCTTCAGTGGCGACTCTTCAGTCTCCAGCAAGATGAACACGGGCAGATGGCCGGGGTGCGCCTTTGACCAGGCGCGTACTTCACGCAAACACGCGACCAGCGGCTCGCAATTGCTGCGCTGATCCATGTCCTGAATATGCATGACCTTGAACCCGGGTTGCTGCATGACTTTCGGATCGGCGAACGGGGTATCCGCAGGTAAACCCGCCTTGGCTACTTCGTTGACGACCGCCGGACGGGCGTATCGGCCGCCCTTCGCATCACCCCAGATATCGAGTTCGATCTGTCGCACACCGTCATCGAGCTGCTGGGTCAGCGCTGGATGCGTGTAGTCGAGAATGGCGAACATGTCGGGCGCCACGCGCTTCCATATGGCAGCTTCGCCGGCAGCCAATCCAGCGTGGTAGCTATTGTGGCTACCGATGTACTGCAGTTGATTCAGGCGAAGGTCGTGTTGATCCGTCATCGCCGCGCAAGACGCCGATGCTGCGAGCATCAGCAGAAAAAGGCGTCGTGATCCGCGCATCGTCGTGGAGCGCGGTGGTGCGCCGTGGTGTTGTCGATGCGTTGGAAAAAAATGCTGGATTTTGAGCATGGAAACCTCTCGCCGGAACGATCATGGGGTGACGGACAGTTCGCGATAATCGCAAAATGTCATCGAGTTAAATCGATCCAAATTGTCGGCGAGGATTCTTATTCGATAGTGTGTCCAGGTGGTGACGGTGGCGTGAATTGTCGTCCGAGGTTTGGACGTCTACACGGACGTCTTGTCACGGAACTGTATTGCGCGAGGGCAGGGTCAGCATGGATTACCCCGTCACCGTGCGACACGAAGAGTCTTCTGCAAGCTTCGCGTAGGCGTCGCCAAGGGCAGGGGGTAGATTCATGGAGGAGTTGCGCTCAGTCATCGCCTTGACTTCGGGCGGACATGCGCTCCAATTTATGCTTGCCGCGATCGCTGCAGTGAAAGGCCTGCTCAACGTTGATGGCGTACTTTCTGTAGAGGCGAGCCTTTTCACTCGGAGTTAGACACGTTGAACGTTCTATTCAAAAGCCTGGGCTATTCCATCGGCATGTCGGTCGCACTGGCATTGACCGCGCCGGCGGTGATGGCGAGTTCGTTCGTTCATCCGGGTGCCTTGCATACCCAGGTCGACCTCGACCGCATGAAGACGCAAGTGGCGCACAACGCGCAGCCCTGGACGGATGGCTGGGATGTGCTGATCAAGAATTCCCATGCGTCACTGAAGTGGACCGCGAACCCCCAAGCCATGGTTTATCGTGGCTATGACGGCACTCATCGGGAGAACTATGCAGCGCTATTCAACGACGCTGCGGCTGCGTATGCGCTTGCCCTACGCTGGAAGGTGAGTGGTGACGACGCCTATGCCGACAAGGCCGTCGCCATTCTGGACGCGTGGTCCAAGACCTTGACCGGGATCGATGGCACGTCCGACAAGTTTCTGGCATCAGGCATTTACGGCTACCAGCTCGCCAACGCGGCGGAGATCATGCGTAGTTACAAGCGTTGGCCGGAGCAAGATGTCGCTCGCTTCAAGACGATGATGCTCAACGTCTTTTACCCGATGAACCATCAGTTTCTGGTGCATCACAACGGCCAGAAGATCGATCACTACTGGGCCAACTGGGATCTCGCCAACATGTCGTCCATGTTGGCCATCGGCATTCTGACGGATCGCAAGGATATCTACGACGAGGCCGTCGAGTATTTCAAGCACGGCGCAGGCAATGGGGCCATCGAACACTTCGTGTGGAAGATCTACCCTGATGGCCTTGGGCAGACCCAGGAAAGCGGGCGCGACCAGGGGCACAGTACCCTCGACGTGGCGCTATTGGGTGCGTTCTGCCAGATGGCCTGGAATCAGCACGACGACCTTTTCGGCTACGAGGACAATCGCGCGCTCAAGGGCGTGGAATACATCGCCAAATACAACCTCGGGCAAGACGTTCCTTACACGACCTACAGCAACAGCGATGTAACGCAGCCAATCATCTCAAGTGGCGGGCGCGGCGATATCCGCCCGGTGTGGGAGCTGTTCTACAACCACTACGTGGTGCTCAAAGGGCTGGATGCTCCTTATCTCCGCATGGCAGCCGAGAAAGTGCGCCCCGAAGGTGGTGGCGGCGACTACGGCCCAAACAGCGGCGGATTCGACCAGCTTGGATATGGCACGCTGACTTATACGTTGAAGTAGCGGCAAAATCCGGACCAAGGGCCAGTGAGGTCGTACGGGAAATGTATCTCCGCAAATCCTGTATCCATTTTTATTAAAAGAAAAACAATGGCTTGAAAATCAAGCATACAACCTTGTGTCTAAATACTGGACAAAACGAGTGTATCCAAAAATGCCGTTGAATTATTAACGCTCACTATCTGAGGGTTGTTCCGTGTGCGACAAACGATAGGTATATCAATCTGTTGCCAAGGAACGAAAGCGCTTTTCACTTTGCTTAATAATTAGCTCCTTTAGGAGCGGCGGCTGGCTTCGTTTGCCATTACCAATAATTCAATAGAAATTCACATGGCCGAAAGCGGCGTGGGTTTATTTAATAGTGCGTTGGCTGGTCCGATTTTCTGAACCACCGTCGCCTCCAGCCTTTTTGAGGTGACTGCATGAGTGTCACGTCTAACCAAGAACCAAGGCCCATATCCAAAAAGGTCTTCATGGCCTCGAATGTGTTTTGTTTGCGTTCTCGGAAAGCTCCCGGTCGAGATGTAAAGCTCATTGGGCCTGCGCTCTTTGACGCTTGGCTGCTACTTGAATTCGATCCAGACGTTGTCTCGATATGCGAGCGCCCCCACCTCGACATAGCGATCCTGAGGAGCAATACATCTCGCGCGATGGACTTTTGGGTTGCCCGACAAAGCCATGCTCAACATGGTGTCATCGTTCACGGTGCTTCCCGCAAGGATAAGAAAACCACTCTGGGTGTTCTCCAGAGCGCCCTGGAGGTATCAACGATAGGGTGTCAGATTTGGCCTGAGGCTGATTTGATGCGTCGCAGACTTCTATTGCGGAACCTCAAGCAAATGCTGCCCTACGTCAACAGCAACGAAGCGATCGATGCGCCATTGATCGAGTCGTTGCAGCGTAGCATTCGAGGCGGCGGTGATGCGGGGGCGAGTCTCGACGACTTATTTCGGGCGAATGCGCAGAGGTCTCGTACCCAGGTAGCCGCGTGCTTGTTCGTGCAGTTCCACAGGGGGAAGGTGGCGGCGGAGCTCGAGCTTAGTCCACTTACTACAGATACGCGCTGGCTGCCGACATGAGGCTCCATGAACGCCTCTCTCTTTGTCCCGAGCTTCGCGACACTTCGCAATGGAATGCTCCGGACGAGAGCGCTATGGCCGCGGGGGAGAGGCAAACGTTCAAACAGCGGAAGGAGGCTATTGAGAGGTGCATGAGGGGTGACTCCTTCAAAGTGATCGAGGAAGAGACGGGGCTCACCAAGAGCCAGGTCTATCGATACTTAGGGCGTTGCCTGGAATTCGATCCGGCAGGAGCGATATTCGGCTTCTTTGGCATCATACCTAGACGGGTTCAGAAGCCCTACACGCGCCATTCTCCCTTGCGCAATGATCTAGGCGATGCGATTAGTGGGTTGGCGGGTGCCTTCATGTACCTGCTTACGACGCACAGTGAACTTCACACCTACGTGACGTCGAGAGCCGCACAGATGAGACTCAAGGACGCAAAGCAGATTGCGACGGCTATCCATCGCGGCTTCTTGGATCGCTGCGCTAAATTTAGAAAGGAATACGAGTATCCCTTCAATACCAAGGCCAAGGGCCGCCGAGCGCTGGAGCGGTTCATTAGGCGCTTCCTCGAGGAATATTGGTTATCGCATGGCCAAGAAGGGGAGTGGGAGGCGCGCACGGGGCAGCCTCGATCCGTGGGACTCCTGCGCCCTTACGAAGAGGTCGAGAACGACGGCCATCTGGGGGATCTGTTCTTTGTCTTCCGCGAGAAAAACCAGTTCGGCGCATGGATCTATACCACGCCGATGAAATGCTTCTTGGTGCTGAACGTGTGTAGGCGCAGCAGAGGGATCCTTGGCTATTCGTACAACCTTAACAGTAAGAACTATCCAGGCATCACCGTCTGCCGGTCCGTCGCATGCACGCTAAAGCCCTGGAAGCCTAAGGAGCTCACCATCCCGGGCTTGTCTTATTTGCCGGGTGCAGGCCTGCCCTATGGCGCAATTAAGGGTATGCCGCCCTGCATGATCGATACTTTCTTCCTCGACAATGGCCAGAGCAATTGCTCAAAGTCGGTAACAACTAGCCTGGCATCGCGCGAAGGCGCTGTGATCAATTTCGGCCGGGCCGGTAAGGCCATTGCGCGCGCGTTTATTGAGCGCGTCAACAAGACGCTGGAGACGTGCGGCTTCCGTAAGCTGCCGGTCGGCTTCGATCCCAAGGATTCTCCCAAGTCACGACTCAAGGCGATGAAGGAGTGCGAGAAATATGCTGTGACGATCGAGGAGTTCGAGCAAATTCTTGATGTCATCATCGCCAATTACAACGCGAGTCAGCATGCCTCGCTTTCCGGTCAATCGCCCAACGAATTCCTGGCTCAGTGGCTGCAGACGCCCGGCACCCTCATACGTGAGGCGTGGGAGCCGGAAGCCCTTGCTAAGGCCATGACGCGTATTGAGTTGATCGCAACAATCCGGGGCGGAAAGACAGAGGGGCGCCCACCCTATGTCCAAGCGCTGTATGCGCGTTATTCAAATGAGGGGATGCGAAAGCTGAAAGCATGGGTCGGACTTAAAGTTCGCCTCATCTTTGATATCGACGGCGATATTCGGCTCTGCCGTTGCTTTCTGCGTAAAGACGGGGGAGAAATCGATATGGGCGTCTTGCATGCCCATCCGCCCTGGCATCTGACGCCACACACCTTACGTCAGCGTCAGCAGGTCCGTAGCGTCATGGTGACGGAAAAGATACTGATTCCCGCAGGCGCGGACGCCCTTCAGACGGTATGGGGTCGATGGGGTCGGCAAGCGGCGACCGATCGGCAGGCTGCGAATAAATTGGTTAGTACCGCGGGCCACCCTTCCGCCGTTGAGCCGCGGGCGAAGCCTTCCGCGAACACAGCGAATGCAAAGGACTGGATCAACATTCGACTCAGGCGATAGCGGGGCACTCGCATGCATCCGATTGAGGCCAGTAATTATGTGATTCCGACGGCGGCCATGGAGCGATGGTTCAATGCCGTTCGCTCATGGTCGGGTACGAATGTGCTTGGCGGTATCACGCCCGGCAGGCCGCGCCTAGGGAAAAGTTTTGCCATCCGATTCCTTGTCGACCACCATCGGAACTGGTTCCATGGGGACGTGAGTGTCGTGAGCATGGAGGTAGTGCCGCATCGCATGACATCAGAGAAAATGTTCTTTGGTGATGCGCTTCGCACCATGGGTTACCCCACTACGAAAGCTGATCCGGAGGCGCGGCGCAACCTATTTGTCGGTCGCTTAGTCGATGGAGCCAGTCAATCGGCCCGTCGGTCAATCATCGTGATCGTCGACGAAGGACAAAATCTGGACTCGTTTACGCTTAGCTTGCTGTCCGCCGTGCATAACGAACTTGTCCGGAATCATAAAATTACATGTAAGTGGCTCATCGTCGGGCAAGAGGAACTGGGGACTATTCGGCAAACGTTGCTCGCCGAGGGGAAGAGGCAGCTGGTGGCCCGTTTCATGCGGGGAACACTGGAGTTCGGCGGGTTGTGCGCCAAGGACGACTTTGGCTACTGCGTTGCCTGCTACGACATCATGCGGTACCCGGAGAAGCATGGTCCCACCTATACCGAATACTACGCACCCGCCGCAGTAGCAGGGGGCTACTTGATCGAATCGGATGCCCAATTGATTTTGGAGACGTTGCAGGAGCAGGCCGCCGCAAATGGCATTTCCCCTTGCAATGAACTTTCCATGGAGGGATTCATCTCCGTCATGAATCACCTGATGATTCATCAGCTCCCCAAGCTGGGCGTCAATCAGCATCTCGATGTCGCCATGGTGCGCGAGTCCGTTGAGGCGGCTGACTGGATAGGTCTTGAGCAAGAAGCGTTCTTGGCCGACGAAGCGCGCCTATCCTAATCGGGATGCCCTAGGAGCTGGGCACACCCTCGCTGGCGATTCACGCGGAAATCGCCATGGCTTGTCAGGATCTGCACCCTCTATTCGCAGAAAGGAGAGCATCCCCGGCGATCAGCCACCCGCCGTGACAGACGGCGGGAGCTTGATCTGACGGGATGACCTAAGCGCGTCGGAATCGACGTCTATTGATCGCCGATGTGGCACATCTTACTGACTCTGCCCGTGAAGACACGGGCGGGTGCAAGAAATCAGGCCTGATCCGGATTCATTCGACGCCGGCGCCGATCTTTAAAGTTGTCGGCATGTCGATTGATAAATTCCGACATCGCGCCACGGTAACGAAGGGCCTCAGCATTGAGTGAAAGGCCCAGTTCGCGCGTGATCGCCGTCGCATAGAGGACCTGCGCTTCGGTAGGTGGCTTGAGATCCGGGTCCAGACATTCAACCAAGCCGCTGGCAAAGCAGTTGGCTAGTCGCTCCATGAGGCCGCCGGTGGTTCCGGCATGGAGCGCCCGTTCAAACTGCAGTTGCCACGCCTCCAGTGCACTCTCGTCCAATGGGATGGGGATGCAGCCCTCGTCATCGAGTATCAGTTGCAGGGACATGTCGAGAAGCCTTGCTAGTCAGCGGAAACCACTTGCTTCTAATACTACGTAACTCGTAGTATCGCGAGCAAGGCAAAGTTACGAATCTCGTAGGCACTCCCTACAAGGTTCGTGCCATGCCGCGCAAGACCGATATCCAGGCGATCTTTCAGCACCGCCTCAAAGCGGCGCGTGAGCGAAAATCCCTATCGCAGAAGCAGCTTGGCATTCAGGCAGGAATGGACCCGTTTGTGGCCAGTACGCGCATCAATCGCTATGAACTGGGCGTTCACCAGCCCGACCTGGCAACCGTTCAACGCTTGGCCGATGTGTTGGAGGTGCCGACGGCCTACCTCTTCGCGGGCGACGAACGGCTGGCACGCGTGATTTTGGCGTTTGACCAGCTGTCCGCCACGGAGAAGGACCTGCTCCTGAAAAAGCTTGAGGCGCGATAGATAGCGATGAGAGGCTTTGGGTGGCCGGGACTTGCCGCGTTTTGCCGTCCAACGGAGCCCGTCGATGACCACGCAATCGCAGTTGCAGGAGTTGCTGAGAGCTGTTCGGAATAATCCCGTAGCCGAGCCGCAATTCTTTGAGGCCTTGCTGACCGCCACGGTCTATGCTCACGTCCCTGTACATCAAGTACCCGGGCGTATTCGCTTCATACAGTTCAATCGGCCAGACAACGGGCAGACCGTGCTGCCCTTCTTCTCTGACCAGGCAAAGGCTGAGCGTGCCTTGGGTTCGAGCACGCAGGTGAGCGTTATCGCGTTGGATGGTCGTCAAATGTTTGAGCTGACCCAGGGCGCGACACTGATGCTGGACCCCAATGATGATCAGGTGACGTTGTATCCGGAGGAGATCGCTGCCCTATTGACGGGTCAGCCACTCGTGGCGTTCGGGCAAGAGAAGCTTGCCGCGCCTGAAACGGTGGGTGTCCGCGCCCCTACTGTTCCCGTTGATGAGCTTATTGCTGTGATCAGGGCGTTTTGCGAAACTGATTCGGACGTGACGGCTGGCTATATTGTGGAGGTTCTGCGCGGTGACCAGCAGCAGGACGTGTCTCTCTTGGTAGCTCTTGCGGCGCCAAAGCACGTGTCGGAACGCGTTAGCCGAACGAGCATGCAGCGCGTCCGTCCTCACCTCGACGAATTAGCGCTTCCGCTAGTCATGACGGTCATTGAGCCCGAACAGGGGGCGTCGTCGTTCTATCAGCGGGCCATTCAATTCTATGGTCAACCTTGACGACGTAAGGGTGGCCCTGCTCCGATCGCCTATGCATCATCTGGCCTGAAGGTCGCAGCTCAATCGTGGAGTGTCCAGCGCGCACATGGCGCGTGATTCTTGTGGGCTGGCCTGACGAAGACCGGCGGCATCCGTGGACGATTGCGTTAACTACGTTGTCGCTCCAAGACGGGCGTCAGAGTAGGGCGATTAGGGCGCGTTATCGTGGGTAGCGCTAAATATCAGCACCGGCGGTGACGGATGGAAGTGGGCATGTCACGGCGTCATCTGAGAGGGCTGACGCTGAACCTTGTAATGGACAGTTGGTACACGGGGTGATGGCCGTTTTGGTTATATGCAGGTCCGCGACTGCTAGACTCACCTACGGATTCTGAAGTTACGGACGCACCTCGCAACATACCTCACACTTGAGCGTCAGGTCGCTGTCGGTCCAAGACCCGCGGTCGCGATAGTGCCAAGAAGCTCCGCGAGAGCTTCGCGTTCGGCGCGAGTGCCATGCAGGCGAATCTCTTGGAGTCGCCAGAGTCTCCAGATCCGTCGCCACTGCTGATCGATAGCTTCCGGTGTAGCGTAAGCCACTCGTGCCATGAAGGCTTGCACGGCGGCAATTGACCACTTGGTATGCCCGGAAGCGTAGTTATCGATGCTGTTGTGGAGGCGAAAGTACAGCGCAATCCATTGCTTTTTGCTCTTGAGGGCCTTCTTCCAGCTTGTAATGTAGAGTCCGCCAACTCCCGTGGCTTCAATGGCCAAGTTAATGGCCAGAACCTCGGGTAAAAAGCGTTGCGTATTCAGTGAGCAAGCCATCAGAAGCAGTGCAGTAATCGATGTTTCGAATTCGTCATAAAGTTGACGGTCGGCCGCTGAGCGGTCAGCAGGAATTCCTTCCTCGTAGCGCAAGTGGTTGCGCGCAATTACGTTGTGATTCCAGGTTAGTTTTCCATCGCCGAGCTCGGATGCGTATATGCGAAACAACCATCCGTATTCCTCAAGATGAACGCGCTGCACATTGGCAAAGCCTTGCAGCCAGCAGCCATCAAAGATCAATCCTATTCCTGGTTTGTCATCTGTCGCAGGAGCTTTTGAGGTGCCCCTGGCTCTCCGTGACCGGACATTCTTGACATGATTATCCGCAACCAATTCGGCGAGCAGGCGCTCTGAATAGTTTGGATGACTGATGGCATTTAGGCGTTCATCAGTGTCCATTGCAGCAGAAACGGGGTTTAGCGCCATCTCGACGAACGACTTGGCATAGACCCTGACTGGAGGGTATCGGTCCGCATTCGCCATGAAGTAGTACTGTTCACTCAAGGACTGCTCAGCGAAGTTTCCCAGTGCATATCGCCGCAGGCTTTCGGGGTCCTGTGGGTGGGTGTAAACCCCTTCGAGCGGAACAGGGTCTTCGTCGGAGGCGGTGTCATCAGGTGTTCCGATGCGGGCGATCCAGTCGCGGAGGCAGCATTGCTCGGAAGCGCTGAATACTTCAAACATCGGGCCATCAATTGAAATGGAGTGAGTGATCAGGCGGCTTTCGTCTGGCGCACCTGGTTGCACCCATTTGGATGCGGCCAGCCAATCGACAAGCCGCGCATGATCGGATTTTTTTCCGCCGAAAAAGGAGTCAAGTTTGCGACCTTCAGCCATCACGCAACCGTGGTGGCCCGTAGCAAAGCGCGCGTTGCGTTGGACGAGTTCCTGCACGAAATCCCTTGGCCTCATGGGAACGTTGCGCCCAAGCATGGCTTGCTCCCACCTTGAATAGGAGCGATGCGCCGCCAGAAACCCTTTTGCAATGCGCGTGCGCACCTGATGCGTATCGCTTTCCTCCAGAAGCGCGAGTGTCGCCGACCTTGCCAAGGAAGCAAGGAGCGCATCGTCGGGCGTATCTATATACGACAAGTTGGCGCGCTGCTCGCGCAATTCCTCAGCGATCTGTGCGAGCAGGGGGCAGGGGCCGATACTGGCCATCCAAAGATTGAAGCCTATGGTTTCATGACGGAAGGTCGTTGGAAACAAGCCAAGGACGGTGCCAAGTAACGCGTGTTCATATGATATGTCGGCACATGGAGCGCTTTCGTCGTGCTCCCAGCGCACGATACTTGCGGGGGGCACGCCGGTGCTTTGCAGCAGCGAAGCATAGCGCTGAGAGTAAGGTTCACCCTTGCTAGGATCGCTGAATCGGATCATGAGTTGCTTGAGAAGTAGCATCCCAACTTCGTTTTCAACCGCATTCACCCTTACGGCGCCCTGTAACCAGGTGCCGTCCGTCAAACCGGCGGGTGCGAACTCCCTGACGACTCGTGCCGGCCACGCGGCAGCGCACCCCTTCAGTGAGTGAGCCGAAAGTTCAGAGTTGGGCAGGGCTAGCAGGTCATCTACAAATCTCGTTGCCGCCACGTCGGGCGGCGGGCAGTCGGGCTCGACGGCCGCCAGCGCAGCCGAAGCAAAATGGTAAGCGGGCTCGAAGTAGTGGACGTTTTCCTCAGGATCCTGGAGTTGCGTGAAAAGCATCCGCGGAATGCATGGCAAGGGCAGATGGGCTACTCCCGTACCGAAATCGGGCACCAATATCAATGCATCCGTCGCGCTTTCCATACTGGATTTCCGGTCCTTACCAAAAGTGTGTGAAACACCGAAAGATGCTTGCTGTGCAGACGCACGCCTCTTCTTCGATCGACGACATCTTGATGCGTTCGCGACGCTCAGTCCTCACTGTGGAAGCGACTAATCAACAGAATGCGAAAAGAACCTCATCTGACGAAAGCTCGCGCGATTTCGCGCCAGTATCCGCTCAGGCAGTTCCATGATGGTATGGCAAGTCAAACGAGGGTGGGATCATCGATCTCGGGAACCTCGATGGCTAGCTCATCGATCGAAGAAAGCCCCAGCATCTGAAGTAGCTCCGGCCGCAGGGTGTTGTCATTGCAGATGTTGCCTTCGCCGTTGTTGTCGCCTTTCAAGACGAAGATCTGATTTCGATAGAAGTGGACACCGACGATCGTCTTATCGAACTCGTTCGGGCGGTAGCCGGGATGAAATAACTCCTGGTGACTGAGGCAGTCCGCCAGTCGCTTGAAGTAGTTCACCATCGTTCCGCGGTCATACAGATCGAGGCTGCCTCCGTACATCGCCCAACTCGGCGGTTCGATGCCGGGCGCCATATCGCGCCACTTGTCGATGCTTGGAACGTAGGAGAACTGGGTATCTTCGACTACATAGATTCCGTGGCTCTCGTTCAGATATGGAAACAGCAGTTTGAAGCTCTTGATGACATGATCATTACGATGACTTCCATCGTCGATGATGATGTCTGGCCTGCCGATTTGACCGATTACCTGACGCAGGAATTCGGGATCATCCTGGCTGCCCTGGAACGTACGAATGCGGTCCTCATCGTGAGCGCGCTTGTCCGCGATGTCGATACCGAAGATCGATGCATTGGGAAAATAGCGTTTCCAGGTGCGCAACGAGTCGCCACCGGATCGAGGGTCTTCATAGCCTCCGATGCCAATCTCCAGAAGCTTGATAGGCTCGTTACGCATTGCAGCGAAATAACGCTCGTAGCGCGCAGCGTAATCGCGCGCGTTCCATTTCGTGTCCGCGGCCGTGAACAGGTCGCTTAGGTTGTCCTCGGTGCTCATCGACAGATCCTGAATTGTGGATTGGTGAAGGCAGTCCGCCCGGCCAGTAAAATCCCACGCACAACATCAACTGAGCGGCTACCCTTCATTTGATCATGCAGCTCACTCGATGAGAGTGGGCAAAAGGCTGGCTTGACTCAACTCTCCTACAGGCTTCCTGGAGCTACCATCCGCCCATTTATCATGAATGCCCAAAGATCTGCCTGCCGTTCCGCCGGTACCCGATCGAGAAGGTCCGAAACTTTCACTTGTCCCTGTTGCTTGATTTTGGATAGCAGCGCAATGACTTCGTTCGCATAGCTATGGAACGTGAAGGCCAGTCCATTCGCCGAGACGACGGCCAGGTTGCCAATCTGAGCCCACTGAACGCCGTGCCCTGCGTTGACATCGATGCTGACTTCGGGAGTGACGGGTGGGATGTGCAGTTTCTCGAGAGGGCCGAAACCCGCAGAGGTGAGCATGCTCAACGCATGCGAAGTGAATGCGACCTGGGCGGCATGCTCGACATTCAAGTGAGAGCGAAGGTCGTCCCACAAAGTCCCGAAACGTTCCGGCACCTTGGGCGTATAGTGCTCTGCCTTTTCCATGTGCAGGCCACTCAGGTCGAGGGAATCGAGTGCGCGGTGCCCTGAGTTAGGCGGGGCGACCGGGGGAAGCGGCACATACTTCCTGAACACTTCCGCGGCGTCACCCTGATGATAGATGCCCACGCTCAACGACGCATGAAACTTGCCCGAGTCGCTCATGCCAACGTGCCAATAGCCTGGCGGCCAATAGAGCAGGTCGTTTGGTTTGAGCTCAAAAACTTCGGCGTCATTGATGAACTTGTCGGCTTGTTGACTGATATGGGCCATGGATCCGGGAACCAGGCAATCTGTCCGGCCCTCGAAATACGACCTTGGCCAAAAGGCCATTTTTTTTGATCCAATGCTGGATGCCATCAGCACATGGCAGTCGTCCATGTGGATACCAAACGGAGTGCTTCCATAATTTCCCGCGTAGATGCACGAATGGATGCCGCGAACGGGATAACCCACTTGATCGAACAAGTGGTGAAGCAAGGGACTTACTCTTGTACGCATCTGGGGTAGTGCGACATCAACCCTGTCGAGGATGATGGAATACTCCTGCTTTGAAAATGACTTTTCGACCTGTGTTTCATACTGCTGAAAAGTCGCTGTGGTGGGCTCAGGAAAGAAGAGGGGAATTTCATGGGTCGCCGCGAGCCGGCCGTTCACATTTGCCCGTCCATAAGGTTCCGGAAGGCCGTTCGACATCGCGTTGGCGGTGGCGACAAGTGCATTGAAGAAATCGGTTGGCTCAAATACGTTATTTTTCAGAACGCCCTTAAAAATATGCGGACCTTTTCCCCACACCTTGCTGATATCGAGCGCCTGCTGTTCGTCGTTCCTGGTCAATGAATTGCTCACGGGTTCATCCTCTGCTTGCCGGTCATTGATTGATCGTGGATGGTGCACAATTGAGGCGTTACCTGGGACGGTCATGGGATGTCATGCTATGACCGAGCGATAGACACCCAGAAGTGCTGTAGCCGATTTCGTCCAATTCAGATGTGCTGCTTCTTGCGCAGCCGCCTTGGCCTGCGCCAGTGCGCGGTCGGGATCACGCATCAGCTGGATGGTCGCTTCAGTGATCGCATCTATATCCTCGGGATCGACGCGGATAACATTTTCTATCTGTTCGCTCAGGCCCGAATTTCGGGTAAGTACCACAGGAACGCCGGCATGTATGGCCTCAAGTGCTACCAGGCCGAAGGGCTCTGACAGCGAGGGCATTATTAGTACCCGGCTGCGCTGAAGCAGTTGCGATACGGCTTCGCGGTCGATAAACCCTGGAAAAGAAAAGACATCCTTCAACCCCAGCGAGCGTACAAGCGAGCGAATCATCGGCATCAGGTTGCCGTCTCCCGCCATGACAAAGCGGGCATCCGGCATTACTTCATGGATTCGCGAAGCGGCCTCCACGAAGATCTCCGGTCCCTTTTGTTCGGTCATTCGACCGATGAACGAGATGCATCCCTCAGATGGTGTGGGTGACTGCATCTCGATTCGGTCGCCGGCGTTATAGATCACATCGATCTTATCCGCGGCCTGTCCGTAGCGATGGACCAGGCTATTCTTTGTGTACCGGCTTACGGCTACGATCCGGCTGGCGGCGTCCATTCCATCGCGCTCCAGTGCAGTGATAGCCGGATTTGCCGGGTGGTAGCCCGAACGGTCTTGCTCGGTGGAATGGATGTGTACGACGAGTGGCTTTCCAGTCATCCTTTTGACGTGCAGTGCCGCCTCAAAAGTAAGCCAGTCATGTGCATGGATCAGGTCGAATTCGTTGATGCGATCGAAAGAGCGCAGCACTGCTTTGGCATATCGTGAAGCTTTTTGGCCGTGATCTTCATACGCGCTGCTCAGTTGGCCAACCGCGGGCTGTGGTTCCTCGCAGCCGTCTAACTGCAAAACCCCAATGGTTGGCGGATAGTTGGCGAATGGCATAGGTGGAGCTGGCAGCATGAACTGCACGCTTACGCCCCCCACATCGCTGATGCCTCGCAGCAATCCATCGCAGGCCATGCCCAACCCACCTGTGATTGAAGGCGGTAGCTCCCAGCCAAGCATCAATACCTTCATGCGGCACCAACCCTGTATTGCTGAGAGTCCATGAACGGGTCTCCATGACAGTGAGTGTTATCGCTTTGCACCTCGAAGTGAGCGCCGCCCATTTGTGGCGACGTTCACGCGAGTGCACGTATTGTTACGGTATGTACGATCCGGGAAGAATTTTCGAAATGCGTGATTCTCTTGCTCGGTGCTCGCCTGGTGGTTGTTTTCATGCATCGTCTGCATGCCGACGAAGACGACAATGCGGTTCAGGCGCTCAAGGGTGCGGGGCTCGCCGACGCGGTCGCCACGGCTTGGGATGGTCCATGGGCAAGCAGTATGTCCGCGATACATGGGTTTTCGGGATCGGCAAAGGCACTCAGGACGGTGACGAATCCGCCTGTGACCACTTGCTCGATGGTTTGAGGTGAGAATCGGGCTTTGCGGTATTCGCAATCGACATAAAAGCCATCCCGGTATTGCACGACGGTCAAATTAAACTCCATGGAGGCGAAGCCGCCATCAAGGTGTCGTGAAGCGAATGGTTCGAGGTGCTTGTCGCTTTCCGCGCTGATGTAGTTCAGGCAAAACGTGCCCAGTGCTTCCAGGGATATGTCCGTCGAACTAAGTACAGCGGGAAGCAGGCAGACCTTATGCTCGTTTGCCTGCGGTATCTGCTCCACAATCTGGGCGATTGTGTCGTTGACTGTAGTTTCGGCACTGTATTCGACGGCATACAGCGCATCATTGACGAAGCTGCCGCCCGAGTCTTGCCATGCGCCGATAGGGCGTGTCTCCGTAAGCACGGAAACGAGTGTGGCGTTCAATCGGGTCAATCGCTGAAGCAGGACATTGGCTGCGGCGATGGCAAGCGCGCTCAGGGGAACCTTCGCTCGGGCTGCCCTTTCGGCCAACCCATGAAACACCTCGGAATTCACATAAGTGCAGAATCGCGCCATTGGTTTACGCTCATGGAACAAGTTGCCAACGTATTCGTGAGCGTGGCGAGCCAAATGCGCGGTGATGTCAGGGGGCAGGTGCGAGACGCCTTGGGCAATGTATTGGCGGTGGGACGCACTCCACGGCGTGCTGTAGTCCGCAAACCGGTCGGTGTAACGATTCACGCCTATGCGGCGGATCAGGTCGGCCCAGTAGGCCACGTGCCGGCGCCCGCTTTCACCCGCCATTTCAGTGCGTTCCCATTCCGCATACTGGCGGTACGTCGTTGTTGGGTTGGCGATTCCGGACGGACGGCCCTCGATCTTTGCAATGTACTCTCCCACCACCTCTTCGACGAAGCGGCCGAGAAAGGCCTGGTCCATACAGACGTGATCAAAGGTAAAGACAACGGTGTCGTGTGCTGCCGTGCGAATCACCGTCACGTTGAACAACGGTAGCTTGGAAAAATCGAAAGTCTGCGAGCGTATCTGGGTGATCAGAGCACTTACTGCCGCCTCCGGATCTGGCTCGGTGGATAGGTCGATCGGTGTGATCGCCGCAAGTGGATACGATGCATGGACTCGCTGAATCAAGCTATCTTCGATAACGTGAATCGTTGTGCGAAGGGCTTCATGGCGCGCGATAGCAGCGTCAAAAGCCTGCCGCAGAGTTTCTGGATCCACCTTTGGTATATCTACGCGCTGTTGTACGCACAATGATGGGCGCTTCTGCGCCAGCGTGACTTGATTGTAGACCCAGTCGCATCGCTGTTTCTGGGTGGTGATTGTTTCTATCCATTTTGCGCCAGACGCAGGCTTATCCTCCTGCGCGACCTCCGCATGGTCGGACCAGCGTGCCGTTGCTGCAAAGGCGCTAAGTGTCGCCTGGCCGAATAGACTATGCATGTCCGCAACCAGGCCTATTCTGCGCATGCGCTCAATCAATTGCATGGCATGCAACGAATGGCCGCCGAGACCGAAGAAATTGTCGTCGCGGCCTACGCGCTCTACTCGTAAAAGCTGCGACCACAACAATGCGATTGCGGTTTCAGCATCGCCTTGTGGCGGAAGAAATGGTTGACCCGGGAGATCTGCAGACGTCGGTGGGGGCAGGGCGCCGCGATCCACCTTGCCAGCGGCCCCCATGGGGAACGTTGACACAGTTACATAGGCATAGGGCAGCATGTACTCCGGTAGCCGTCTTTCGAGGAATTCGCGCAAAACGCCAGGCGCTGGTGCGGTGTCGGACGGAATGACGTAAGCCACCAGACGGATATCGGCATCATCGAACCGCAACGCCACGATAAGTGACTTGCGAACGGATGGATGAGTGTCCAGGGCTGCAGCGATCTCCCCCAGTTCGATGCGGTGCCCACGGATCTTGACCTGATCGTCGTTGCGCCCAAGGTATTCCAGCATGCCATCCATGCGCCGACGTACCAGGTCGCCGGTTCGATACACCCGGCCAGCGTCCTCGGCAAACGGATTGGTGAGGAAACGCTCTGCGGTCAGCTCCGGTTGGTGCAGGTAGCCGCGCGCCACTCCGGCGCCGCCCAGCCATAGTTCACCCACCACACCCGGCGCTGCCAGCGATCCATCCGTGTCCACAACGTACGCCAGCACGCCCGGTAGCGGCTCGCCCAGGTGAGGAGGGTGTTCGCCTGTGACCTTGGCCAACGTGCTGTTGACCGTGCATTCGGTGGGCCCGTACGCGTTGTAGCAAGCGATCGGTGCGGCGGCCGCACGCTTCCACGCATGCGCGGGAAATGGCTCGCCACCTACCAGGATAACCCGCAGCGCTGGCAAGGGCCGCTCGAAGAGCCCACCCTGGATCAACAACTCCAGCTGCGTTGGCGTGCAGTCGAGTACGGCCACTGCTTCCGTGGCCAGGAAGGCAAGCATCGCCTCAGCATCGGATCGTACCGATGCAGGGACTACACACAACGTGTGTCCCGACCCCAGCTGGGTCAGCGCTTGCAGCGAGGCATCGAAGGAGACACTGGCATTGAGGGCCACACGCGATGCCATCGGTAGCGTGTTGAACACGCATGCATCCATGCCGTGCCATAGATGCATGAGCTGACGATGTTCGACCGCCACGCCCTTGGGCACGCCCGTCGAACCGGAGGTGTAGATGACATACGCCAGATGCTCCGGTCGCAGTGCGACGACTGGGTCGTGCGTGTCCGTGCGCGAGTACGTGTCCGCGACGTCCAGCACCCGTGCACCGTCCACGCCCACCTGTTCGGCGGCCCCATTCGCACTGACCACCACCCTCGGCGCGCTGTCGTCCAGCATCTGTCTTACCCGCTCGCGCGGATAGCTGGGATCCAAGGGAACGTAGGCGCCACCGGCTTTCAAAATGCCCAGCAGACCGATCACCAGCTCCACACCGCGGGGCGCGCACAGGCCCACACAGGTGTCCGGTGTCACGCCGCGCTCGATCAGCGCATGCGCGACCCGATTGGCCGCGTCGTTCAAGGCCGCGTAGCTCAGCGTCGTCTCGCCACTGCGCAGTGCGATCGCTTCCGGTGTCCGCGAGACTTGGGTCTGGAATATTTCGACAAACGACGATTTATGCGTCGAAGGGAGGAAAGACGGCTGACTCATTCCATAGTCCTTGATAAATGTCCGTCACACGGCAGAGAAGCACGACCTTGCCTTGGCTGTGAAGCCGCACTCCCCCCACAAACCATTCTGGCACCTTAATCCATGGATGCGCGGGCACTCTCGCTGCGCCAATAGCTCAATTGCCAATTGGTCCACATGTAGGCCTCGGGGCGTTCGCGAATGCTGGCTTCAACCAAGCGATTGATGCGCGTCGCGTCCGCAAGTTCATCGGCGCCGAGGCCTTCCAGTGGTGGCGCGAAGACCACTTGAAATGCGTTGCCTGTGCGGCGGTGAAAAAAAGGTACCACTTCCACCCCGAGTGCCCGGACAAAGCGGGACAGGGATGTCAGCGTAGGAACAGGAACGCCGAAAAGCGGCGCAATTACTTGCTGCTTGTCGCGATAGGACTGATCCGGAGCAAACCAGATGACCTCGCCCTTGCGCAGGGCAGAGGCGACAGCGAACACATCGCTGCGTTCGAACATCCTTAGTTGCCGTGTGCGTCCCTCAAGTACCGCAGTCTCCAGAATAGGATTGGGGAGTCGGAGGTACATGGCGCCCACGGGAGTGTGGCGATTGAGCAGCGTGACCACTGCGATCATGTCATTGAAGTGCAAACCAAGCAGCAGGACACCCTTGCCGCGGGCCTTGGCTTTCAAAAGATGTTCAAGGCCTTCAATAGAACAAGTGGCTTTGTGCGATTGGCCGAATGTCCACTTCCCTGCCTCGAGGAAACCTAGTACGGTTCCGCACAGACTTTGCCGACCAAGGCGGACACGCTGCTCGTCGGGAAGTTCAGGAAAGCAGATCTCAAGGTTGTCCAGGATCGTTTGGCGTGTAAGGGGGGAAGCAAGCCAATACGCCCGTCCAATGGGTTTGGATAACCAGCGTAACGTATCTAAGGAAAGTCGATTGGCCACTTTCCATATGGCCAATACCAAGTACCCGGTGATCTTGCTGCGGAATGCGATTTTGGTATCCATTGCCCTATATCGGCCGCTAAAGCAGGATGTGTCTTTCAAGGAAAGGAATCACGCGATGTGGGTTGCCTGTTCCGTTTTGTTCGATACGATTTCTCTTTCTCGGGTGCGTGCAAGCATAACGTACCATCCTTCATCCTCAAGTGTGCCGAGTCGCTGCATCAATTTTGTGATGCGTTCGACTACGCAGCTTTGCCGTGCCGATGGCGCCTGTAGCTCGGGATAGCTCGGCCTCTCGGCACCTCTCACACTTTCACTCTGAATCGGAACTGGCGCACGGACAATTGCGTGCCTGGTGTTCACTGTATTGGTCGTTATAGGCAGGCGCTCGACTTCTTGTTATCGGAGGGGGTGAATGGCGACAGTAGGGGTTGTAGGTGCAGGCGTCATGGGGCGTGGACTGGCTCACGATTTGGCCCAGCACGGACATCATGTTTTGCTTATTGACGTGGATAACCAAGCGCTGGCCGACGCCGCGCGTGCCATCCAGCAGAGCTTGCGGGCGCAGATATTGCGACAGGGTGCAGCGAAGGAAGGCACCGATGTAATTATGTCGCGAGTTCAGACATCCACTGATCTCGGAATGCTCGAGGCAGCCGAATTTGTCATTGAAAATGCGACAGAAAAATGGGATGTCAAAAAGTCCATTTATCCTGCGATGGACGAAATTTGCCCTGAGCATACAGTGTTTGCGGCCAATACTTCGGCGATATCGATAACCAGGTTCGGCTCTCTGACGAAGCGGCCAGAGAAGGTGCTTGGCATGCACTTCATGAACCCTGTTCCTATGAAGAAAACCGTGGAGATGATCCGCGGTTTTCACACTTCACAGGATACGATCGATGCAGCAAAACGCCTGTTGGAAGGGCTCGGCAAGAAGGCGGTGATAGTTTCCGATTCTCCCGGATTTGTTTCCAATCGCGTCTTGATGCTGACCATCAACGAAGCAGTATTTCTTGTGCACGATCACGTTGCGTCGCCGGAGGAGGTGGATATGATCTTCCGGGAATGCTTTGGCCACCTCATGGGGCCGCTTGCCACCGCGGATCTAATTGGGTTGGATACAATCTTGTATTCAATTGAAGTCCTCTACGAGAGCTTTAGCGATGATAAGTATCGACCATGCCCGCTACTCAGAAAAATGGTGGATGCGGGGCTTCATGGTCGCAAGAACGGAAGAGGTTTCTTCAGCTACTGAGAGACCCGGCTTATCGACGGAGGGCTGAGGTGAGCGACAACAAGGCGAGAATTCGCGATTTTTTTTCGCGCTTTTTCAGGACGGATGCGCTTGGAGACGGCGATGACATCTTTGCAAGTGGGCAAGTCAATTCACTGCTCGCAGTGCAGCTCATTGCGTGGCTGGAAAGGGATTTTTCCATTGCGATCGGTGACGAGGATCTGCAGTTGAGCAATTTCAGCTCAGTCAATGCAATTGAGGCATTCATTTCGCGAAAACAAGAAACGTCGGCCACGGTATGACTGGTCGGGTGTGTAGATTGGCCTGGTTTTGGGGTAGTCGAGCGTGGTCGGTGATCTTCTGCAGAGACAAGTCGAATTTCGCGAGTTCGCCTCGGAGCGCATTGGTCCGTACGCCGCCGAGCATGATCGAGAACAGCGTCTAGGTTCGCATATCGTCGGCGATCTGGCTGGGCGCGGATACTTGGCGCCTTTCTTGCCCCTGGAACGAGGTGGGCAGGCCATGTCGTGGACCTTGCTCGGTGCGCTGCATGAGGAAATAGGCCGGGTATGTTCGTCGGTGCGTAGCCTTCTAACTGTGCACGCAATGACGGCATTCGCCATTCAGCGTTGGGGGAACAACGAGCAGCGGGAGCGCTGGCTCCTTCCGCTTGCTTGTGGGGAGGTATTGGGTGCACTCGCGCTGAGTGAGCCAAATGCGGGTAGCGACATCACTGGAATTGAAGCGACCGCCGTGCATGTCGATGGCGGATTCGTCGTCAATGGCTGCAAAAAATGGATGACGATTGGCCAGATAGCCGGATTGTTTCTGGTGCTGCTGAAGGGCGAGGGAGGGTCTGTCACTTTGCTGATTGAGCGCGACCGGCCTGGCCTGACCATTGATCCCATTCATGACGTGCTTGGTACGCGCGGCTCGATGCTGGCGACACTGAAATTCCGTGACTGCTTTGTTCCCCGCGAAAATCTTATAGCCAGGCCAGGGTTTGGAAATTCAGTCGCACTTTCTGCTCTTTCGCTGGGCCGCTATTCGGTGGCATGCGGTTCGGTGGGGATCATTCAGGCCTGCATGGATGCCAGCCTGGAATATGCGCGCAAGATCTCGCGTTTCGGGGCAGAGCTCAGAGAGCACCAGCTGATTCAACAGATGGTTGCCGATATGGTGACGGACGCGTCCGCTTCACGCCTTCTGTGTCGCGAGGCTGGGCGCATGCGTGATGAGCAAGACCCTGCCGAGATTCGGCAGACCTTTATCGCCAAGTATCACGCGGCCTCTGCGGCTATGCGTGCTGCCAACAGCGCAGTACAGATCCACGGTGCTAACGGCTGCAGCAGTGAGTATCCCGTGCAGCGTTACATGCGAGACGCCAAGGTAATGGAGATCATCGAAGGCAGCACCCAGATTCAGCAGATTACAATCGCGTTACTCGCGTTTCAGGAGCTCGGGCAAGCCAAGAGTGCACAAGAAACCTTGTCTAAGAAACCGGTTTAGCCTGCCCGCCGCAGCATGGAGTTTGCAATGGGTGATGCATCTTTAGCCAAAATCGAAGAAGACGGGGCGGAGGACTGCGAGCGGCCCGTGAAAGTCGTGGTATGGGACCTGGATGGCACCGTGTGGGATGGGGTGTTGCTCGAGGACTCCTCGGTGTCGTTGCGTCACGGAGTGCTTGATGTAATCAGGGAGCTTGATGGCCGAGGAATTTTGCAGTCCGTGTCCAGCAAGAATGACCATGACTTGGCGATGACGAAGCTTGAGGAGCTTGGGATCGCGGAGTATTTCATCCACCCTCAGATCGGATGGTGGGCCAAGTCAGTGGCGATTGCGGCCATCGCCAGCGGCATTAATGTCGGTATCGATTCGCTGGCTTTTATCGACGACCAGCCATTTGAGCGTGCCGAGGTGGCCTTCAATCATCCCCAAGTGAAGTGTCTCGGTGTGGAAGACATTTCATCGATGCTGAGTATGCCGCAGTTCGTACCGCGCTTCATTACCGAGGATTCCCGAAATCGTCGGCAGATGTACATGAGTGATATCAAGCGAACCCAGCTGGAGACTGAGTTCATGGGTCCCAAAGATGAGTTCTTGGCGACCCTGGGCTTGGAGTTGGTGCTTTCGCGGGCCACGCTGGATGATCTGCAGCGCGCCGAGGAATTGACCCGCCGGACACATCAGCTCAATACGACTGGCTACACCTATGGCTACGACGAGCTAAAAGCGTTCATGGAGTCCGATCAATACGAGCTATGGATTGCGAGCCTGGAGGATCGCAACGGAGCATTCGGAAAGATCGGCTTGTGCCTGATCGAGCAGTCACCGACATACTGGACGATCAAGCTGCTTTTAATGTCGTGCCGGGTGATGTCATACGGGATCGGCACCATCATGATGACGCATGCCGTCGGCATGGCGAGGGAGGCCGGCGTCAAGTTGCGGGCTGAATTCGTCCGCACCGACCGCAATCGGATGATGTTTGTCACCTATCGGTTGGGCAATTTCAATATAGTCCACGAAGAAGGTAGTTCCGTTCTTCTGGAGAACGACTGCAGCGTACGAAACGATTTTCCCTCCTATGTCTCTGTGCGAGTGCTTTGAGTCACGATTTCGCCCTCGCGGCTGTCTTTGATAAGCCAAGAAGTATTTGAAGTCACCGATATCTGCTAAACGAAAGTAGCGAAGACGGTTTGCCGGTCAAGAATTGCTGTACGTAGACGATGATGGCTTTGCTTGCTGGTGGCACCCCTGCTTATTCGATCAATCAGAAGGACGGTCGCATGCGAACGGCTTTGGGCAATGTGCAGGGCGTGACACCGGAAGCGCGTTGCGCAGAAGCGGTCTCGAAGATTTGCTGGGCAGCGTTTGATGGCGGTATTCGACGTGGCTGCTAGTCCGTGGCACTTCTTGCCGCTGTCCGCTGCAACGACGACGTCACTGGCGGAAAAGCGTCTGAATCTTGCAGAAATCTTGGAGGCCGATGCCCTGCTGGATATTGCCGATCTGGCCTATACGATGCAGATTTCAGATCATGGCCTTGACGATCGGTTGGCAGTGTTGGGGTGCAACAACCTTGAATTGGTGAAAGCACTGCGGGATGGCTCGGGCGCTGGGTGGATCAGTGGGTGCGGAAGTACGATGGCTCGCCCAGTAGCGTTCCTATTTCCTGGCGTAGGCGAGCAGTATGTGAATATGGGGAAGGACCTGTATTCCCACGCCCCCGAGTTCCGCGAGGACATGGATTATTGCTTTGATCGGCTTGATCGAGAATTGGAAGCAGATCTGCGCACGGCTATGTTTGTCGAAGGATGGATTGCACCGACCCGCCAACAGGCTTGGTTGCGAGGGGCATCTGCGCCACACGAGCCGGTGAGCGAGCTGAATCGTACGCTTTATGCGCAGCCGGCTATGTTTGTGATTGAGTATTGTCTGGCACGGCAGCTCATGCGCTGGGGTGTTCTTCCGACGGCAGTGTTAGGATACAGCTTAGGTGAACTCGTGGCGGCCACGATTGCGGGTGTAGTGTCCATTGAGGACGCATTGCGCATAGTGGCTGGGCGAGCGAAGTTGATCGATGAGCTTCCGCCCGGAGCCATGCTTGCGATCCCGATGGCCGCCAGTGAAGTCGCGCCACTGCTGGCCGATGAGCTGTCAATAGGAATCAGCAACGGGCCAAAGCTTTGCGTGGTATCAGGTGCGAATGCGGCGATAGCGGAACTAGCGGCAGCATTTGCGGCGATCGGAGTGGCAACCCGGCAATTGTCGACAACGCACGCATTTCACTCGCCCTTCATGAAACCGGCGGCCGACGGGCTGCGATCGTTGTTGAAAACGATCGAATTGAGGCAGCCAAACTTGCGTTGCCTATCCAATGTAACTGGAACCTGGCTGACTGACGCCGAAGCGACCGATCCGGAATATTGGTTACGGCATCTTTGTCAGACAGCAAAATTTGCAGAATGCCTGGATACACTGCTGGATTCTGAGGAAGACTGGGCAATGGCTGAAGTCGGGCCTGGTCAAAGTCTGGCGGCCCTGGTGCGGCAGCGCGCGGCGCTCTTGCCTGGTGATCGCGGCCAACTTGTCGTGCCGACCATGCGGTCACTATACGATTGCGAAGATGATCGGCTCGTGCTGATGCTGGTATTGGCGCGACTTTGGGTGGCGGGCTCCGATCCGGATTGGGCGAAATTCCACGCTGGTGCGTGCCGTCAGCGGGTGTCGTCGCTTGCCGAGCTGGGAATAGTTGAAGATCAGTTGTCGTGATCTAGAGTTATCCGCAGGTTAATGTGTTACCCGCCGCAAAAAAACGCGCAGACGGATACGGTGCTGAAAGCGTGACGGGAAGTTGCTTGCTTTGAACCCATGGCACCAGCGATTTGATGTGCCGTTGTGAATATATTGGGGCGTCCTATTCGTTCCAGGGAGAGGCACGCCTTGGCCAAATGATTCGTTAGATGTGTTCGCCGTTAATTCATCCAATGATCCTTGGCTGTGATTGTTTGGTGATCTCGCTCGATAAACCGATGGCCCGCCCCGGTGACTGCTTTCCTGGCGTGCCAGCCTGGTGGAAATTCGTTCTGCGATAGATGTCGGAATGTGCCGCAGGACAAGAAATCGAGCCGAGTAATCGCTATGGTTTGATTCTTCTGTGTCGCTTAGTTCAGTTGCGCTAAGTCGAAAGAAAAAGTGGCTTGGATTTGTATTGCGGGTCGATGGGCCTTAGTTATACTCACGAAGCAGCGGCGGCCAAAGGGAGAGGGCGGTGATCCGGATTGGAGATCAGGGCTGTCGGAGTTTCTCGTTGGCGCAAGTGCTTCACGCTCGGGCAATGGACTTGCAGCAGCGCGACCGGATCGCTTTTAGATTTCTCGATGAAGGCAAAAATGCCGACGTCAGTCTGGATTATAAAAGCCTGAATCTGGCGGCGGCGCGCATGGCCGCGGTACTGAGACAATCGACGGTCGCGGGTGATCGCGTATTGTTGATGTTGCCTCCTTCAATGGACTACATCGTCTCGTTCTTGGCATGCATGCGAGCGGGAGTGATTGCTGTACCGGCATACCCTCCCGTCAACCGCCGAACCAGGCCGCGTCTTCAGGCTATTCTTGAAGATTGCAGACCAGCAGCATGCGTGGCACAAGCTGATATGCGAGGTCGCTACGCGAGTGCGCTCGGGTCGATTGCCGAAGAAATCGCCTGGATTGATATCGATGTGGTCGGCGGCAGCGATGACGTCGCCATCGATGAACCTTTCTCGCCACCCGCTGACTCGCCCGCGGTTCTTCAGTACACATCAGGCTCTACATCTACGCCTAAAGGCGTGATTGTTTCTCATGGCAACCTGATGGCCAACTGCGCTGCGGCGATCGACCGTTATTCGATGTCTGAAAGCGATGTCGTCGTTTCGTGGTTGCCACCCTTTCACGACATGGGTCTAGTTGGGGCGATTGCCTATCCCATTTACGCTGGCGCCAGCTGCGTACAGTTTTCTCCATCGTCCTTCATGCAGCGTCCGGATAGGTGGCTGGAGGCGCTCTCAGAGTATCGTGGCACGCTGACGGTTGCGCCAAATTTCGCTTATCAACTCATGGCGGAACGTGCGCGTGAATCAGTTCCGGATAGCGTACGGCTTGATAGCGTACGAATAGCGGTGAACGGTGCAGAACGGATACGACCTGAAACGTTGCGGCGCTTTGCGGCAGCGTACGCCGATCAAGGCTTTAAAGCTGAAGCGTTGACTCCCGCGTACGGTTTGGCGGAAGCCACACTGCTGGTTGCCGCACGCGTATCCAAGCCTGGCGATGGACTGCAGACTTTAGCGTTGGATCGCGTTGCCATTGCCGAGGGACGAGTTCTTGAAGGGGGTGACAATCCCATCGAGATCGCGAGCGTGGGGTCGCCGGTCGCCGCCGATATCTGCATCGTGGCGGCAAACGAGAGTGGGCAAGTGGGGCCGGGGCAGATCGGGGAAATTCTCGTCTCGGGTCCTTCGGTGACGCTAGGCTATTGGGCACACGATTCACTTACTCGCGAAAGCTACATCATGCTCGATGGGCGCCGGTGGCTTCGCACCGGTGACCTCGGATTCCTATACGGCGGCGAACTGTACGTTACGGGGCGCCTGAAGGAGTTGATAGTCCTGGGTGGACGCAACCTGTATCCACAAGACGTCGAACAGACGGTTGTATCAGTGGATAGGGCATTTAGTCAGGATGGCTGTGCAGTTTTTTCTTGTGACGAAGCTGACTCCAGCGCTCTCGCCATAGTGCTGGAGATACCCGGGGCAGCCCTGGCGGATGTGGATACGCTGGTTGCGCGAATTCGCGTGGCGGTGGCTGATGCGCACGACATCTATGATCTGGCGAGCATTACGCTGATACGTTCCGGTCATCTTCCGCGCACATCCAGCGGCAAGATCCAGCGGCGACGTTGTCGGGAGTTGCTCAGTTCAGGGGCGTTCGCCGCGTTATGGCAATGGCGGTCGGACGAGGCGGACAGCGTTGCGCTAGTAGGAAGTGATGCTGAGGATGACGATAACGCGGTGCGGCTGGAAATAGCCGTGCTCGTGTCGGAGGTGTTGGGAATAGATCCGCCAGATCACGATCAAGATCTGTTTCGGCTGGGCTGCGATTCAGTTCGTTTGGCGATGTTAAAGGCCAGACTGGAGAGCGCGTATGGTGTGGAATGCGCTTCGGCGGAGTTGTTCGCCTCTGCGACTGTTGCCGGGTTGGCTCGTATCGTGCTGTCTGCAAATCGACGAGAAGCCGACTGTCTGTACAGCGAGGATCGTACGCAGCCCTTGCCCTTGTCGTGGTCACAGCAACGGCTATGGTTCCTGGATCGGCTGGACGCGTCAGCGAGTGCGGCCTACCACATCGCAGCCGGCGTACGGTTGCGGGGTCAGTTAGAAGAGGCAGTGCTACAGCGGACGCTTGATCGCATCGTGGAGCGGCACGAAGCGCTGCGCACGCGATTTGAAGAGACCTCGGCCGGTCCGGTGCAAGTCGTGCTGGAACCGTCACCCATTGCGCTGATGCGGCAGGATCTGTCCGGTGTAGCAGCCAGCGAGCGCGATGCAGCACTGGAGGCAACGTGTGCGCAGTTCGCGTCATCGGCGTTCGATCTGGCGGCGCAGCCGCCCGTGCGAGCCTTGCTGGTGCGTCTGGTCGCGGATGAACACGTGCTGGTGCTGGTGCAGCACCACATCGTGTCCGATGGCTGGTCACTGGGCGTGCTGGTGCGTGAGCTGGGTGCCCTGTACGCGGCCTATGTCCAAGGTCAGCCGGACCCGTTGCCGACACTGCCGGTGCAGTACGCCGACTATGCCGCCTGGCAGCGCAGTCGTCTGTCCGAGGAGACCGCCGACGCTCAGATAGCGGCGTGGTGCAGCCACCTGCGTGATGCTCCCGCACTGCTGGATCTACCGACCGATCGGCCGCGGCACGCGATACAAAGCTATCGCGGTGGCCGGTTTCCGGTGCAGTGGGATGGGGAGCTGGTGGCACGGCTGCGGGCATTGGCGCAAACGCACGGTGTCACGCTGTACATGACGCTGCTGGCTGGCTGGAGTGCATTGTTGTCGCGCTTGAGCGGGCAGGGCGACGTGGTCATCGGTACGCCCGTGGCCAATCGGCCGCGTGTGGAGCTGGAAGGGCTGATCGGGTTTTTCGTCAACACGCTGGCGTTGCGGATGCGCACGCCCGACGAGATGACGGTGTCGTCGCTGCTTGCCCAAGCGAAAGCGGTGGTGCTGGAAAACTACGAGCGGCAGGAAGTGCCGTTCGAGCGTGTGGTGGAGGCCCTGCATCCGGCCCGGAGCCTGAGTCATAGCCCGGTGTTCCAGAGTCTGCTGAGCTTGGACAACACGCCGGAGCGGCCGTTGGTCTTGCCGGATCTGGACGTAGAGAGCTACGTCGTGGCGCACGGAGCGACGCAGTTCGACCTGACCTTGACGCTGCGCGAG
>NZ_NRDP01000027.1:0-125465 GCF_002878475.1 Dyella sp. AD56
GCTGCAGCTGCGCCGGCTCCGGCCGCTGCTGCTCCGGCTGCCACCAAGGCTGGCAACGCCGACCTGTCCCCGGCCGGCCTGCGTGTGGCCACCGAGCAGAACATCGACGCATCCAAGGTTGCCGGTACCGGCCGCGATGGCCGCGTGACCAAGGAAGACCTGCTCAACGTTGGCAAGGGTGGCGCCGCTCCGGCAGCCGCTGCGCCGGCCGCCAAGCCGACCCCGGGTTCGCGTCCGGAAGAGCGCGTGCCGATGACCCGCATGCGCGCCCGCATCGCCGAGCGCCTGATGCAGTCGAAGAACTCCATCGCCATGCTCACCTCGTTCAATGAAGTGAACTTGGCCGAAGTGGTGAAGATGCGCAAAGCGCTGGGTGAGTCGTTCGAGAAGGCCAACGGCGTGAAGCTCGGCTTCATGAGCTTCTTCGTGAAGGCCGCCGCCGAAGCGCTGAAGCGTCACCCGCTGGTCAATGCCTCGGTCGATGGTAACGACATCGTTTATCACGGCTACCAGGACATCTCGATCGCCGTGTCCACCGACAAGGGCCTCGTGACGCCGGTGCTGCGTGACGTGCAGGACATGAGCTTCGCCGACGTCGAGCGCGGCATCGTCGATTACGCCAAGAAGGCGCGCGACGGCAAGCTGGGCCTGGACGATCTGCAGGGCGGCACGTTCACCATCACCAACGGCGGCACCTTCGGTTCGCTGCTGTCGACCCCGATCGTGAACCCGCCGCAGAGCGCCATCCTGGGCATGCACGCCATCAAGGAGCGCGCCATCGTCGAGAACGGTCAGGTGATCGCCGCCCCGATGATGTATCTGGCGCTGTCCTATGACCATCGCATCATCGATGGCAAGGACGCGGTGCTGTTCCTGGTCGATATCAAGAACCAGCTCGAGAACCCGCAGCGCATGCTTCTTGGTCTCTGACCAAGAAGCAAAATCAGGCACGGAGCTCTGGCGGCGAGCGTTGATGTTGAATCCGCGCTCGCCGCACACATATCCCGCTTCATAAGTGACGTGCTTCCCCAGCGCGCCACAGCTAAGGAAAAACCATGAGCGAAAAATTCGACGTCATCGTCATCGGCGCCGGCCCCGCCGGCTATGTGGCCGCGATCCGCGCCGCGCAGCTGGGCCTGAAGACCGCCTGCATCGACGCCTTTGTAGGCAAGGACGGCAAGCAGGCGCTTGGCGGCACCTGCCTCAACGTGGGTTGCATCCCGTCCAAGGCGCTGTTGGATTCGTCCAAGCAGTTCTACAACATCGCTCACAATCTGCCGGTGCACGGCATTACGGTGGACGGCGCCAAGGTGGACCTGAATACGTTCATTGGCCGCAAGGACAAGATCGTCAAGCAGTTCACCGGCGGCATCGGCCAGCTGTTCAAGGCCAACAAGGTCACCGCGTTCTTCGGTACCGGCAAGCTGCTCAAGGACAATGAGGTCGAGATCACCGGCAACGATGGTTCCAAGCAGACCATCAGCGCTACCAATGTGATCCTCGCTTCCGGCTCAGTGCCGATCGAACTGCCGTTCGCGAAGTTCGACAACAAGTTCATCGTCGACAACGCCGGCGCGCTGGACTTCACCGATGTGCCGAAGCGCCTGGGCGTGATCGGCGCTGGCGTGATCGGTCTGGAACTTGGCAGCGTGTGGAAGCGCCTGGGCTCGGACGTGACCGTGCTGGAAGCGCTGCCGGATTTCCTCAGCGTGGCCGATGCCGACATCGCCAAGATCGCCGCGAAGGAATTCGCCAAGATGGGCTTGAACATCAAGCTCAGCGCCAAGCTGACCAAGGCCGAAGTGAAGGGCAACGAAGTCGCCCTGACCTATGAGGACAAGGACGGCCCGCATGACCTGGTGGTCGACAAGCTGCTGGTCGCCGTGGGTCGCCGCGCCTACACCGACGGTCTGCTGGCCAACGATACCGGCGTGAAGCTGGACGAGCGCGGTCGCATCGTGGTCGACGAACACAACCACACCGGCGTGAACGGCGTGTGGGCCATCGGCGACGCTGTGCGCGGCCCGATGCTGGCGCACAAGGGTTCAGAGGAAGGCGTGGCCGTGGCCGAGTGGATCGCCGGCAAGGCGGGCCACATCAACCTCGATACCGTGCCGTGGGTGATTTACACCGAGCCGGAAATCGCGTGGGCAGGCAAGACCGAGAAGCAGCTGAAGGAAGAAGGCGTCCCCTACAAGGTCGGCACCTTCCCGTTCGCCGCCATCGGCCGCGCCGTGGCCATGAACGAAGCCATCGGTCAGGTGAAGATGATTGCCCATGCGGAAACCGACCGTATCCTGGGTGTGCACATGGTTGGCCCGGGCGTATCCGAGCTGATCGCCGAGTGCGTGGTCGCGATGGAGTTCAAGGGCTCCTCCGAAGACCTGGCCCGCATCGTCCACGCGCACCCGACGCTGTCGGAAGCCGTGCACGAAGCCGCTCTGTCGGTGGACAAGCGCGCCATCCACAAGGGCAACTAAGGACGCCGCGCCGGCCTTGCATGGTCGGCGACACGGAATCCCGGCCCGCTCGTGGCAACATGAGCGGGCCGTTCGTTTTTCGGCATCCCCTATCACGTCACCCGACTGGACTCGTCCAGCCAAAACCGGATGGCGAACATTTTCTTCCTGCTCAAGTCGGTCCCATGCCCCAACCCACTTCCCTTTGCGTCTATTGCGGCTCCAGCAGCGGCGGCCATCCCGAATACGTCGAGCAGGCGCGTGCCTTTGGCGCCGAAATGGCGCGGCGCGGCATCGCCCTGGTCTATGGCGGCGGCAAGGTCGGCCTGATGGGTACGGTGGCCGATGCGGTCGTTGCTGGCGGCGGCAAGGTGATCGGCGTCATCCCGCGCCAACTAGTGGATCTGGAAGTGGCACACGCCGGCCTGACCGAGCTGGTAGTCGTGGAAACCATGCACCAGCGCAAGACCCGCATGTTCGAATTGTCAGATGCTTTCGTCGCCCTCCCCGGCGGCTTTGGCACCATGGACGAGATGTTCGAGATGCTTACCTGGGCGCAACTCGGGTTGCACCGCTACCCCTGCGCCTTCCTGGACGTGCGCGGCTACTACGCGCAGCTGAGCGCCATGATGGATCACATGGTGGCGGAACGTTTCGTGCGCCCCGAGCAGCGTGAGAGTGTATGGTTTGGTCAGGACATGCAGCAGCTGTTCGACTGGATGGAGCACTACCAGGGCTCCTACATGCCCAAATGGATCGACCGCAGCAGCGTCGAAGCCTGATCCTCCGGTTTCACGCGCAACGATAAAGAGATTGGCCATGAGTACACCGAGCGCCTTTCGCGCTTTCCGCATCCATAACGACGACGCCGGCTATCGCGGCGCGCTGGAAACCATCGACGCGGATGCACTGAGCCCCGGCGAAGTACTAGTCCAGGTCGCCTATTCCTCCGTTAACTACAAAGACGCGCTCGCCGGAACCGGTAAAGGCAAGATCCTCCGCCAGTACCCGCTCAACGGCGGCATCGACGTCGCTGGCACCGTCGTGGCCTCCACCGATCCGGCCTACAAGGAAGGCGATGCGGTGCTGTGCACTGGCAGCGGCTTGTCCGAAACGCGCGACGGCGGCTACGGCGAGTACGTGCGACTGCCCTCGGCCTGGACCATCCGCCTGCCCAAGGGGCTGAGCCTGCGCGACGGCATGGTCATCGGTACGGCCGGCTTTACGGCCGCGCTCGCGCTGCTGCGCATGGAAGACAATCGTCAAACGCCTGCCCATGGCCCCATTGCGGTGACGGGCGCTACCGGCGGCGTGGGCATGCTGGCTATCGACATCTTCACGCGCGCCGGCTATGCCGTGCACGCCATCAGCGGCAAGGCCTCGCACTTCGACTTCCTGCGCGACCTGGGCGCGGCCGAATGCATCGACCGCCACCAGCTCTCCTTCAGCGGCAAACCGATGGATTCAGCGCGCTTTGGCGGCGCGCTGGATAACGTTGGCGGCGCCATGCTGGCCGGGCTGCTGCCACTCGTTGCGCCCTACGGCAATGTCGCTATCTGCGGCAATGCAGGTGGCATCGGCCTGGAAACCACGGTCATGCCTTTCATCATCCGTGGCGCCAGCCTGCTCGGCATCGCGTCCTCAGGCACCGCCCGCGACATCCGCGACCGGGTGTGGGAGCGCCTCTCCGGGGACTGGAAGCCGCAACATCTTGAGCGCATCGCCACCCGC
Source organism: Dyella sp. AD56 (assembly GCF_002878475.1). NCBI lineage: Bacteria > Pseudomonadati > Pseudomonadota > Gammaproteobacteria > Lysobacterales > Rhodanobacteraceae > Dyella > Dyella sp. AD56. The sequence goes on from NZ_NRDP01000027.1 coordinate 4,191, forward strand.
GAAGTCACCATGGAGCAATTGCCTGACGTGTTTTCGCGCATGTTGGCCGGTGAATCGTTTGGTCGTACCGTGGTACGTATAGGTGGCGCAAGCTGAGCGTTCGCTCAACTTGGAAGCATCGCGGCCACGTCATAGAATCCAACGAAACAACAAGGGGAACTCCACCTTATGGCACGCATCCTGATCGTCGACGATTCGCCGTCTCAGCTGTTGGGCATCAAGCGCATCGTCGAAAAGCTCGGGCATGAAGCGCTGACCGCCGAGGATGGCGCTGCCGGTGTCGAAGCGGCGAGGCGCGAACGCCCCGACCTGATCCTGATGGACGTGGTTATGCCGAACCTCAACGGTTTCCAGGCGACCCGCACCATCAGCAAAGACCCGGACACGCAGCACATTCCGGTCGTGCTGGTGACAACGAAAGACCAGGAAACCGACAAAGTGTGGGGCCTGCGCCAGGGCGCGAAGGCCTACGTCACCAAGCCGATCCGGGAAGACGAGCTGGTCACCACGCTGAAGGAATTGCTGCCCGTTTGAGGCGCAGTTTCATTGCAACGAAAAACGGCGCCGTTTGGCGCCGTTTTTCGTTGCATGCGTTCGCTCAGCGGCGAGGATCGTAGTCGCCGAACTGCTCGCGCAAGGCCTCGTAGGCTTTCTTCTGGCCGTCGGTATCCGCTAGTGGTGCACGGATGGACAGCTCTACCAGCTGATCGCCCGGATGCGCCCCCGGCAGCCCGCGCCCCTTCAGGCGAAGCTTGCGGCCCGATTGCGAGCCCGCTGGAATGCGCAGATCCACTGCGCCAGCAAGCGTCGGCACCGGCAGCGTCGCGCCCAGGGCGGCTTCCCACGGCGCGATGGGCAGCACGTGCAACACGTTGCGACCGTCCAGGCGGAAACGCGCATCGTCACGGATGCCCACTTCCAGCAGTAGATCACCGTTGGGTGCACCGCCTGAGCCGCTATGGCCCTGCCCTGCCAGGCGGATGACCTGGCCCGGCTGGATGCCCGCCGGAATCTTTACCTCCAGCACGCGCTCGCCGCCACTACCGTCCTGCAGAGCCAGGCGGGTCTTACCACCGTCGAAAGCTGTCTGCAGGTCGATCTGTACGTGTGCGTGCACGTCGCCGCCACGGCGCGCACGCGGCGGCCCACGATGACCGGGGGCCGCGCCACGCCCAAACAGACTCTCGAAGAAATCGCTGAAGTCACCGCCGCCATCGCCGCCGAAATCGTGACCGTGACCCTGTCCCCAGCCCGGTGGCGGCCGGAACTGTTCGCCGCCGCGGTAACCGCCGGCGCGTAGTTCGTCGTACGAGCGCCGCTTTTCGGTATCGCGAAGCACTTCGTTGGCTTCGTTGATTGCCTTGAATTTCTCCTCCGCACCCGCCTCTTTGTTGCGGTCAGGATGGTATTTCTTGGCCAGCTTGCGGTAAGCGGACTTAATTTCGGTCTCGCTGGCCTCCGGCTTGACGCCAAGAATGTCGTAATAGTCTTTGAATTCCACAGCCACTCCCCGGCAATCTCCCCGCCCGTACTGGCGAGGCGGGAATCATGGTGCCCCACCTGCCTGTCGTTAAGGTCGCCCGACTTGTATGGGTGATGCGTGGCAACGCGTTGCCACCCTCTCTATGGTCAGCCAAATGGGTGCGAAAACCGCGTGATTCAAGGCGACAATGACCACCACTGGCGCTAGGATCGCTGCTCTCCTACCTCACAGGCACGACTTTCATGAGCATCCAGGTCGGCGACACCCTGCCCGACGTCGAAATCCGCGTTGTTGGCAACGGCATCGAACAGGCCCAGACCGGCGCCCTTTTCGCAAACCGGAAGGTGGTGCTGTTCGCGGTGCCCGGTGCCTTCACCCCCACCTGCTCCAACCGACACCTGCCCGGCTACGTGCAGCAGTTTGTCCAGTTCAAGGAGCGCGGCGTCGACGTGATGTGCCTGGCAGTGAACGATGCCTACGTCATGCAGGCTTGGGCGGCTTCCCAGAACGTTCCGCCGGAACTGCTGATGCTCGCGGACGGCAACGGCAACTTCACCAAGGCCCTGGGACTGGACCTGGATGGCAGCAACTACGGCATGGGCCTACGCGCCAGGCGCTTTGCGCTGTACGCCGAAAACGGCGTGGTGAAGCAATTGCAGGTCGAAGCACCGGGCGAGTTCCGCGTCTCGATGGCTGAAGCCATGCTGGAACAGATCCCCAACTAATGGGCCTGACGGGATGATGCGCCACCGCGCATCATCCGACGTCACGCACCGCCTTTCCTGCCAGTCACCGTTCGTTCGCTTCACGTTGTCGTGCTCCAACCGCCTTTCATGCCGTGGAGTTCCTATGCAGCAAGCGTTCCTCCGCTCCCTTGGTCTTCTCGCCCCACTGTTTCTTGTGCAGGCCTCCCACGCACAAGTTGCGGTACCCGATGAACAGGGTACTTTCGTCCTGCACAAGTTCGCCCGAGCCATTGGCGAGGAGCGCTACGCGATCCATCGCGATGCCGGACAACAAACACTCACTTCCGATTTCAAGTTCACCGATCGTGGCACCGCCGTGCCGCTGAAGACCGTCTATCAGGCGAAGGACGATGCCCATCCTCTGTCGCTGAAGACCGAGGGGAAATCCTCGCGCTTCTCGGAATTGCACGACGAGTTCACGCTCAACGCCACGCAGCAACAGATCGGGCTTAAACGCGGCGATGAACACAAGACGTTCGCCGCGAACGAGCACACCTTTCTGATGGACGGCTATTCGCCGGTGGCCATGCAGCAGATGCTGATGCGGTTCTGGCTGGCCAAAGGCAAGCCGGCACGCATCGACGCGCCGCCCGGCGAGCCCATCCATGTGACGCCCACGACGGACCTGCAAGTCAACGTGGCGGGGCGTTCCACGACCTTGCACGGCTATGAAGTGACTGGCCTGGCATGGGGCTCGGAAACGCTGTGGATGGACGACGACGGCAAGCTCATCGCGCTGGTCACCCGCGATGCGGAAGAAGACCACTTCGAGGCCGTGCGCCAATCGTACGAGCCAGCCCTAGGCGCCTTCATCCAGCGCGCCGCCAACGACAGTCTGGCATCGCTCGCGCGCTTGGGCGCCAACGCGCGCAGACCTCCCGCAAAACGATTGGCGATTACCCATGTCACCTTGATCGACGGCACGGGCGCCCCGCCACGCCGAGATGCCACGGTGCTCGTGGATGATGGCGTCATCGCACGCATCTTGCCTGACCAGAAGCAGACACCCGCGTCCCTCACGGGGTACAGCGTGCTCGACGGGTCGGGCAAATTCCTCATCCCTGGCCTGTGGGATATGCATGCTCACTACGAGCAGGTGGAATGGGGCCCGGTATATCTCGCGTCAGGCGTCACCACGGTGCGCGACTGCGGCAACGAGTTCGACTTCATCACGTCCGTGCGTGACGCGCTGGACCTGGGGCACGGCATCGGCCCGCGGATTCTCATCGCCGGCCTGGTGGACAGCACGGGCCCCAAGACGCTGGGTGCCGTCACGGCAGATACGCCCGCCGAGGCTATCGCCGTTGTGCAGCGCTACAAACAGGTGGGCGCCCGCCAGATCAAGATCTACAGCAGCATGAAGCCCGAACTGGTGCCAGTCATTGCGGCAGAAGCGCATCGACTCGGCATGACGGTCACCGGCCATGTGCCCTTTGGCATGACAGCGCCGGAAGTGGTCAAGGCGGGCTACGACAGCATCAATCACATCGATTTCGTCACGCGTGGCTTCATCGACGTGGCACCAGACAAACCGCTGCCGCCACTGGATCTGAGCAACGCCAAGGCAACCGATGAGTTGGCCCTCTATAAGCAGCACCACACCGTGTTCGACGACACGATCGCGCTGTACGAAATCTGGATGCACCCCGGCACCACGCCGTTGTCCAGCCTTGAGCCCGGCGTGACGCATTTGCCGCCGTCGCTTGCGACGGCGCTAGACGCCCCCGGGGTTCCCCCAGAGCGCGCGGCCCGGGCAAGCGAGTACTACAAGGACATGTTCACCGTGCTGCGTGAACTGCATCGGCAAGGCCTGCAAATCGTGGCGGGCACGGACCAGGCCATTCCCGGGTACTCGCTCCACCGAGAGCTGGAGATCTATGTGCAGGCGGGCTTCACTCCGATGGAGGCACTACAGGCCGCGACGAGTGTGCCCGCACGCTTCATGGGGCTGGACAAAGAGCTTGGCACGATCACCGTCGGCAAGCGCGCCGACATGGTGTTGCTCGACGGCGATCCGCTCGCTGACATCCACAACACCCGAAAAGTGGACAAGACCATCGCAGGTGGTGCCGTATACGAGCCCGCACCGCTATGGCAAACCGTCGGCTTCATACCGTGAAAGAGTGTTCTCCACCGTTCCTTGCCACGATAGCGCGTAAGGTTCGCGCTCTCGGCATACGCCAACGGGAGTCATCGACATGAGTACAAAAGAGCAGCGTATTCCTGGACCCGACCATCCGATCACGGTAACGCCGAGTACCGACCACATCGTCGTGCGTGTCGACGGGAGCGTGGTGGCCGACACCCGCGCCTCGCTGAGCCTGAAGGAAGCGTCCTATCCCGTGGTGCACTACATACCGCGCAAGGATGTGGACATGACCCTGCTGGAACGTACGGACCACCATACCTACTGCCCCTACAAGGGCGATTGCTCGTACTACAGCATTCCGTCGGCCGGCGAGCGCGGCACAAATGCCGTATGGACGTATGAACATCCCTACGATGCGGTTGTTGCCATCAAGGACCATCTGGCGTTCTACGGCTCCCGCGTCGACGCCATCGAGGTCACGCCCGGCTGACTTGGGGCAAAAAGAAACCCGGCCTGTGCCGGGTTTCTTTCAGTACTGATGACGGGCGATCAATCGCCGCTGGCGGGCGTCTCCGGAGCAGTGTCGACCGGGCCTTCTTCGCCCTCGCCTTCACCGTTCTCCACCTCCGCATCGAGACGGACCACGCTCACTAGCTTCTCGTCAGACGGCAGGCGAATCAGCGTCACACCCTGCGTGTTGCGGCTGAGCTGCGAGACTTCGGCCACGCGGGTACGCACCAGCGTGCCCTGGTCGGAGATCAGCATCAGCTCGTGGACTTCGTTGGCTTGAATCGCAGCGACCAGCGTGCCATTGCGCTCAGAGCACTGAATGCCGATGACGCCTTGCGTGCCACGCCCCTTCTTCGGGAACTCGTCGAGCATGGTGCGCTTGCCGTAGCCACGCTGAGTCGCGGTGAGGATGTCGCCCTCGGCCGCCACGATCAGCGAAACCACTTCGGCTCCTTCAGCCAGCTTCATGCCGCGCACGCCGGTGGCCGTACGGCCCATCGAACGCACTTCCGACTCATCGAAGCGCACCGTCTTGCCATTCGATGCGAACAACAGCACATCACTGTTGCCGTCGGTTAGCGCGACGTTGACCAGCGCATCGCCCTCGTCGAGGTTGATGGCGATCTTGCCCTTCTGCAACTGGAAGGCGAATTCGGTCAGCGGCGTCTTCTTCACCGTGCCCTGCTTGGTGGCGAAAAACACAAACTGGTCTTCGGTGTATTCGCGCACCGGCAGCACAGCCTGCACCTTCTCGCCCTGGCCCAGCGGCAGCAGGTTCACCATCGGCTTGCCACGTGCGTTGGGGCCCGATTCCGGCATCTGGTACACGTTGAGCCAGTAGACGCGACCGGTGCTGGTGAAAGTGAGCAGCGTGTCATGGGTGTTGACCACCCACAGCTGTTCGACGAAATCCTCGTCCTTCAGCGCGGACGCCGAACGGCCCTTACCGCCACGACGCTGCGCACGATACGTGCTGGCCGGCTGGCGCTTCACGTAACCGGTGTGCGACAGCGTGACCACGACGTCTTCCGGTGCGATCAGGTCGAGAACGTTGAGATCTTCCTGCGAGTGCTGGATCTCGGTGCGACGCTCATCGCCAAACTCGTCCTTCACCGCAATCAACTCATCGCGGATCACAGAGAGCAGACGTGCTGGATCTTCCAGGATCTCGATGAGGCCACGAATGGTCTCGAGCACCTGGCGATATTCGTCCGACAGCTTGTCCTGTTCGAGGCCAGTAAGGCGATGCAAGCGCATCTGCAGGATTTCCTGAGCCTGCACTTCGGACAGCTGGTAACCGTCGGCCTTCAGGCCATCACGCGGATCCATGTCTTCCGGACGCGACGCTTCGGCACCGGATGCAGCAAGCAGCGCGGACACCATGCCCGGTGCCCACTTGCGGGCGAGCATGCGCTCACGTGCTTCCTGCGGCGACGGCGAAGTGCGGATCAGCTCGATCATCTCGTCGATGTTGGCGAGCGCGACCGTAAGGCCTTCCAGGATGTGCGCGCGAGCACGAGCCTTGCGCAGATCGAAGATGGTACGGCGCGTCACCACTTCGCGGCGATGACGGATGAATGCCTCGAGGATGTCCTTGAGGTTCAACAGACGCGGCTGGCCGTCCAACAGGGCGACCATGTTGATGCCGAACGTCACCTGCAACTGCGTCTGCTGGAACAGGTTGTTCAACACCACATCGGCCATCGAATCGCGACGGATTTCGATGACCACGCGCATGCCATCCTTGTCGGACTCATCGCGCAGTTCGCTGATGCCTTCGAGCTTCTTTTCCTTGACCAGCTCGGCGATCTTTTCGATCAGGCGAGCCTTGTTCACCTGATATGGCAGCTCGTGGACGAGGATCGTCTCGCGACCGTTGGATTCGGTTTCGATCTCGGTGCGCGCACGCACCAAGATGCGACCACGACCGGTGCGATACGCCTCGATGATGCCCGACGAGCCGTTGATGATGCCCGCGGTCGGGAAATCCGGACCAGGGATGTAGTGCATCAAGTCTTCGATCGACAGCGACGGTTCGTCGATCAGGGCAATAACGGCTGACACAACTTCAGTGAGGTTGTGCGGCGGCACGTTGGTGGCCATGCCCACCGCAATACCTGCCGAACCGTTGATCAACAGGTTCGGCACGCGGGTGGGCAGCACCAGCGGCTCGTGTTCGCTTTCGTCGTAGTTGGGGCCGAAGTCGACGGTGTCTTTGTCGATGTCGGCGAGCAGTTCCTGCGTGAGGCGCGACATGCGCACTTCGGTGTATCGCATGGCGGCGGCGTTATCGCCGTCAACCGAACCGAAGTTACCCTGACCATCGACCAGCATGTAGCGCAGCGAGAACGGCTGCGCCATGCGCACGATGGCGTCGTAAACGGACGAATCGCCGTGCGGGTGGTATTTACCGATGACGTCACCGACCACGCGGGCCGATTTCTTATAGGGCTTGTTCCATGCATTGCCGAGTTCGTTCATGGCGAACAGAACGCGGCGATGCACTGGCTTCAAGCCATCGCGAACATCTGGAAGGGCGCGTCCCACGATCACGCTCATGGCGTAATCGAGGTAGCTCTGACGCATCTCGTCTTCGATGTTGACGCGAATGACTTCTTTGGCGAGTTCTGCCATCAATCGGCTTCCCTGATCTAAGAAAAACGGCCCCTGCGCGCTCCCCTGAAACGTAGGCGCGGGCAGCCTGGAAACAACCTGTGAAGTGTACCACGTCTGGCGTGGGATTCACAGAATTTTCACCATATCAATCAATGGTTTACGCGGACGTTTTGGCGTCCTTGAAAAGCATCAGGCGGGCTGTCGAAAAATTGAACACTGCGGCGACGACAGAGCCCCCGGCCGTGGCGATGGCGGGCCACCGGTGCAGCGCCGGAAACACGATCAACAGAACGACGTAGGTGCCGTAATTCACCACCGCTCCCACGCCCATCAGCGCCATCCAGTGCAGCCACTCGGAGAACAATCCCCGCCCGCTTTCATGGCTGGCAAACGTCTGCCGGCGGTTCCACCACCACGTGACCGTGGCAGCCAACGGAATGGAGACCAGACGCGAGTAGTACGCACTCCAGTCGCCCCACGTGACCAATGCCTGCGCGATGCCGGCGTCGACCACGAAGCCGATCACGCCGCCGATCATGAAGAGAAAGAACTGTCGCGAGAGCTTCATGAACCAAACAGGGCTTGCATGGCCTGTGCGGTCGGGCGCTCGATGACGCCGCGCTCGGTGACGATCGCATCGATCAGCTCAGCAGGTGTCACATCAAACACAGGATTCCAGGCTTCTGCGCCCTCCACCACGACTCGGCGACCCGCCACCGCCAGCAGTTCCGCCGGGTCACGCAGCTCAATCTCGATGTCTGCCCCCGACGCCGTTGCCATATCGACTGTGGACGATGGCGCTACGACCATAAACTTCACGCCGTGGTGGCGTGCCGCGATGGCGAGCTGGTAGGTGCCAATCTTGTTGGCGGTGTCACCGTTCGCGGCAATGCGATCCGCCCCCACGATCACCCATTGCACCTCGCCAGAACGCATCAGGTGCGAGGCTGCGGAGTCGGCGATGAGCTTGGCAGGAATGCCATCGCGCACCAGCTCCCACATGGTGAGGCGTGCACCCTGCTGCCAAGGACGCGTCTCACCGGCATACACCTGCTCGATGCGGCCGCTGGCCACGCCTGCGCGGATCACGCCAAGCGCCGTGCCAAAACCAGCGGTGGCGAGCGAGCCCGTGTTGCAGTGGGTCAGCACGCCCGATTGTGGAGCGATAAGTCCCGCGCCGAGCTCACCCATATGGCGGTTAGCGGCAAGGTCTTCGTCCTGGATCGCCTGAGCTTCGCGCTCTAGCGCGACGGCATCGGCGCCTGCGGCGATGCGCGCCTTCATGCGATCCAATGCCCACATCAAGTTGACCGCGGTGGGTCGCGCCGCCCGAAGCATGGCGAGCGCCGATTCCAGCGCCTCACCCTGCTTTGCGGCCAATGCCACGCCCCAGGCAGCGGCAATGCCGATGGCCGGCGCGCCGCGCACGGCGAGATCCTTGATGGCCTGCGTGACCTGGGCAGCATTGGTGCAGTCGATCCAGCGTTCCTCCTGCGGGAGCAGGCGCTGATCTAGCAAGCGGAGATGATCACCCTGCCATTGCACGGCACGGATGCGGTCGTAACGGTCGTAGTCCATAGAACAACTTTGGTTGATGCGATGAAAGAAAAGGCGGCGGCGCAACGATGCGCCAGCCGTATGATCAGGCGCCTTCGGGCATCACGATCCACAACACGATGTAGATCAGTACGCCAGAGCCACCCAGCAGGGTAAGGACAACCCACAGCAGCCGAACCAGCGTTGAGTCCCAGCCAAGGTACTCGGCGACACCGCCGCAGACACCGGCGATCTTCCTGTCCGTGAGCGATCGATGCAGACGTTTTTCCATGCCCCTGCCCTGATGGTCGCGTAGAGGGCTCAGTTTCGCGTACTAAGCCATTGGTGGATAGCCGGCGGCACCTCGCGCTGGGCGCGGCTCGATACGTAGATGCCGATGTGCCCGCCCTTGAAGGCCAGCTGCGTGTAGTCGGTGGTGCCGACATGACGACCCAGCGCGCGCGAGGCATCGGGCGGAACCAGGTGATCCTGCTCGGCGAAGATATTCAGCACCGGCTGCGTGATCATGCCTAGATCCACCGGCTTACCGCCGATGATCAACTCGCCCTTGATCAGCTTGTTCTGCTGGTAGAACTCCTTGATGAACTCGCGGAAAGCTTCGCCCGCCTGATCCGGCGAATCGAAGATCCAGCGCTCCATGCGCAGGAAGTTCTGCAGCTCCTTCGGATTGTCGAGGATGTCGACCAGGCCCACGTATTTCTGTTGGTTCAAACGAACCGGCTTCAAGGTGAGATAAACCCAATTGAGCAATTCGGCAGGGATATTGCCCATGGTGTCGACGAACAGGTCGACGTTCATTTGCCGCGACCAGCTCGACAGCATGTTGTCCGGCGTCTGAAAATCCACCGGCGTCACCATGGTGATAAGGTTTCTGACCTTCTCGCCATGCGTCGCGGTATAGCAGAGCGAGAACGTGCCGCCCTGGCAGATGCCAAGCAGGTTGATCGCGTCAACGCTCGCAGCTTTGCGCACCGCATCCACGCAACGGTCGAGATAACCGTTGATGTAATCGTCCAGGGTCAGCCAGCGATCGACTGCGTCGGGATAGCCCCAGTCGAGCAGGTAGATGTCTTCGCCCTGTTCGAGCAGGTTGCGGACCATGGAGCGGTCCTCCTGCAGATCCGTCATCCACACTGTATTGACCAGCGCGTAGACGATCAGCGTCGGCGTTTTCGCCGTCGGCCTGCCCTGCCCCTTCATGCGCCAGACTGACAGCTTGTCCTCGCGATACACCAGCTCGCGCGGCGTATTCGCATACTCGGGCTCGCGCTGATGCTTGAGGTTGTCCATGCCCGCCGTCAGCTTGCGCTGGAAAGCGGAAATCTCGCCCATCAACGCAGCCGGGTCGAGGCGAAGCGGTGGATACATGAGAACTCCTTACTTGCGCTTGACGCCGCGAGCGACGGATTTGCGGGCGGCGACGGCCGGGGCTGCCTTGGGGCGGCGCACGGCGACTACTTCATCCGTTGCGCGCTTGCCGCTACGCGACGGTATCTTCTTCTCGACTGGCTTCGCCGGCTGCGGTTTGTCAGCGAGCTGCCGCTTCAGCGCCGCCACTTCGGCACGAAGAATGGCGATTTCTTCGTTGCCCTGCGTGCCACGCTGCTCGCGCACCTCGCGACGCAGTTCGTGCACGCGCTTGCCCAGGGCGGTGACCTCGCTGCGCGTAGGCAACCCTAGATCACGACACCACGCATCAAGCTGCGACTGTTGCAACTGACGCACGCGGCCCTGTGCGTTCACCATTTCGCCATAGGCATGGCGGAATTCTTCGGACAAGGCAATTTGCCCGTAAGCCTCTTCCGCCGCGTCCACCCACAAATCGTAAAGCGCCTTGAGTGATTCGATCTGTTTGGACGAATCGGTCAAATCGGCGAGCTTGCCCTGCAGCCGCTCGAAGCCTTCGGTATTGGCGCGCTGAATGAGGGTCTGGTACTTGCCAGCCCATTCCGTGTAGTTCTGCATGGCGGTCGTCAGTGCCTGCTGCAGGCGCTGGCGTTCACGCGTGTAACCGAACGCAGCGAAGTGTTCGACATCGAACTTCATGCCGGGCACGCCCGAAGGATTGGCCTGGAACCACGACTGCCACAGCTGCCCGAAACTTTTTGCGGCCTCGCTATCGATGTTAGCGAAAGCGTTCGCGAACGGTTGCCCGCCCAAGTTGGAAAACAGATTCTGCAGCGATTGCTGCCAATCGGCCGCCGGACCTTGCCCCAAGCCGCTGCTCGCTGCGCCCTGGAGCCAATCGCCGTAACCCTTGAGGGCGGCCATGCTACGCGCCATGAAGTCGTCGCCAGCACCAGAGGAACCGAAGGGTGACGCGCCACCCCCGAAGGGATTTGATGGGGCGCTATGTTGCTGCAGGTAACGAGTCCAGGCATCCCACGATTGCTGCGCCATCGTCTGGTAATCCTTCAGAAAATCATTCGCCTGCTCAGCCATGCCCGCTTCCTCATGATGCTCCAGCCATCCTAGCAAAAGCCTGTTGCAGGAGACGCAAAAAGCGTATTAGTCCTCAGCGAATAATCGGCGATATTGCGACGCAGCATCAGCTGCCAGTTATGCGGGCCTCAAAAACAAAAGCCCGGCTTTCGCCGGGCCTTTGTCAAAGCGTTGAAGCGACGACTTAGGCGCCAGCGCCCTCGTCCTCGGTCACGGCCTTCATGGACAGGCGGATACGGCCCTGCTTGTCCACTTCGAGCACCTTGACCTTGACGATATCGCCTTCCTTCAGCTTGTCGGAGACCTTCTCCACGCGCTCGCTGGAGATCTGCGAGACGTGCACCAAGCCATCCTTGCCCGGCATGATGGTCACGAACGCGCCGAAGTCCATCAGCTTGGCAACCTTGCCTTCGTAGATGCGACCCGGCTCGACGTCGGAGACGATCTGCTCGATACGCGCCTTGGCAGCGTTGGCCGCTTCGCGGTTGACCGAGGCGATGATGACGGTGCCGTCATCGCTGATGTCGATGGTGGTACCGGTCTCTTCCGTGATCGAACGGATGGTTGCGCCACCCTTGCCGATCACTTCGCGGATCTTGTCCGGGTGGATCTTGATGGTGAGCAGGCGCGGGGCGAACTCGCTCATCTCGGTGCGGGCGGTGCTGATCACCTTGGCCATTTCGCCGAGGATGTGCAGACGACCACGCTTGGCCTGCTCCAGCGCCACCTTCATGATCTCTTCGGTGATGCCGTCGATCTTGATGTCCATCTGCAGCGCAGAAATGCCATCGGCACTACCGGCCACCTTGAAGTCCATGTCGCCGAGGTGATCTTCGTCACCCAGGATGTCCGACAGCACCACGAAGTCGCCACCTTCCTTGACTAGGCCCATGGCGATACCGGCAACCGGCGACTTCAGCGGAACGCCCGCATCCATCATGGCCAGCGACGAACCGCACACCGAAGCCATCGACGAGGAACCGTTGGACTCGGTGATTTCCGAGACCACGCGCACCACGTACGGGAATTCTTCGATGCTCGGCTTGACAGCCTGCACGCCGCGCTTTGCGAGACGGCCGTGGCCGATTTCGCGACGCTTCGGCGCGCCGAAGCGACCAGCCTCGCCCACCGAGAACGGCGGGAAGTTGTAATGGAACAGGAACGGATCCTTCGACTCGCCTTCCGGCGCATCGATGATCTGTGCATCGCGGGTGGTGCCCAGCGTGGTCACGACCAGCGCCTGGGTTTCGCCACGGGTGAACAGTGCCGAGCCATGGGTACGCGGCAGCACGCCGACGCGGATGGTGATCGGGCGAACGTCGTCCAGGTTGCGACCGTCGATGCGGATCTTCGTCTTGAGGACGCCATCGCGCATGGTGCGGTATTCGAGCTCGGCGAATTCCTTCGACAGCTCAGCCTTGTCCCAGCCCTTGGCTTCGACATCGGCGGCCAGCGAAGCGAGCACGTCGCTCTTGATGGCGGCGATGGCGTCGCGGCGCTGCAGCTTGTCACGCACCTGGAAGGCGGTTTCCAACTGGTTGCCGACGGCACCGGTGAGAGCGGCGATCAGCGACTCGTTGCGGGCCGGAGCGGACCATGCCATGGACGGACGAGCCGCCTCGGTGGCCAGCTCGGCGATGGCGCGGACGGCCACCTGCAGCTGCTGGTGACCGAACACCACGGCGCCGAGCATCACTTCCTCGGACAGCAGCTTGGCTTCGGATTCCACCATCAGCACGGCATTCGACGTGCCGGCGACGACCAGGTCGAGCTCGGAGGTCTTCAGCTCGGTGGCAGTCGGGTTCAGCAGGTACTTGCCGTTGGCGTAACCGACGCGGGCAGCGCCGATCGGACCCTTGAACGGGATACCGGCGAGGCTCAATGCAGCGGAGGCGCCCAGCATAGCCGGGATGTCACCGTCGACCTCCGGGTTCAGCGAGACGACCTGCGCGATGACCTGCACTTCGTTCTTGAACTCTTCCGGGAAGAGCGGACGCACCGGACGGTCGATCAGACGCGAGGTGAGCGTCTCCTTCTCGGTCGGACGGCCTTCACGCTTGAAGAAGCCACCCGGGATACGACCCGCGGAGTAGAACTTCTCGACGTAATCGACCGTGAGCGGGAAGAAGTCCTGACCTTCCTTCGCCTTGGCATTAGCCACCACGGTGACCAGCACGACGGTGCCGCCCATGCTGACCATGACGGCACCGGAAGCCTGGCGGGCGATTTCGCCCGTCTCCAGTGTGACTTCGTGATTACCGAACTGGAATGACTTGGTTACTTTCGCCACTGTCTTTTCCTGAATTGGGAAGTGCGGCCATGAATGACCGCTTTTTGACTTTTGCGCTCACGGATGAACGCAAAACATCAACCTTAGCGACGGAGGCCGAGGCGCTCGATGAGGCCCTGGTAACGAGCCAGGTCACGATCCTTCAGGTACGCCAGCAGACGCTTGCGCTGGTTGACCAGCTTCAGCAGACCACGGCGGGAATGGTGATCCTGCTTGTGCTCTTTGAAGTGGCCGGTGAGGTGGTCGATGCGAGCCGACAGCAGGGCGACCTGCACTTCCGGCGAACCCGTATCGTTCGGCACGCGGCCGAAGTCAGCGATGATCTTGCCGGTCTGTTCTGCGGTAAGGGACATGTGATTCTTCCTAAAAAAACGGGTGCGAAGCTTGCGCAACGTCACGCGATGACGTTGCGCAAGCTTCGCCTAGATGAATGAAAAGTTTGGAACAAGCTCCGTATTGTAGCGACCGGAGCCCTATGACAACAAGACCGTCATGGTCAACTGCGAAGCTGGACGGTCGAGGGTAGATTGAAACCCCGCACGATGTGCAGCTTTCCGCCCCCCGCCTCGCCCAGAACCAGCAGGCGACCATCCTCGGCGAACACTGCAACCTGCCCGCTCATCGAAGGATCAAGCGGAATCTGCTGACCCTGTGAGACGGCCAGGGTCTGTTCCGCGTCCAACCTCAACGCTGGCAAGCCCTCCAGCCCGGCCGACACCGGCAACAACAACGCCAGCAGGGCATCATCACCCCGCTCTGCTGCTGCCTGAAGCTGCTCGACCGTCACCATGGCCGGCTCCCTGAACGGCTCCACCCACAGGCGGCGCAGGGCCGTCAGATGAGCTCCGCAACCCAGGTTTTCGCCCAGGTCCACGGCCAGGCTACGCACGTAGGTGCCGGAACCGCATTCGACATAGAGGGTCAGGCTATCGTCCGAGCGGGAGAGCATATCCAGCCGATACACATCCACTTCGCGCGCGGGCACCTCGACCGCCTCGCCACGTCGCGCCTTGACGTAAAGCCGCTCACCATCCCGCTTGATGGCCGAATAAGCCGGCGGCACCTGGGTGATGCGTCCACGCAAATTGACCAGCGCGGCCTCAATAGCCGCGTCCGAGAGCACGGGCACGGGTCGTTCCAGCACGATCTCGCCCTCGAGATCAGCCGTACTAGTGGTAGCACCCAGCTTGCACTCGGCCAGATAAGCCTTGCGCGAGCCCAGCAGCATGCCGGCAAGCTTGGTGGCCTCACCGAAGCACAGTGGCAACAGGCCGGTGGCCAGCGGGTCGAGTGCGCCCGTGTGGCCGCCCTTCTCCGCCCGGAAAATACCTTTGCGAACGACCTGCAAGGCCTCGTTGGAGCTCAGCCCCAACGGCTTGTCCAGCAACACGATGCCGTGCAGGTCGCGAAAACGGATACGACGCTTCATGGGGACGTGCTGATCCTTAGTCCTTCGAGCTTTCGCCTTCCTCGTCCGACGCTGGCGTACGTGCAGCCTCTTGCCGCAGCAGGCTCTCGATACGCTCGCCCTTGTCGACCGAGTCGTCGTACTTGAAACGAAGTTCCGGCACTCGACGCAGACGCATAGAGCGCGAAAGCTCACGACGGAATTCGACCGCCAGCTCCTTGAGCGCCTTCATGGCTTCGACGGAGCGCTCCGGCTGCAGAGCAGTAACCCACACCGTGGCCCAGTCCAGATCACGAGTGACTTCCACGTCCGATACGCTGACTGAAGGCAGGCCGTGATCGCGCACGGCGGCGTGGACCAGCTGACTCAGTTCACGGCGCAGCTCGGCGCCGACACGGTCGGTACGCTTGAAATCGCGAGAAGGCATAACGCACTCCTTTCAACGGGGACACACCGGCATGGCAAGTCCCGAAAAACGAAGCGAGCGATGTGGATATCCACATCGCCCGCCGATAAAACCACCGCTGGGGCGACGGCCCGATCCCCGGGCCATCCACCATTACAGCGTGCGGGCCACCTCGATACGCTCGAAGCATTCGATCTGGTCACCGGCCTTGACGTCGTTGTACTGCTTCACGGCGATACCGCATTCCATGCCGTTGCGCACTTCGTCAACGAGCTCCTTGAAGCGACGCAGCGATTCCAGTTCGCCCTGGAAGACCACGGTGTTGTCACGCAGCACACGAATCGGCTTGCTGCGCTTGACCGTGCCTTCGATGACCATACAACCGGCCACCGCGCCGAACTTGGAGCTGCGGAACACTTCACGCACCTGCGCGATGCCGATGATCTCTTCGCGAATTTCCTTGCCCAGCAGACCCGAAGCGGCCTGCTTCACTTGGTCGATCACGTCATAGATGATCGAGAAGTAACGGACATCGAGGCCCGAGGTATCGATTACCTTGCGTGCCGACGCATCGGCGCGGACGTTGAAGCCGATCACCAGCGCCTTGGAGGCGGCGGCGAGCGTGGCGTCGGACTCGGTGATGCCGCCGACGCCGGCCGCGATCACGTTGACCTTCACGTTCTCGTTGCCGATCTGGCTGAGCGACTCGCGCAGCGCCTGCACCGAACCCTGCACGTCGGCCTTGACCAGGATGTTGAGCGTCTGCTGCTCGGCGCCCTGGGCCATCTGGGCCATGATGTCCTCAAGGCGGTTGGCCTTGCTGACCATGCGCGTCTCGCGGCGCTTGAGCTGGCGCTCGGCGGCGACTTCACGGGCGAGGCGCTCGTCAGCCACCACCACGAAGTCGTCGCCAGCTTCCGGCACGCCGGACAGGCCGAGCACCTGCACGGGAATCGACGGGCCGGCTTCCTGCACGGTCTTGCCCGCTTCGTCGATCAGTGCACGCATGCGGCCGTACTCGATGCCGCAGACGACGAAGTCGCCGCGCTTGAGCGTGCCCTGCTGCACCAGCACCGTCGCCACCGGGCCGCGACCGCGGTCGAGGCTCGATTCGATCACCACGCCCGAGGCGGGGCCATCTTCCACGGCGGTCAGTTCCATCACTTCGGCCTGCACCGAAATGGCGTCGAGCAGGTCGTCGATGCCCATGCCGGTCTTGGCCGAGATCGGCACGAACGGCGTGTCGCCACCCCATTCTTCCGGAATCACTTCCAGAATGCCGAGGCCTTGCTTGACGTGGTCCGGATTCGCGTCCGCCTTGTCCATCTTGTTGAGTGCCACGATCAGCGGCACCTTGGCGGCGCGTGCGTGCTGCACCGCTTCGGCCGTCTGCGGCATGACGCCGTCGTCGGCCGCCACCACCAGCACCACAATGTCGGTGGACTGGGCGCCACGGGCACGCATGGACGTAAACGCCGCGTGACCCGGGGTGTCGAGGAACGTGATGACACCCTTGGGCGTCTGCACGTGATACGCACCGATGTGCTGGGTGATGCCACCGGCTTCGCCCGACGCAACCTTGGTGCGGCGGATGTAGTCGAGCGTCGAGGTCTTGCCGTGGTCGACGTGGCCCATGATGGTGACCACCGGCGGACGCGGCCTACGCTCGCCTTCGAGCTCCGCGTTCTGCGTGTGGGCAGCCAGCGCGGCTTCGGCGTTGTTCTCGCTCACCGCCACCGGCGTATGGCCGAGCTCTTCCACAACCAGCACGGCGGTGTCGTGGTCGATGGTCTGGTTGATGGTGGCCATCACGCCCATCTTGAAGAGCGCCTTGACCACTTCCGAACCCTTGACCGCCATCTTGTTCGCAAGATCGGCGACCACGTTGTTATCGCCCACCACGACCTCACGCACAACGGCGGCGGTCGGACGGGTGAAGCCATGCGGACCACTGGAGGCAGGGCTGCTGTGACGCGACGTATCGCGGCTCGGGCCACGACCCGGTTTGCCGCGCTTGTTGTTAGAGCGGCGTGCGCGATCGGCGTCGCTCAGATGCATCTCGCCGGCGGCGAAACGCTTGCCACCAGGGCCTTCGTCGCGCTCACGGGCATAACGAGTTTTGTTGGCGGCGCCAGGCGCTGCCGGAGCTGCTGCAGCTCCTGCCGGCGCAGCGGCCGCCGCGGGGGCAGCAGCAACGGGGGCCGGTGCAGGTGCAGGCGCCGGAGGTGCAACCACCTTCTTCTCACGGCGACGCGGCTCATGGATGCGCGGCAAGATCATGCCGAACGAGCTGTGGTCGACGATCTTCTGAGCGGCAGCCTCAACAGGCGCGGGCTTCTCGACCGATTCGCCAGGAGGCTGCGTTGCCACGGCAGGCGTAGGCTCCGGAGCAGCCACTTCGGCAACATCGGCTGCGACAGCCTGACGCTCCTGCTGCTCCTTCGCACGCGCGGCCGCCTCGGCCTCAGCCTGCTCGCGACGACGCTCTTCCTCGGCCTCGCGCTGACGCTGGGCGTCCTCCTCGCGCTGCTGGGCTTCTTCCTGGTGGCGGCGATCGGCTTCGAGACGCTCGTTCTCTTCGTGGTCGCGCTGCGTCTGGGATTCCTGCAACTTACGCACGGCATCTTCGCGCACGCCATCACTGCCCGCTTCCTCGGCAATGACGCTGCGCTTGACGTAGGTCCGCTTGGCGCGTACTTCGACGTTGACCGTCTTAGCGCCGCCCGTGGCACCACGGCCACCCGGCGTGGACAGCTTCAACTCGCCACGAGTACTGCGCTTGAGCGTGATCTGACGCGGTGACTCAGTCTCGCCCTCAGCCGGGGCATCTTTGCCATGGCTGCGCCGCAGGAAGCCAAGCAGCTTCATCTTTTCCGTACTACTGATGACCTGCTCAGGGTCAGAAAAGGACATGCCGGCCTGACTAAGCTGCGTAAGCAGCCTGTCGACGGGCACCTTCATGCTCTGGGCAAGTTGTTTGATCGTTTCACCGGACATCGTGTTCTTTCTCCGCCGTTCCCGCGCTTAAAGTCCGTGAGGCCTCGCCTTCACGGCCAACACCATCCTTGGTGGAAGGCCATAAGACCTTCCTCGGCGCGCCCATCCAGGACGCTGCCGCCCGCGGTCAGCCACCCTTCTCCAGGCGCGCGATCATCGGTGCGCGTGCAGCCATGATCAGCGCTGCGGCACGATCTTCATCCATGCCTTCGATATCGATCAGGTCGTCGACCGCGAGGTCGGCCAGATCGTCCACCGATACCACTTCACGCGAAGCCAGCGCATAGGCCGTGACTTCGTCCATACCCGGCAAGTGCAGGAGCTCTTCCGACGGCTGGTGCTCGTCGATGCTCTCTTCCACTGCCAGCGCTTCAGTCAGCAGCGCGTCGCGGGCGCGGGCGCGGAGCTCTTCCACAATGTCTTCGTCGAAGCCTTCCACGGCCAACAGTTCAGCGCTGGGCACATAGGCGATTTCCTCGACGCTGGAGAAACCTTCCTGCACCAGGATGCTTGCGATCTCCTGGTCCACTTCCAGCTTGTCCATGAACAACTGGCGTGCCGATTCCTGCTCGGCCTCGCTCTTGGCGGCGACCTGGTCCTGCGTCATCACGTTGAGTTGCCAGCCGGTGAGCTTGCTGGCAAGGCGCACGTTCTGGCCACCGCGGCCGATGGCCTGGGACAGCTTGTCCTCAGCCACGGCGATGTCCATGGAGTGCTTTTCCTCGTCCATGATGATGGACTGCACTTCGGCCGGCGCCATCGCGTTGATGACGTACTGGGCTTGGTTCTCGTGCCACAGGATGATGTCCACGCGCTCGCCGTTGAGCTCATTGGACACGGCCTGCACGCGCGAACCGCGCATGCCAATGCAGGCACCGATGGGATCCGTACGCGAATCGTGCGCGACCACGGCGATCTTGGCGCGGTCACCCGGGTCACGTGCGCAACCCTTGATCTCCACCAGGCCCTGACCGACTTCCGGCACTTCGAGCTTGAACAGCTCAATCATGAATTCCGGTGCGGCGCGGGACACGAACAGCTGCGGGCCGCGGGCTTCCGAGCGTACCTCGTAGAGGTAACCGCGGACGCGATCACCGACACGGGCCGACTCGCGCGGAATGGCTCGGTCGCGCGGAATGAAGGCTTCGGCGTTGCTGCCCAGGTCGAGGTAGACGTTGCCGCGCTCGACGCGCTTGACGATGCCGGTGACCAGCTCGCCCACGCGTTCGCGGAAGGCGTCCACCACCTGCATGCGCTCGGCTTCGCGAACGCGCTGCACGATCACCTGCTTGGCGGCCTGTGCGGCGATGCGGCCGAACTCGGCGTTTTCGACCTGTGCTTCGATGTACTCGCCGATCTCAGCGCCTTCGCGCTCGTCAACGGCATCCATCAGGCGGACCTGATGGTACGGCGACTCCATCTCGCCGTCGTCGGCGATGATTTCCCAACGGCGGAAGGTCTCGTAATCGCCGCTGTGGCGGTCGATGACCACGCGGATATCCGGATCTTCGTCCGGATAGCGCTTCTTGGCCGCGGACGCGAGCGCCGCTTCCATCGCCTGGAAAATCACTTCACGCGGCACGCCTTTTTCATTGGCAACCGCGTCAACCACCAGCAAAAGCTCTTTGCTCATTGCAGCAACTCCGTAGACGCCATCGGCGCCCCATCGGTTTCGATTGATTTACTTCGTGGCCTTCTTGCCCGGCTTGCTTCCCGGCTTGGGCTGCGGCTGATAACCGAGCGCCATCCAATCCGGCACCACGCGCGCGCTTTCTACGGCGTCATGGTCGAACTCGAAGGTCTTGCCTTCTGCTTCCAGCGAAATTCGCTCGCCTTCCACCGATATGACCTTGCCGCGCAAGCGGCGGCGTCCTTCCAGGGGCGCCTTCAGCAAAATCTTTACGTCTGTACCCGCCACCTTGGCGAACTGAGCCGCCGTAAACAGCGGGCGATCAATGCCTGGCGAGGAAACTTCCAGCACATAGTGGCCAGGAATCGGATCTTCCACATCCAGCATGGCCGACAGCTCGCGACTTGCCGCTTCGCAGTCTTCCACGTTGATTTCGCGACCCTCGATGTCGAGGTAGACACGCAGGGTACTCTGCCCCTGCGACGGGGTGAACTCCACGCCAATACACTCCAGCCCGAGATCGACCAGAATTTCCGTGAAGCGTTGAGCCAGTGCCTGCGTATCCATGATTCGTCTACCGTTACCGATCGCCAGAAACAAAAAATGGGCTCAAGCGGCCCATTCCATGCTCTCAAATAAGAGCGTCTCGCCGATGTCCCGACCCATCCAGACTCTTTCGGGGCACCTGGGGCGCAGCCAGCATCTAAGCGGCTTGTGACGCACGTGCGACGCTTCCTTGCGCCCAACAAAAAAGCCTCACGAGGAGGCTTTCTTGTTCTAAGAAAGATCTGGTAGCGGGGGTAGGATTCGAACCTACGACCTTCGGGTTATGAGCCCGACGAGCTGCCAGACTGCTCCACCCCGCATCAGAGTCCGAAAATAATAGCGAGATGGCCGAATTCTTGCAAGCCTTTTCGCAAAAATAATTTCACATTCACTGACAAGACATCGTGACGACATGCAGTCGTCACGATGGTTTTCAACCGACAAAAACGCTCTGGCACCAGCCAAACAGCGGGCCCCAGACGATACCGAGCACCAGCAACGCCAGTACGTTCAACGACAGCACCAGGCGAACTGAAACGTCCTTCTGCAGGTGAATTTCAGTGCCCTCCACCGGCTTGTCGAAGTACATCACCTTGACGACGCGCAGGTAGTAGTAGAGGCCGATGATGGCGAACACGGCACCCACGATGGCCAGCCACATGAAGCCGGCGTGGATTGCAGCCTGGAACACCAGCAGCTTGCCGAAGAAGCCGAACAGCGGCGGCACACCAGCCAGCGAGAACATCACCAGCATCATCAGGAACGCGGCCCACGGCGAACGCTGGTTGAGCCCCTTGAGATCGTCGATTTCTTCGCACTCGAAACCAGCACGGGCCAGGGCCAGGATCACACCGAAAGCGGCGGCACCGGTCAGCGCGTAGCTGATGGCGTAGAACAGCGCGGCGGCATAGCCCTCCGGACTGGCATTGACCAAGCCGACCAGCAGGTAACCCATGTGGGAGATGGTCGAGTAGGCCAGCAGTCGCTTCAGGTTGCTCTGCACCAGGGCGACGATGTTGCCGATCGCCAGCGATAGCACGGCCAAGCAGGCCAGCATGAGCTGCCAATGCTGGGACAGGTCACCCAGCCCCGAAGCCAATAGGCGATATGCCATACCGAACGCGGCCAGCTTCGGTGCGGAACCGATGAAAATGGTCACCGCCGTCGGCGAGCCCTGGTACACGTCCGGAATCCACATATGGAACGGCGCGGCACCCAGCTTGAAGCCGATACCCACGATCATGAAGATTAGGCCGAACACCAGCAGGTGCGGCATGTTGGTATGCGTGGCGGCCACGTGCAGATGGGCCAGATCCAGCGTCTGGGTGGCGCCGTACACCATCGACATGCCGTACAGCAGCATGCCCGAGGCCAGTGCACCCAGCACGAAGTACTTGATGGCTGCTTCCGAGGACAGGCGCGAATCACGATTCAATGCGACCAGCGCGTAGGACGACAGCGTCAGCAGTTCCAGGCCCAGATACACCATGATCAGGTTGCCGGCCGACACCAGCAGCATGATGCCGATCACCGCGAAGATGGTCAGCGTGTAGAACTCACCCACGAACAGCTTGCGATCCTGCAGGTAGGGCTTGGCGTAGACGAACACCAGCACCGTGCTCAGCAGCGCGAAGACCTTGAGGATCTCAGACACCCCGTCGCGGATGAACATACCGCCGAAGGCGGTCACGGGCTGGCTCGGCTGGCCGGCCACCACCAGGTACATGGCCACCAGTAGCACGGCGATGGACAGCCAGTGCAGCATGGGGCGCTGCTCGGGCTTCATGAAGGCATCCAGCAGTAGCAGCAAGCACGCTGCCGCTACCAGATAGAACTCCGGCAACAGGATCAGAATGTCATTGAGATTCGGCATGATCGGTCCTGCTTAGATCTTGTGATTGCCAAGCTGCGTCACCAGCTGCGACACCGAAGCGTCCATCAGATGGATCAGCGGCTGCGGCCAGATGCCCAAAGCCAACACGGCCGCGGCAAAGGCACCTAGAACGAACCACTCGCGGCCGTTGATGTCCTTCATCTCCGCCACGTGCGGGTTGGTGATGTCACCCCACAACACACGCTTGACCATGTACAGCGTGTAGGCCGCACCGATGATCAAGGTGAAGGCGGCGAAGAACGCGATCCACGGATTGGCCTGGAAGCTAGCCAGGATCACCTGGAACTCGCCCACGAAACCGCTGGTACCCGGCAGACCGCTGTTAGCCATGGCGAACAGCACATAGAAGAAGCCGAACCAGGGCATCACGTTGATGACGCCACCGTAGTCCTTGATCTGGCGGGTGTGCAGGCGGTCGTACATCACGCCGATGCACGAGAACATCGCGCCGGACACGAAGCCGTGCGAAATCATCTGCACCATCGCACCCTGCATGCCCAGCTTGGCGGCATCGAGGTTGTTGGTGCCGCGCACCAGCATGAAGGCGATGAAGATACCCAGCGTCACGAAGCCCATGTGAGCCACGGACGAGTACGCCACCAGCTTCTTCATGTCCTCCTGCACCAGCGCGATGTAGCCGATGTAGACCACCGCGACCAGGCTCAGGCCGATCACCACCCAGGCGTAGGCGTCAGCGGCGTCAGGCACGATGGGCAACGAGAAGCGGAGGAAGCCGTAGCCACCGATCTTCAGCATCACCGCGGCCAGCACGACCGAACCGCCAGTCGGCGCTTCCACGTGGGCATCCGGAAGCCAGGTATGCACCGGCACCATCGGCACCTTCACCGCGAAAGCGATAAGGAAGGCGAAGAACAGCCAAGTCTGCTCCTTCATCGACAGCGGCAGGTTCGCCAGTGCCGCCAGATCGAAGGTGTGTGCCTGCAGGTACAGGTAAATCAGGCCCACCAGCATGAAGATGGAGCCGAAGAACGTGTAGATGAAGAACTTCAGCGTGGCGTACACGCGACGCGGACCGCCCCAGACACCGATGAGGATAAACATCGGGATCAGCATGGCCTCGAAGAACACGTAGAACAGCAACGCGTCGGTGGCGCAGAACACACCGATCATCAGGCCCTCGAGCACCAGCATGGCAGCCATGTACTGATGCGGGTTGGTCTGGATGACTTCCCAGGCGCCGACGATCACAAGGATGCCGACGAAGGTGGTCAGCAGGATCAGCGCCACGGAGATACCGTCGACACCGAGGCCATAGTTGACCCCGAGCGGAGCGATCCACACGTGATTTTCGAGCAACTGTTTCGCGCCGTCGGCCGCATTGAAATGCGACAGCAGGCAAAGGCTCGCCACGAAGGTTGCGATGGCCACCAGCAGCGAGATCCAGCGCGCCGCGTTGGGGCGACTGGAACCGGCAAGCAGCACGGGGATGGCACCCAGAATGGGAAGCCAGATCAGCAGGCTGAGCAAATGATTGAACATGGAGCAGGTTCCCTTATTGCCCGACCAGCCAATACCCGCCGAGCAGCAGGATAAGGCCGAGGATCATCGCGAAGGCATAGTGATAGAGGTAACCGGACTGCAGGCGACGCACGCCACCCGCGATACGGTCCACAAGACTCGCCGAACCATTGATCAGCACACCGTCGATGATCGTGGCATCGCCACCCTTCCAGAGGGCACGACCCAGCGCCATGCCGCCGCGAGCAAAGACGATGTAGTACACCGCGTCGAACCAGTACTTGTGGTTGAGCACGTTGTAGATCGGCTTCAGCGCATTCTTGATGCGATCAGCCAAGGCCGGGTTGAACAGGTAGATGTAGGTCTGGATGACGAAGGCCGCGGCAACAAGCCAGAACGGCAGCTGGCCAAAGCCATGTAGGCCGGCGGTCAGCCACGTGTCGAAATCCTTGGCCAACTCGCCGAGCACGTTATTCGCTTCGTTGACATGGATGGCCGAGCCGAACCACCCGCCGTAGAGCATCGGCTTGACCGCCAGGGCGCCGACGATGACCGACGGAATCGCCAGCAGGATCAGCGGCAGCGTCACCACCCACGGCGACTCCTTCGGCGTCTCGTGCATGATGCCCTGCTCGTGATGGCCGTGATCATCCTTGTGCGAGACGTGATGATGCTCGTCGTGATCGGCGTGCGCATGGCCGTGGTCGTCGTGACCGTGGCCATGATCGTGCACCACCACGAAACGTTCTTTGCCGTGGAAGGTCAGGTACATCTGGCGGAAGGTGTACAGCGCGGTGACGAACGCACCGGCCATCACGCAGAAGTAGGCGTAGCTGGCACCAGCGCGATGCGACTCGCCCACCGCTTCGATGATCGCGTCCTTCGAGTAGAAGCCCGCAAAGAACGGCACGCCGCACAGCGCCAGCGAACCGATCCACATGGTGATCCAGGTGATCGGCATGTACTTGCGCAGACCGCCCATGTAGCGCATGTCCTGCTCATGGTGCATGGCGATGATGACCGAGCCCGCGCCCAGGAACAGCAGCGCCTTGAAGAAAGCATGGGTCATCAGATGGAACACGGCGCCGGCATACGCCGACACGCCCAGCGCCACCGTCATGTAGCCCAGCTGTGACAGCGTGGAGTACGCGACGACGCGCTTGATGTCGTTCTGCACGATGCCGATCAGGCCGGTGAACAGCGCACCAGTGGCACCGATGATCATCACGAAGCTGAGCGCGGTCTCCGACAGCTCGAAGAACGGCGACATGCGCGCCACCATGAAGATGCCGGCGGTCACCATCGTCGCGGCGTGGATCAGCGCCGAAATCGGGGTCGGGCCTTCCATCGAATCCGGCAGCCACACGTGCAGCGGCACTTGGGCCGACTTACCCATCGCGCCGATAAACAGCAGGATGCAGATAACCGTGGCAGCGTCCCAATGCGTGTTCTGGGTGATCTGCAGGGTCTTGCCCACCAGAGTCGGCGCTGCGGCAAACGCAGTGGAGTAATCCAGCGTGCCCAGGAAGTACAGCACGCCAGCGATGCCCAGCAGGAAGCCGAAGTCACCCACACGGTTGACCAAGAATGCCTTGAGGTTGGCGAAGATCGCCGTCGGGCGCTTATACCAGAAGCCGATCAGCAGGTACGACACCAGGCCCACCGCTTCCCAGCCGAAGAACAGCTGCATGAAGTTGTTGCTCATCACGAGCATCAACATCGAGAAGGTGAACAGCGAGATGTAGCTGAAGAAACGCTGGTAGCCCGGGTCCTCGGCCATGTAGCCGATGGTGTAGATGTGCACCAGCAGCGACACGAAGGTCACCACCACCATCATCATGGCGGTAAGGCGATCGATCATGAAGCCGACGTGGGCGCTGTAGTTGCCGATGTCGAACCAGGTGTAGATGTTCTGGTTGTAGACCGGCGCACCGCCCGCGGTGATCTGGTACAGCACGTAGAACGAGAGGCCGCAGGCCACCGCCACACCAAGAATGGTTACGGTGTGCGAGCCGGCTCGGCCGATGAAGCGACCAAAGAAACCCGCCAGAACGCATCCGATGAGCGGTGCGAGGGCAATGGTCAGCAGAATGGAGGTAGAAAGTTCCACGGGGTCAGCCCTTCATGCTGTCGATTTCGGCGACGTTGATGGTGCTGCGGTTGCGGAACAGCAGAACCAGAATCGCCAGGCCGATGGCGGTTTCCGCCGCGGCTACGGTAAGGATGAAGAACACGAACACCTGCCCCGCCACGTCGTTGTAAAAACGCGAGAACGCGACGAAGTTGATGTTCACCGCCAGCAGCATCAGCTCGATCGACATCAACAGCACGATGACGTTCTTGCGGTTGATGAAGAGGCTGGCCAGGGCGATGCAGAAGAGCACCGCGCCGAGCACGATGAAGTGCGAAAGCGTGATCATGGAGTGGTCTCCTTGCTCGGTGCCGGCTGCGGCGCGACGGGAACTTCCGCCGCCATCTTCACCACACGTATGCGGTCACGCGCATTGACGCGGACCTGCTGCGAAGCCTGCTGATGGCGCACGCCGGTACGCTGGCGCAGAGTCAGTGCGACCGCAGCCACCACACCCACCGTGAGGATCAGCGCGGCGATTTCAAACGGCAGCAGGAACTGGGTATAAAGCGCATGACCCAGCCATTCGGTATTGGAGACCGGCACGCCATTCAGAACAGCCGGATTGGCGCCCATCACCGTCTCATGCATGGCACGCACACCGATCAGGCCAAGCATCTCGCCCAGCATGACCAGGGCCACGATGATGCCGATCGGCAGGTACTTGATGAAGCCCTCCCTCACCTGCTCCTGCTTGATGTCGAGCATCATCACGACGAACAGGAACAGCACCATCACCGCGCCCACGTAGACCACGATGAGTGCGATAGCGAGGAATTCGGCTTCGGCCAGTAGCCAGATGCAGGCGGTGCTGAAGAACGTGAGCACCAGCGAGAGCACAGCGTGCACCGAGTTGCGCAGCGTGATCACGCCCAACGCCGCCACCACGGTGACGGCCGCGAAGGCGTAGAAACACACGAGTTGGAACATATTCGGATCAATCATGATGTCCCGTCCTCAGCGATACGCGGCGTCTTGAGCGCGGCTGGCTGCGATTTCGGCTTCGAAGCGATCGCCGATAGCAAGCAACTGCGGCTTCGTCACCACGTTTTCGCCACGCTGCTCGAAGTGGTACTCGTGGATATGGGTTTCGACGATCGAGTCGACCGGGCAGCTCTCTTCGCAGAAACCGCAGAAGATGCACTTGAACAGGTCGATGTCGTAGCGCGTTGTGCGACGCTGGCCGTCGCTTTCACGCGGGGCCGAGTCGATGGTGATGGCCAGGGCCGGGCACACCGCCTCGCACAGCTTGCACGCAATGCAACGCTCCTCGCCGTTGGCGTAGCGGCGCAGCGCATGCAGGCCGCGGAAGCGGTTGGACTTGGGGATGTGCTCCATCGGGTAGCGCATCGTGTACTTGGGGCTGAACATGTAACGCATGGTCAGACCCAAACCCTTCAGCAGCTCGATGAGCAGCAGGCTTTTGAAATAGTGAGTTACGCGGGACATGTTTCTTCAGCCTCCCGTGCCGACAGTGACCCAGCCGAAAAACTTCATGCAGCCGGCGACGAGGACCCAGACGATGGTGATGGGAATGAATACCTTCCAGCCCAGACGCATGATCTGGTCATAGCGGTAACGCGGGAAGCTGGCGCGGAACCACAGGAACATGAAGGCGAATACGAAAACCTTGATCAGCAGCCAGACGATGCTGGGCTGACCAACCAAGCCCCAGGATGCCGGCAACGGCGACAGCCAGCCACCCATGAACAGGATCGGGGCCAGGAAGCTGATCAGGATCATGTTGGCGTATTCGGCCAAGAAGAACAGCGCGAACGCCGAACCCGAATACTCCACGTGGAAACCGGCAACGATTTCCGACTCGCCTTCTGCCACGTCGAACGGCGCGCGATTGGTTTCGGCGACGCCCGAGATGAAGTAGATGATGAACACCGGCAACAACGGCCACATGAACCAGTCGAAGATGCCCTTGCTACCGGCCTGCGCATGCACGATGTCGGTAAGGTTCAGCGAGCCGGCCAGCACCAGCACGCACACCAGGCACAGGCCCATGGCCAGTTCGTACGAAATCACCTGCGCCGCCGAACGCATGGCACCCAACAGCGCATAGCGCGAGTTGGAGGCCCAGCCGGCGAGGATGATGCCGTACACGCCCAGCGAGGTCATCGCCAGCAGGTACAACAGGCCCGCGTTGACGTTGGCGAGCACCAGCTTGTCGTTGAACGGGATCACCGCCCATGCCGCCAACGCCGGGACCAGGGCGATCAGCGGTGCCAGGTAGTACAGCACCTTGTTCGCACTGCTCGGAAGGATCACTTCTTTCAGCAGCAGCTTGGTCACGTCCGCGAAGGCCTGCAGCAAGCCAAAGGGACCGATCTTGTTGGGCCCCATGCGCACGTGCATCCAGCCGAGCACCTTGCGCTCCCACCACACGTACAGCGCCACCGTGATCACCAGCGGCAGGACGATGGCCAGGATGCCCAGAACGGGCCAGAGAACCTGGTTGATTAGCTGTTCGCCCATGTGCTTATGCCTTGCTCAGGGTGAGGGCTGCGCCGTAAGGCGGCAGCGTGACAGTGTCTTCATGCCCGGCTTCGATCCACGCCGCGCCGTCTGGCACGGTCACATCGATCACCAGCGGCAGTACCGCATCGGCAACGCGCACGGCATCGCCCTCGCCCAACCCCAATCGCTTGGCTTCGTCCGCATTGACGCGGACGGCCGGTGCGCGATTGAGCGGGTGCTTACTGAGCGCGGTGGCACGACGGAGCACGGCATCGGTGCGGTAGATCGGCCAGGTGGCCAAGCGGCACAAGCCACCCGCTGCCGGGCGCGAAGCCAGTTCGGCGCGCGGCTGGTGAGCACGCTCGCTGATACCCTCGCGCAGACCAGCCAGATCGTCGAACTCGAACCCGGCGACCTTGAGGACACCACCCAAAGCACGCAACACCTTCCAGCCCGGACGTGCATCGCCAGGCGCCTTCGCGCCCGCGGCCACACTCTGCGACAGGCCGTCAACGTTAACCAGCGTGCCGTCGATTTCCGGTAGCAAGCCGATCGGCAGAATCACGTCGGCCACGTCACGCAGCGCATCGCTGGCGTAAGCGGAGAATGCGACCACTTTCTGTGCACCCTTCAGCGCCGTCAGGAAGGCAGCGCCCTCAGCCACGTCCTGCGGCTCGACGCCGTACAGCACGTAACCCTTGCGCGGCTGCGCCAGCATGGCCTGCGCATCGAGGCCGCCGTTGCCCGGCAGCACGCCTACACGGCCCAGGCCCACGGCATTCGCACCGACAGGCAGTTCGTTGTAGCCCGCCCCCGTCGCCTGCGCGATGAACTGCGCCACGGCACGCAGCCACGAGGCCTGCGGATGCGTGACGGCAGCTTCGCCCAGAATGACAACTGCACTACCGCTCTTGAGGTGAGCGATCGCGTCCTTGTCGCCCTGATCGAACGTGGCGCCGTTGATCGCATCAGCCAGCGCGCTCGGCGCGGCTGCACCCGCCTCAACAGCAGCCTTGGCCAGTGCCAGCAGCGCATCGACCAGCGCCTGCGGCGCCACGATAGCTTCGCCAGCCAGGTGGTAATTGAAGTTGAAGCTCGCCGGATTGACGGCGAAGACCTTGGCGCCCTTCTTCACCGCCTGATGGATGCGGTGATTGACGAGCGGAAGCTCGTGGCGCAGGTCGGAGCCGACCAGCAGCGCGGCCTTTACCTTG
Organism: Dyella sp. AD56; assembly: GCF_002878475.1. NCBI lineage: Bacteria > Pseudomonadati > Pseudomonadota > Gammaproteobacteria > Lysobacterales > Rhodanobacteraceae > Dyella > Dyella sp. AD56. The sequence goes on from NZ_NRDP01000027.1 coordinate 34,095, forward strand.
TCCAGCTCAGCCACCGGCGTGGCGAACGGTGTGGCCACAGCGTTGTCGGCGAAGTCGAGCTGACGCAGGCGGTGGTCGATATGTGCGCTGCCGAGGCCGCGCGCAAGACGGACCAGCAGATCGCCTTCTTCATTGGTGGCGGCCGCATGCACCAGCACGCCCAGCTCGCTGCCCGGCACAGCCTTCAGCGATTCGGCGGCGACACCCAGCGCGTCGTCCCACGTGGTGGCGACCCACTGACCGTTGCGCTTGACCTGCGGCGCATGAACACGGTCCGCCGCGTACAGACCCTGATGGCTGTAGCGGTCGCGGTCCGAGAGCCAGCACTCGTTGACCGATTCGTTGTCGCGCGGCACCGTGCGCAGCACCTCACCGCGGCGCGTATGCAGCCACAGGTTGGAACCCAACGCATCGTGATAGGCGATGGACGGCTTGGCGACCAACTCCCAGGCACGCGCCTGGAACTGGAACGGTTTGTTGGTGAGCGCCCCCACCGGGCAGACGTCGATGATATTGCCCGACAGTTCCGTCTCGATGGTCTTGCCGATGTAGGTGCCAATCTGCAGATTGTCACCACGGCTCATGCCGCCCAGCTCGTAGGTGCCGGCGATTTCGCTGGTGAAGCGCACGCAACGCGTGCACTGGATGCAGCGCGTCATCTCGGTGGCGACCAACGGACCGAGGTTCTCGTCCGCGATGGTGCGCTTGCGCTCGGTGTAGCGCGACACGCTGCGGCCGTAGCCCAGCGCGACGTCCTGCAGTTCACACTCGCCACCCTGATCGCAGATCGGGCAATCCAGCGGGTGGTTGATCAGCAGGAATTCCATGACGTCCTTCTGATACTTCAGAGCGACGTCGGTACGGGTCTTGACCTTCATGCCTTCGGCCACCGGGGTGGCGCACGCCGGCTGCGGCTTCGGCATGGGCTTGCCGCCCATCTCCACTTCCACCAGGCACATACGGCAGTTGGCGGCGATGGGAAGCTTGCGGTGATAGCAGAAGCGAGGAATGTTGATGCCGATGGCATCAGCCGCCTCGATGATCATGGCGCCCTTGCGGATCTGCGTGGGCTTGCCATCGACCTCGATGTTCACGAGGTCGAGATGGGGCGTAGCGGGCTGCGCACTCATGCGGCGGCTCCAAGCTTGTCGTCGACGATCGAGCGACCGTTGACGATGTAGTACTCGAATTCATCCCAGAACTGACGCAGGAAGCCCTGCACCGGCCACGCGGCGGCTTCGCCGAACGCGCAGATGGTGTGGCCTTCAATCTGGCCGGCAATGGCCTTCAGGCGGTGCAGGTCGTCCATCGTGCCCTGACCGGCCACGATGCGATCCAGCACGCGGTGCATCCAGCCGGTGCCTTCGCGGCACGGCGTGCACTGGCCGCAGCTTTCCTTGTGGAAGAACTGCGAGATGCGGCGGGTAAAGCGGACCGTGCAGACGGTGTCGTCGAGCACCACGATGGCGCCGGAGCCCAGACCCGTCTTGAGATCACGCAGGGTGTCATAGTCGAACGGCAGGCCCTTGAGCTGCTCAGCGCGCAGCACCGGCATGGACACACCACCCGGAACCGCACCCTTCAGCGTACGACCCGGACGCAGACCGCCGGCCATTTCCAGCAGTTCGTCGAAGGTGGTGCCCAGCGGCACTTCGAAATTACCGCCCTTCTGCACGCAACCTGAGACCGAGAAGATCTTCGGTCCGCCGTTCTTGGTCTTGCTCTGCGCCAGGAACCAGTCGGCACCCTTGCGCAGGATGGCCGGCACCGAGGCGTAGGTTTCGGTGTTGTTGATCGTGCTGGGCTTGCCGTACAGGCCAAAGTTGGCCGGGAACGGCGGCTTGAAGCGCGGCTGGCCCTTCTTGCCTTCCAGCGATTCCATCAGCGCGGTTTCTTCGCCGCAGATGTAGGCACCGGCGCCGAGTGCGCCATAGATGTCCACATTGAGGCCGGTGCCCTGGATGTTCTTGCCGAGCAGACCAGCCGCATAGGCTTCCTTCAACGCCTCTTCGAAGTGCTCGAAGGGCTCGTGATGGAACTCGCCGCGCAGGTAGTTGTAGGCAACGGTCGAGCCCGTGCAATAACACGCGATCGCCATGCCTTCGATCACCGCGTGCGGGTTGAAGCGCAGGATGTCGCGGTCCTTGCAGGTGCCCGGCTCCGATTCGTCGGAGTTGCAGAGGATGTACTTCTGCATATCGCCCTTCGGCATGAAGGACCACTTCAGACCGGTCGGGAAACCCGCGCCGCCACGGCCGCGCAGGTTGCTCTTCTTGATCTCTTCGATCAGAGCGTTCGGGTCGGGCTTTTCGGCGAGGATCTTCTTCCACGCTTCATAGCCACCGACCTGGGTATAGCTGTCCATCGCCCACGGCTTGTCGAAATGCAGCGTGGTGTAGACGACCTGATGTTCTTGGGGTGCGGGTCCGTAAGCCATTTCGCCCTGCCCTTACTTAAGACCGTCGAGGATCTCATCGATCTTCTGGATCGAGAGACGCTCGTGGTAGTGACCATTGACGGTCATCGCCGGCGCGCTGGCGCAGGCGGCGATGCATTCTTCTTCACGCTTGAGGTATACGCGACCATCCGCCGTGCTCTCGCCGAGCTTGATGCCCAGCTTCTTCTCGGCATGTGCCACCAATTCTTCAGCGCCGTTGAGCCAGCACGAGATGTTGGTGCAGATGGCGACGTTGTTGCGACCTACCGGCTTGGTCTCGAGCATCGAGTAGAAGCTGGCGACCTCGTACGCCCATACAGCAGGCAGTTCGAGGTACTTGGCAACCGCAGTGATCAGCTCGTCAGTGAGGAAGCCCTGGTTCTGTTCCTGCGCGGCAAACAGCGCCTGGATCAGTGCCGAACGCTTGCGATCAGGCGGGAAACGGGCAACCCACTCTTCAATGTGATGACGAGTGTGTTCGTTGAGTACAACGAGCGGGTCAACGTTCTTGACCTGCTCGTAATTTCCGGTGGCTTTCATTCAATGGCTCCCGTGGGCTCAGCGATCGACTTCGCCGAACACGAGGTCGTAGGTACCGATCATCGCCACCACGTCAGCCAGCATGTGGCCACGCACGATGGCGTCCATCGAGGAGAGATGGGCAAAGCCCGGCGCGCGCAGGTGCACGCGGAACGGCTTGTTCGCACCATCGGACACGAGGTAGCAGCCAAACTCGCCCTTCGGTGCTTCCACCGCCGCGTACGTCTCGCCTGCTGGCACGCCGTAGCCTTCGGTGAACAACTTGAAGTGGTGAATCAGTGCTTCCATGTCCTCCTTCATGTTTTCACGATGAGGCGGAGCGACCTTGTAGTTCTGCACGATGACCGGGCCGGGGTTGGCCTTCAGCCACTTCACGCACTGCTGGATAATGCGATTGGACTGGCGCATCTCTTCGACGCGAACCAGGTAACGGTCGTAGCAGTCGCCGCCCACGCCCACCGGGATATCGAAATCCACCTCGGCGTACTTGGCGTACGGCTGCTTCTTGCGCAGATCCCAGGCAATGCCCGAACCGCGCAGCATTACGCCCGTCATGCCCCAGGCCTGCGCCTTTTCCGGCGGGATGACACCGATACCGACAGTACGCTGCTTCCAGATACGGTTATTGGTCAGCAGTTCCTCGTACTCGTCCACCTTGGTCGGGAAGTCGCTGGTGAACGCCTCCAGGTAGTCGAGCATGGAGCCTTCGCGCCAGCTGTTGAGGCGCTTGAGGTCCTTGCCCTTGTGCCAGGGCGACTCGCGGTACTGCGACATCTGGCCCGGCAGGTCGCGGTAGACGCCGCCCGGACGGTAGTACGTGGCGTGCATGCGCGCGCCCGACACCGCCTCGTAGACGTCCATCAATTCCTCGCGTTCCCGGAACGCGTACAGGAACACCGCCATCGCGCCCAGGTCGAGCGCGTTGGAGCCGATCCACATAAGGTGGTTCAGGATGCGGGTGATCTCGTCGAACATGGTGCGGATGTACTGCGCACGCTCCGGCACTTCGATACCCATCAGGGTCTCGATAGCGCGCACGTAGGCGTGCTCATTGCACATCATCGACACGTAATCGAGGCGATCCATGTAGCCGATCGACTGATTGAACGGCTTGGACTCGGCCAGCTTTTCGGTACCGCGGTGCAGCAGGCCGATGTGCGGATCGGCACGGACAACGGTTTCGCCGTCCATCTCCAGCACCAGACGCAGCACGCCGTGCGCAGCAGGATGCTGCGGGCCGAAGTTCATCGTGTAATTGCGGATCTCTTGCATGATCAGTTGTTCCGCCAGTTGTCGGCCGCTTCGGCCTTGGCCTGCAGCAGGTCGGCGTCGTCACGGATGACGCGCGGCACGAGCACGCGCGGTTCGATCGACACGGGTTCGTACACCACGCGCTTCTGCTCGGGGTCGTAGCGCACTTCGACGTTGCCGATCAGCGGGAAATCCTTACGGAACGGATGACCCACGAAACCGTAGTCAGTGAGGATGCGGCGCAGGTCCGGATGGCCTTCGTAGATGATGCCGTACAGGTCGAACGTCTCGCGCTCAAACCAGTTCACGCCCGGGTAGATGCCGGTGAGCGAAGGCACCACCGGCAGCGTGTCGTCTTCGCAGAACACGCGCAGACGCAGGCGCTGATTGTTCTCCAGCGACAGCAGGTGCACGACGGATGCGAAACGGTTCGGCAGCGTATCGGCACGCGGGCGATCGGACCACGTGAAGCGGCCGACGGCCTCGCCTTCCACACCACGCGAGAAGCCGGTACCGGACACGGTTTCCGTGTCCCACTCGGTCTGGCCGTAGCTCATGTAGTCAACGCCGCAGACGTCGATCGGCACGCCGAAACGGAACGGGGCTTCGTCACGCAGCGCGGTGGTCACCGCGAGCAAGTCGGCAGCGGCCACTTCGGCGGTGACTTCGTTGCGGACGACGCTGATCTTCAGCGTGTCGCCGAATCGCGCGGAGAGGCGCTCGGCCAGCGAGTTGATCGGTGTATCGGTCATAACTTTGCTGCGCCTTTATCAGGAACGCGCGATGGTATTGGTGCGACGGATCTTCTTCTGCAACTGCAGGATGCCGTGGATCAACGCTTCGGCCGTCGGCGGGCAACCTGGCACGTAGATGTCCACCGGCACGATGCGATCACAACCACGCACCACGGAATAGGAGTAGTGGTAGTAGCCACCGCCATTGGCGCAGCTGCCCATGGAGATGACCCACTTCGGATCGGGCATTTGGTCGTAGACCTTGCGCAACGCCGGGGCCATCTTGTTGACCAGGGTGCCGGCCACGATCATCACGTCGGACTGGCGCGGGCTCGGGCGGAACACCACACCGTAGCGATCCAGGTCCAAACGCGCGGCGCCGGCATGCATCATTTCCACTGCGCAGCAGGCGAGACCAAAGGTCATCGGCCACATCGAACCGGTGCGCGCCCAGTTCATGAGGGCGTCGACGCTGGTGGTGGCGAAACCGCGCTGAATGACGGGGTTGTCCCCGGCCGGACGCAGAATATCGTCCACCAGGTTCAACGGCTGCGGGTTGTGCATCACCCGGTCAAGGGACGAGATCACTCCCATTCCAGTGCTCCCTTCTTCCACACGTAAGCAAAACCAATGACAAGGAGCAGCAGGAATAGCGCCATTTCGATCAGCGCGATGATGCCGATCTTCTGGAACACCACTGCCCACGGGAACAGGAAGGCGATTTCCAGGTCGAAGATGATGAACAGGATCGCCAGCAGGTAGTACCGCACGTCGAAGCGCATGCGGGCGTCTTCGAAGGCTTCGAAGCCGCACTCGTAGGGCGAGAGCTTGTCCGCTTCGGGACGACGCGGGCCGGCCAGCAGGCCAATGACCAGCAAGACCACGCCAAGGCCGGCGGCGACGCCGATGAACAGCAGAATGGGCCAGTATTCGGCAAGCACGGTGAAACGTACCTCCGCGCCTTCTTTGGCGCATCAGTGACCGTCGGGGAAACGGTCCAGAACCGGATTCGGCACGGCCGGTGAAGGCCATGGGTTGTGCACCACGATCACGATGCTTGCGCAGCTGCGAACGTGCGACTTTCCACGATCAAAGTCGGGAAGCGCGACATTGTATCAGTGCGCTTAACAACAACAAGCCTTGACCGGTATCTGAAAGACGCTGCAGGCGACTAAAAAAGGACCTTGCGGTGCGATTGGCACACACACACGACCAAGGTCTAGGGGTTCACATGGTGTGCGTGGGCCGCTCAGAGCCGGCCATCCCGGCCAGGATGTTCTCGATACGGGTGCGGGCAGCCCCGCCATCGGGGGATTCGTTGAACTGCACACCGATGCCGGCCGTGCGATTGCCCTGCGCGCCGATCGGGGTGACCCACACGACCTTGCCGGCCACCGACAGGCGTTCCCCCTCGTCGGTGAGGTTGATCAGCAGCACCACTTCGTCGCCCAGCGAGTACTTCTGAGCGGTGGGCGCAAACAGGCCGCCGTACTTCAGATAAGGCATGTAGGCGTTGTAAAGCGACGCCGCGTCCTTGATCTTCAACGAAATAATGCCCTGACGGGCGGCGATGACCGGATTCATGACTACTCCTGTACGCCGCTGCGGCGGCGCCCCTCGCCGCATCGTAGCGACCGCCACGGCTTAGCGACAAGCAAGATGTCGACAGATTGTGACGAGACCAGCGCCTGGCGGACCTAACCGACGTGGAGCTCGCACCAACCCCACCGATCAAAGATCCAGGGGGACGGCACATTCATATGAAGCTTCACGAAGCGGGGCCCCTCCATGGTGGGATCCAGTCCGTGCAGGACATGACGCCCCTGCCCATCCCTGGCCAACGGTGCCTCGCGCCAGGACCACTGGCGAATACCCTGCCCGTCAACCAGGCTCAGATGCAGCCAGCCCTGTAGCAGCGGCGATGGCTGCCACGGCAACACGGCCGAGTCCAAGGTGGCTGACGATCCGGGAGTCCACTGGTAGCGCTCGGCCCGGTCCGCCAGGCGGCGCATACGCTTGCCGCTCAGCGCCATCTGGCTGCGGTGGCACGCGAGCGCCGCCATCTTGGTGGCATGCAGCCCCACTGAGGAATCAAGCTTTACCTTGCCGCCCGTGCCTACCTCATGACCATGGACGAGGTAGGAAAGCATCTCCGGCGCCTGGCGCCCCCAGCGAGCCACGGCTAGCCGGGTCAGGACATGGGCCGCGCTGTGATCGGGGTGGCGATCACCCAGTGCCGGCAGCGCCACCACCGTTGGACTGAAATCATCCAGGCGATCCAGGAGGATGGCCAGACTGTCGTCCAGCGCTTCGCGCAAACGGGTAGTTATCCCCATGTCGGGCCAACCCTGTGGCCGCAGGGCTTGGGCATCCACGCCCAACCGGACCAGGGCTTCGCCCACTTCGGTACGACGGCGCTCACCCCATCGGCGGCGCTCGTCCAGACCGATGCGAACCCGTCGCTCCACCCAGCGCTGCGGCCAGGGATTGTTGTCGCCGTTGGTCAGCAACAGAATCTGCACTTCACCGCCGGCCAGCCGTACCTGCTGGATCAACTCGCCGGTAGCAATGGATTCGTCATCAGGGTGCGGGGCCACGACCAGAAGGCGCGTCCCGGCATTCAGGGTCAAGGCCACGTCAGCCTCCCGTGACAGGAGGTGCCGGGCGCCAACCCCGGTCAAATGCTTGCGACCACACGTAGGCCACGGGCGTACCTTCGCTGACGACCAGATGGTGGGTTCCACGATCAAGGAACCAGTGGTCCGCCACCGGACCGCCATCAAGGCTGCCGCTCAGACGACGATGACCGTCGGTCACGACATAGTCTCCGGGCATCTTCACGTCGATCGTCTGGTTGAGCTGATGGTCGGGCAACCCATGGCCCGCCACCCAGAGGTCGTCGCCCGCCTGTACGTAATTGAGCATGACGAAGCGCGCGCTCGATGGCGGCAAGCGACGAATGATCACCATCATGGTTTTGTGATTGATCAAGTCATCGACGATGGTGTCCACCATCTGGCCACGGCGCAATCGACGCATGGCCAGGCTTTCCAGCACAGGGTAATAAGGGCGCATGCGGAAGATGCTATCGCCCTTCGCATCCATCACCGTGTCCGTTTCATCCGTATAGCGAAGCACGGTCGACAACTCGGCACGCTGTTCGGCAAGGCTGTCCTGCCATGGCGGCGCGTAGGCGATCAGGGTCGCCAATTCCGCCGCCACCACAAACACCAGTAGCCCAGCCTGCAGGCGCGGACGACTCCCAAGCCATGCCCAGGCCGACACCCAACTGGTCAACGCGATGGCCAGCGTGGGCAGCACCGGCAGGAAATCCTGCTTAGTGATGAGCGGCCAGATAAACCAGATCAGGAACAGGTAAAGGCCACCTTGCAGCAGGAAAAACACAGGCCAGTCGAAACCCTGCTCGGAACGCTGGCGCGCCACGCGCACGCAGAGGACGATCAGGGCCACTGCCAACAGGATGAACCACAAACCCTGTTGCGCGGCATGTCGCTTGTTGGCACCGCCTACGTTGTAACCAGCAAGTCCGTACCACGCCTCAGTCAACACGCCATGCGAGGCCAGCCAAGCCACGAAGATCGCGGGGACAAGCAGCAGACCCAGCAGCGCGGCCAGCCAACACCGCACGCCAGCGCGCGGCGCGCCCGCGGGACGCAGCAAGCGGACAATACCTGCAGCCACCAGCGAGGTCGCCAGCAACACCAGCGTCTTCTGCGACACCGACAAGGCGCAACCAAAGGCGAGCCCGGCGAGGAAATAACGCCAGGCTCGCGGCGGCGTCCCGGCGATGAAAGCCAACCCCAGCAGCCACATCGCCATCCACATATCGTCAGTGCGGAATTGGCCGCTGACGATGAAGAAACGCGGAAACAACCCTGCCACCAACACGACCACCACGGCGGTGCGCCAGCCGTAGAGACGGCGCGCCACCCAACCGGCGGATCCAAGCGCAACGACGTACCAGAACTGCATGGCCAGGCGTAGCCAGGTCAATACGTCGGGCCGATTGTCGAGCCACCGAAGCAACGGTGAATGCAGCCATCCAAACAGCGGGCCGTGGTTATCGAACACGTCGCGGTACGGCAACAGTCCTTGCGTCCATGCCCACGCCACGTGCGCGTGTTGCGCCTCATCGGAGTTGAGCGTGTACGCGTTAAGCCATGCCAGTCGGAGGACCAGCAGGAACAGGAGTGAGATCCACGGCCAGACGGGGATGTGGCGTTGAGAAGAAAACGTCATCAGGGAAGCGTAGGTAGATGGCCTGTCAGCGGGCTTTCCCGAAGTGAAGGCTGATGTGACAGTGGGGCGTCAAAGCCCGCTTAATGCCAACGGGCAAGCAACTCCAGCAACAGCAAGTCGCCTCGCAACGGACCACGCAAGGAATCGCGTGTACGGTTCGCCGCCATGTACCACTGATCCAGCCCTTCGGCGTCGAGCTGGCTGACCAACGGCCCCTGCCCCGCCGCGGCGCGCGCCTTCATCTCGTCTGCGGCCGCCTGTGCGGCAAACCAGAGCCGCTGCTCCGGCTCGTTGTCGAGCCAGCGCTTGGCCACTTCCATCGCCTCACCCCGCCCTGCCGCCAGCGCGCCGAGATCCTTGCGCACCTCCTGTCGGCGGACGAGCGCGCCCTGCTCTACCCAGGCATGCGCCAGCCCCGGATTGCCGCCAGCAGCGTCGAGCGCAGCAGCTCCATCCTTGACACCGTGCTGCTGCAACCAGGACAAAGCTTCTTCACGCGGAGGCAAGTGGAACTCGATGCGCTGGCAACGGCTGCGGATGGTCTGCGGCAAACGCCATGGCGCATCGGCTACCAGCAGCAGCAGAGTCTGCTGCGAAGGCTCTTCCAGCGTCTTGAGCAAGGCGTTGGCGGCAGCTGCATTCATGGCGTCAGCCGGATCAATGCAGACGATCTGCCATCCGCCGAACTGACTCGCCATGGCCAGGCGCGCCGACAACTCACGGACCTGGTCGACCACGATCTCGCTACGCTGCACGCCATCCTTGCGCAAACCGAAACTCAGCACGGCGAAATCCGGATGCGTCCCTGCCGCGAACAAAAGGCAGCTGCGGCACTGGCGGCAGGGTTCGCCGTCCTGCGGTCGCTGGCACAAGAGACCTTCGGCGAAGCGGCGCATGAAATCCCGCTTACCCAGGCCCTCCGGGCCGCACAGCAACAGTGCGTGAGGCATGGCATCGCGCGCACGACGAGCCTGCAATCGGGCCCAGTGCTCGGCGTGCCAAGGCATGGCGCTCATGCGACGGCTCCAAACAGATGGCGGGTGGCATCGATCGCCGCCGCCAGTACTTCAGGTGGCGTCAGCGAGGCATCGATAATGCGAAAACGCGCCGGTTCCGCCGCGGCCCGCCCACGATAAGCCGAACGCACGCGCTCGAAGAAATTGTCGCCTTCCACCTCAATGCGATCCGCCGCGCCGCGCCCGGCCGCACGCGCGCGCCCCGTTGCCACCGGCAGATCGAGCAACAAGGTCAGGTCAGGTGTCAATCCGTGCGTAGCCCATTGCTCCAGCAACGCAATGCGCTCTGTCGGCACACCGCGGCCACCGCCTTGATAGGCATAGCTGGCGTCGGTGAAGCGATCGCACAGCACCCATCGCCCTGCGGCAAGTGCTGGCTCGATGCACTCACGCACCAGTTGCGCGCGCGAGGCGAACATCAGCAGCAATTCGGATTCCGCGCTCATGTCGCGATGCGCGGGATCGAGCACGATCGCCCGCACCGCCTCGCCTAGCGGCGTACCGCCCGGCTCGCGCGTCTGCACGAGGTCCACGCCCTGGGCCAGCAGATGCTTCTGCAAGCCAGCGAGCAGTGTGCTCTTGCCGGCGCCTTCGCCGCCTTCAAGCGTAATGAGTTTGCCTCGTTTCATTGACAACGCTTCAACTGATAGCAGGCGACATTGCGATTGTGCTCGTCCAGCGTACTGGAGAACACATGGGTACCGTCGCCACGCGCGACGAAATAAAGCTCTGTGCCCGACGCCGGGTGCAAGGCAGCCAGGAGTGCAGGCTTGCCCGGCATGGCGATTGGCGTGGGCGGCAGGCCCTGACGGGTATAGGTGTTGTACGGCGTATCCGTGGTGAGATCGGACTTGTGGATGTTGCCGGCGTACGCATCACCCATGCCGTAGATCACCGTGGGGTCTGTCTGCAGCAACATGTGGGTTTGGAGGCGACGAATGAACACGCCGGCAATGCGTGGTCGCTCGTCCGCGCGCCCGGTTTCCTTTTCCACGATCGACGCGAGGATCAGTGCATCGTAAGGCGTCGCCAGCGGCAAGTCCTTGTCGCGCTGAACCCACAGCGTGTCGAGCATCTTCTTCATCGCGGCGTGCGCGCGGCGCAGGATGTCAAGATCGCTGTCGCCTTTCACGTAGGCATAGGTTTCGGGAAGGAATTGCCCTTCGGGCATCTCGCCCGGCGCACCGATCTTCGCCATCAGGTCCGTGTCGTCAAGCGCCACGCCATCCTGTCGGAGCTTGTCGGCCTTGGCCAGCGCCTGGCGCACATCGTGGAAATTCCAGCCGTCCACGATGGTGAAGTTGCGCTGCACGACCTTGCCCGCCGCCATGTTGAGCAACAGGTCGCGTGGCGTCATGCCGCTGGTCAAGGCATATTCGCCCGCATGCAGGCGGCCCGCGACACGCAGTTGCTCGGCCAGCAGGCGCCAGTACAGCGGCCCAGTATTTGTCACATGCTGCTGGTGCAGCAGGCCGACCACGTCACGCAGGTTACTACCCTTGGCTACGTCGATGCTTGGGGCTTGCGCCGACACCGCCAAAGGTTTGCCAGCGAATCGCTGGTAGTCCATCCAACCGTAGACGAGGCCGCCGGCCACCGCCAGCAATACCAACACGATCAGAACACGCCAGAACGCCCGCCCCTGCATCTTGTATCGACTCATGCCTGCTCCATCGGAAAGCCCAGGTCGCGCCAATGCTGCTGCAAGGCGCGGGTCACCGGGCCGGGACCATACACGGTATCGCCCACGGCCTGAACAGGCAGAATGCCCCGGACGCTCGAACTGAGGAAGACTTCGCTCGCCTGCGCCAGCTCCTCAGGACGCATGGCCATGACACGTGCCGCCGGCCTAGCCGCCAGGACTTCGGCCCGGGCCACGCCGGCGACGCCGCAGCGATCCAGTATCGGCGTCATGAGCTCACCATCCAGCACGGCGAACAGGTTGGTCATGGTGCCGGAAATCACGTATCCGTCGATATCACACATCAGGCCTTCACCCACCGAGGGATCTAACCATTCGGCACGTGCCAGCACCTGCTCCAATCGATTGAGATGCTTCAAACCCGCAAGCAACGGCTGCAGGCCGAGTCGCGTTTCACACCAGCGCGCACGCACTCCGGAAGCGTAAACATCACCGCTCATCGGTGGCGCCTCGAATCCGGCCACGATGCGGGTTGCCACGGGCGACGGCGGCGGTGCATAGCCACGCTCGCCCATGCCACGCGTAACACTGATCCGCACCACCGCGTGATCCATGCCCGAGGCAACGACCGCCGACTCGTTCGACAACGTCGCGACATCCGGCGGTGGCAACTGCAACCGGCGGCAACCGTCGCGCAGGCGCGCCATGTGCCGCGTCCACAGTGGTGCCACGCCATGCACAAAACGAATCGTTTCAAACAGGCCATCCCCATAGGACAACCCACGATCGAACACGGAAACCGTCGCCGCCGACACGCCATTGACCAGCACGCGGCCAGCCATCACCCCTGCACCCCCAGCGCGCGAAGCAAGCCACGTGCCTTGGCATGCGTTTCGTCCAGCTCCTTCTCCGCCACGGAGTCGGCGACGATGCCGGCGCCTGCACGCAAGGTAACGTCCGAGCCCATCAGCGCGAAGGTGCGAATGAGGATGTTCAGATCAAGATCGCCACTGCGATCCAGATAACCCATCGCCCCTGTATATGCGCCACGCGGCGCGTGCTCCAGCGCTGCGATAATCTCCATGCAGCGCACCTTGGGACATCCGGTGATGGTGCCGCCGGGGAACGTGGCGGCGATGACCTCGCCCGGCGTCACATCATCACGCAGGCGACCGCGCACGTTCGAAACGATGTGATGCACGTGCGCGTAGCTCTCGACCACCATCAGCTCGTTGACCTCGACCGTCCCTGGCACGCAGACACGCCCGAGGTCGTTGCGCTCCAGATCAATCAGCATGACGTGCTCGGCCCGTTCCTTCGGGTGCGTGCTGAGTTCGCGGATGCGCGCGACATCATCGTCGCCCGGTGTACGCGGACGCGTGCCCGCGATCGGGCGGGTCTGCGCAAGGCTGCCACGCACTTCCACCAAGCGTTCCGGGGATGAGCTAACCACCGCCCATTCCGGCTGCTGGAACAGGCCGGCGAACGGCGCGGGATTGGCTTGCCGCAGCGACTGGTACAGCTGCGCCGGAGCCGGTGGCGTCGAATAATGCGCACGCCATGCCCGCGAGAGATTCACCTGGAAGATATCGCCGGCATGCAGATGTTCATGAATGCGAGCCACGCCATCGAGGAACAACGCGGGATCGTCTTCTCCGCAGCCGTCCGGCGCGGGTAAGGCGGGCACCTCAAGCGGTACGTCGAGGTCCGCCTCCAGCGCATCGAGCAAATCACCATGCTCTGTCTCGGCGACCAGCACTGTGCATCCGCGGGCATGGTCAACGATCACTGCCGCCGGACAACGCAATGCCATCGCGATAGGCAGCGGATCAGATGGACGAAGACGCAGGCGCGTCTCGATCTCGCCGACCAGCTCATAAGCCAGCAGCAACAGCCACCCGCCGTGGAACGGAAGATCACTTGAGGCATCGCGAGGCAGACGCTCTGCACGCCAAGCGTCGTCGAGCGCATCCAGAAAGCGGCCTTGCCGTGGGAATCCCTGCCCGTCCACAAGCTGGCCATCGGCAAGCAGGGTCAGCGATTCCTGAGGGTACGCAAACAGGATGTCGTAACGCGACTGCGGTGTGCCATGGGTCACGCTCTGAAGCAGTCCCGGATAGCGCTCCGGAAATGCAGCGGCCGGCGCGAGCAGATCGCGCCGGCCGTGCAGGGTACGTCGATGGAACGAGGTCACACCCGACGGAATGCGAGCGTACCGTTGGTGCCGCCAAAGCCGAACGAGTTGGAGATGGCCACGTCGAACTTGGCTTCACGCGCGGTGTGCGGCACGAAGTCGAGGTCGCAGCCTTCGCCCGGCTCGTCAAGGTTGATGGTCGGCGGCATCACCTGGTCGCGCAAGGCGAGGATGGTGAAGATGGCTTCCACACCACCGGCAGCACCCAGCAGGTGACCCGTGGCCGACTTGGTCGAGCTCATCGCCAACTTGTAGGCGTGGTCGCCGAAAACGCGTTTGGCGGCCAGCACTTCGCCCAGGTCACCCAGCGGCGTCGAAGTACCGTGCGCGTTGACGTACTGCACGTCGGTCGGGTTGAGGTGACCGTCTTTCAGTGCCGTGTCCATGCTGCGCGCCGCACCCTCACCACCCTCGCTGGGTGCGGTGATGTGGAACGCGTCGCCGCTCATACCAAAGCCCACCAGTTCGGCGTAGATCTTCGCGCCACGTGCCTTGGCATGTTCATACTCTTCCAGCACCAGCACACCGGCACCGTCGGACAGCACGAAGCCATCACGATCCTTGTCCCACGGACGACTGGCCTTGGTCGGTTCGTTGTTGCGGGTGGACATGGCTTTGGCCGAGCAGAAGCCCGCCATCGCCGTACCGGTGGTGGCGAACTCGGCGCCACCGGCAATCATCACATCGGCATCGCCGTACTGAATCATGCGCGCAGCCAGGCCGATGTTGTGCGTACCCGTGGTGCACGCGGTCACGCAGGCGATGTTCGGACCCTTCAGGCCGTTCATGATCGACAGGTGGCCGGAGACCATGTTGATGATCGACGACGGCACGAAGAACGGCGACACGCGACGCGGCCCCTTGTCGTGCAGTTCGATCGAGGTGTGCTCGATGGTATGCAAGCCGCCGATGCCGGCAGCCACTGCCACGCCGATGCGCGGCGCGTTCGCTTCCGTCACTTCCAGGCCGGAATCACGCAGGGCTTGCGTGCCCGCGGCGATGCCGTAATGGATGAACGGGTCCATCTTCTTGATCTCTTTCGGGGCAATCCACGCCGCCGGATCGAAATCACGTACCTGGCCGGCAATGCGCGTGGCATAGGCGGTGGCGTCGAAATGGGTAACCTCGCCGATGCCGCTGACGCCCTTGAGGATGTTGCCCCAGGCAGTCGCGATATCGTTGCCGACCGGCGAAATAATGCCGAGGCCGGTTACAACCACACGTCGTTTGCTCATGCTGATCTTCCCTCGTGTTTCCGTGGCACTGTCGCTGGCGACAGGCGGTCTGCGTATCCCGCGGCCACGTCATCCGGACCGCGCGGCACGCCGTGCGCACCATACGGGATCGGACGTTGCAAAATGCAGAAACGAAAACTGCGCCAATGTGGCGCAGCTTCCGGTATCGCTATGGACTGACACATCAGTGGACGTGTCCGCCGCAGGAGCGATCACTCCTTGGTGTGGGCCTTGATGTAATCAACAGCCTGCTGCACCGTGGTGATCTTCTCGGCTTCTTCGTCCGGAATTTCGGTCTCGAATTCTTCCTCGAGAGCCATCACCAGTTCGACGGTGTCCAGCGAATCAGCGCCCAGATCGTCCACGAACGAAGCGTTCGCCGTGACTTCCTCTTCCTTCACGCCCAGCTGCTCGATGACGATTTTCTTGACGCGCTCTTCGATGGTGCTCATGTTGCCAATACCTCCCAAGGAGTAGTTACCTGTCAATACCGGCCAGTGGCCGGCATATCGCCGGCGGATTGTAGTGGCTAAGCCTCAAGGCCGCCATGATCCACCAGCTATCGTTAAACGCAGGCCACGGGGCCGGCGCGAAAGAAGCAATTGTCGCCTAAAACGATGGAGCTTGCGACAACTCCTTGTTAAGCCGGCCCGTGCCGGTGCACCGGACAGCCCTCCAGCGATACTGGGAGCGGCCTGGCGTTTCAAACAATGAAGGACGGGAGAAGGGTTTGGCGCCCTTTCTTCACGCCTTACGGCATGTACATGCCGCCGTTGACATGCAGGGTCTCGCCCGTGATGTAAGCGGCAGACGGGGTCGCCAGGAAGGCCACAGCCTTCGCGATATCGGACGCCTGACCCAAATGACCCAGGGCGATCTGGCCCAGCAGGGCCTGACGTGCATCTTCCGGCAGTGCACGCGTCATATCGGTATCGATGAAGCCCGGCGCCACCACATTCACGGTGATGCCTCGCGAACCAATCTCGCGCGCCAGCGACTTGGAGAACGCAATGATGCCGGCCTTGGCGGCTGCGTAGTTGGCCTGGCCAGGGTTGCCGGTGACGCCGACGACGGAGGCGATCGAAATGATGCGCCCCTTGCGCGCCTTCATCATGCCGCGCATGACCGCCTTGGAGGCGCGATACACGGACGTGAGGTTGGTATCAAGAATGGCCTGCCAATCTTCATCGCGCATGCGCATCAGGAGCTGGTCACGCGTGATGCCGGCGTTGTTGACCAAGATCGACACCGGGCCGAATTCCTTGGCGATGCCGTCAATCAGGGTCTCGATGGCGCCGCCTTCGGTCACGTTGAGCACGCGGCCATGACCACCGTGCGCAGCAAGACGCTCGCCAATCGCCGCAGCACCGCTTTCGCTGGTGGCGGTGCCAATAACGGTGGCGCCGAGTTCGGCCAACTCGTTGGCAATGGCGGCGCCGATACCGCGGCTGGCGCCCGTGACGAGGGCGATTTCACCTTGCAGAGTCTTGCTCATGTGTCATTTCCCTTTGGATGGCTGGACGTCAATCGGTCCAATCCGCTTGAATTCGTTTGACGCCTTACGCCCATTCAGCGCGGGCGGCATCCAACTCCACCGGCGTGCCGATGGCTCGAGCCTCGACGCTCTTATCGATGCGCTTGATGAGGCCGGCGAGTACCTTGCCCGGACCAGCTTCGGCCACGCGCGTCGCACCGCCTGCGACCAATGCCTGCACGCACTCCGTCCAACGCACCGGCAGATACAGCTGGCGCTGCAGTGCGCCGCGAATATCCTCCAGCGTGCCGTGGCTGCGTGCGTCGGCGTTCTGCACAACAGGGATTGCCGGCAACGACCACTGGATGGAAGCCATGCGCTCACCCAGGCGATCTGCCGCATCGCGCATCAGCGCGCAGTGCGAAGGTACGGAGACAGCCAGCTTGATGGCCTTCTTCACACCTTGCTCTGCCAGCTTGGCAAGCGCGCGATCCACCGCTTCGGCGTTGCCCGCGATGACGAGCTGACCCGGCGAATTGAAGTTGGCGGGCGACACCACCTGCCCCTGCGCCACTTCTTCGCACACGGCAGCGATCTGTGCGTCATCGCCACCCAGGATGGCAGCCATGGCGCCCACTCCCGGCGGCACGGCTGCCTGCATCAGACGACCACGCTCAGCCACCAGCGCGGCCGCATCATGCAGAGACAAGGCGCCAGCGCACACCAGTGCGCTGTATTCACCGAGACTATGGCCAGACATCTGCGCCGGCTGCGAACCACCCAACTTCTGCCACACACGCCACACAGCCACGCTACTCGCCAGCAACGCTGGCTGCGTGTTTTCCGTGCGATTGAGCTCTTCTTCAGGCCCCTGCTGGCTGAGCGCCCACAGGTCAATGCCAGCGCCCTGCGACGCTTCGTCAAACGTGGCCTTCACTTCCGGATGCACGCCGGCCAGCTCGGCCAACATGCCAACGGATTGCGACCCCTGGCCCGGGAAAACGAAAGCGAGGTTAGCGGCGATCTGGGTCATGGATGAGTGAATGTCCGAAAACTAAAAACGGAATGGTGCCAGCATTGCGCGCCATACGCAGCTGTATTCGCTCCAATATGGGGTCGCATCGGGTTGCCAGGCTTGCGAGCACCCTGTTTTCACTCGTCATTCCGGCGTACCCCACAACAGGGGGCAGGCCCCGCAAAAGGGGGCAAGCCCCGCAAAAGGAGCCAAGGGCCGGAGGGGCTTCACAACAGCAAAGCTATCCAGCCACGGTAAGGCACGGCCATCACGACAACTCAGCGGCACGACCACTGAATTCCGGCCCATACCCCCTTACTCGGGTGCGCCGGAATGACGAGCAAAAAAATGCCGCCTTGTATGGCGGCATTTCTCAACATGCGTTGCTCTGAGATCAGTAACGCAGCAGCGCCGACGCCCAGGTAAAGCCGCCACCAAAGGCTTCCAGCAGCAGGTTCTGGCCGCGCTGCACCTTGCCCGTACGAACGGCGTAATCCAGTGCCAGCGGCACCGAACCGGACGAGGTGTTGGCATGCTCCTGTACGGTCACGATGACCTGCTCCATCGGCATATTCAGGCGCTTCGCCGTCGCCTCAATGATGCGCAGGTTCGCTTGGTGCGGAATCAGCCAGTCGATCTGCGAGGCCTCCATACCAGCTGCCTGCAGCGTCTCGTCAACCAGCGAGTCCAGCGTCTTCACCGCAACCTTGAACACTTCACGACCGGCCATGTTGATGCGCACGCCGTGATTCGGCTCGTCCGTGAAACCCGCCGACACGCCGACCGGGTTGTACAACAAGTGCTTGAAGCCGCCATCAGCGTGCAACAGCGTCGCGTAGATGCCCGGCTCTTCCGAGGCCTCCAGCACCACAGCGCCCGCGCCGTCGCCGAACAACACGCAGGTCTCGCGCTCGCTCCAATCGACCATGCGGGTCAGCGTTTCCGCACCGATCACCAGCACCTTTTTGGACTGGCCGCTGCGGATGAACTTATCGGCGATGCCCAAGGCATAAACGAAGCCCGAGCAAGCTGCATTGACGTCGAATGCCGCGCAGCCATTGGCGCCCAGGCGATGCTGAACGAGGCAAGCGGTGGACGGGAAAATGATGTCCGGCGTAGTCGTGCCCAGCACGATCAGGTCAAGCTCGGATGCCTTGACGCCGGCGGCCTCAAGGGCGCGCTCCGCGGCTTCGGTGGCGAGATCGCCGGTGGTCTGGCCATCAGCGGCAATGTGGCGGCGCTGAATGCCGGTACGGGAGCGAATCCATTCGTCACTGGTCTCGACGATCTTCTCAAGATCGGCGTTGGTCACCACTCGCTCGGGCAGCGCGCTGCCGGTGCCAGTGATGCGGGCATAGATCTGGGCCATTAACTTTCCATGCGACGGGTTGGGATGGAACAGCCCTAATAAAAGGCCTGAACCGGCTTCCAAACCGCCAACGTTACGTGGGTGATCGCACAAACGCAAAGCGGCGCGAAATCGCGCCGCCATGCGAAACCGTATCCCTTGCGGGAACGATCAATCCTCTTCGACCACCGAGGTATTGGTGTCGATGACTTTCTTACCGCGGTAGTAGCCATCCTTGGTGACGTGATGGCGCAGATGCACCTCGCCACTGGTCGGATCGGTGGCCAGCTGCACGGTCTTCAGCGCATCGTGCGAACGACGCATGCCGCGGGTGGACGGGGTCTTGCGGCTCTTGGCAACGGCCATGGCGAGTCTCCAGCTAAATCAATGTTTCTTGAGTTCGCGCAAAACCGCGAACGGGTTATCGGGACGCCCCTCACTGGAGGATTCCTCCGGCTCGGGACCTACTACTTCTTCAGGCAGCGTGCTGTCCGGATTGATCGGGATCAGCGGCAAAGCCAACAACAATTCGTCTTCGATGACGTCCAGCAAACTCAGCTTGGCGTCGTCAGCGACCAGCAACGGCTCGACATCCGGCGGCAGGGCCGCCTCTTCGCGCTCGGAGCGGATCAACCCGAGTCGGCTATTGACCGTCACAGGCAGTACAAACGGCTCCAAGGAGCGCTGGCAAGTCAGCGTGAGCGGAACCTGGACACGGACATCGAGGTACGCCGTACCAAACTCGTCCCGACCAAAATCCAGCTCGTATTGCGCCATCCCTTCCATAACGGCCAGGGCACCGCCCAGCCGCTTCATAGCGGCCACGGGCAATTCCCCTTGGAACGAACGCCGCGCCGAGACCATGCGCCAAGCGTCCACGGACTCTGGCAGTGTCACGGACATAGACATGAAATCATAGGATTACAACGTGTTGAAGTCAACGGGTTAGCAACGCTGCGACCACCCTGGTCCGCCATTTTGCCTGAACGACCTCGGTACGGCAGACTTTGGCCATTCTTTTTGCGAGCCCGCCCTCCGTGAATGCCTACCTGATCCTTGGCCTTACCGCCTTGGCAGTCCTTGCGGCGGCCCTGGTCGGCGCAACTGTCGCCTATCGGCGACGCGCCGATCGCCGGGCTATCAGCCTCCATCAACTACTGGAACTGGCCGACAAGCTGGAGGGCGACCTCAAGACCTGCCGAGCCGGGCTCCAGCAGGCTTATGCGGTGATGTCACTCAATCCGGACCTCCCCGCCAGCAGCGAGCAGGAGGCCCGGCACGCGATCGATGCAGGCCTGCGCTCTCTGTTGCTGCAGCGCATATGGATCCGCGACAAGGCGCCACGGGCAGCCCAAAAGGAACTGGATGATGCGGTCTCGTCCATGAATGATACACGAGACCGGCTCCGCCCGTTGCTGGCAGCCCTGGACCGTGCCCAGCACGATCTGGACAGCGCCATGCGCGAGCACCTGCGACGGGAACACGACGCATGAGCCTTCCTATCCTGGTCCTGGGCTCTACCTCGCGCTACCGAGCCGAGCTGCTTCGC
Organism: Dyella sp. AD56; assembly: GCF_002878475.1. Taxonomy (NCBI): domain Bacteria; kingdom Pseudomonadati; phylum Pseudomonadota; class Gammaproteobacteria; order Lysobacterales; family Rhodanobacteraceae; genus Dyella; species Dyella sp. AD56. The sequence continues at coordinate 54,790 of NZ_NRDP01000027.1, forward strand.
CGTGTCTATGGCGACTTCGAACAGCGGGCGCCGGGCACCGACGAAACCCCGCTTCCCCACGAAACACCAAGCGATCGCGCCCTGCGTCTGGCCATTGCAAAGGCCCGCGCAGCGGCCGAGGGCCTGGATGACGCCCTAGTTATCGGCTCTGATCAAGTCGCCGAACTGGCCGGCACAGTGCTCGACAAGCCTGGAACGCGGGAGCGTGCCCATGCGCAGTTGACTGCAAGCTCCGGTCGCGAAGTGCACTTCCATACGGCGCTGTGCTTGCATGACACCCGCACCGGCCAGGATCGCGTGCATGTCGACCATACCGTGGTCATGTTCCGCAGCCTGAGCACGGAGGAGATCGACCGCTATATCGAAAGGGAACAGCCACTGGATTGCGCCGGCAGCTTCAAGTGCGAGGGTTTGGGCATCGCCTTGTTCGAGCGGATCAACAACGAGGATCCTTCTGCGCTGATCGGCCTACCGCTGATCGCACTCACCCGGATGTTGCGCGAAGCAGGCATCGCCCTGCCCTGATCCACCTCAACGCGCAGCTTCCGCTTCCGCAGCGCGGCGCCAGACCAGGCAATCATCGCTTCCGTCCGTAAACGGCGCGACCTTGGGCACTTGCCCTGCATAGAACGCAATGCGCCGACCGCCGTCGAACAGGTCCAGCCGTGCCGATGGCGTGACGGCGTCAATGCGACTGCATAGCGAGCCAAGCCAGTTCCTGCGTTCATGCACGCGCAACGCCTTTTCGTCCACGACGAGCAACATCGGTTCGCCGGCATGCTGTTCGCGCAGCGCTGCCTCGTCACGCTGCCAGACGGCCAGTTGCGGCGCACGGCCGTGCTTGACGTTGAGCGGACTGTCCAGCGCATAGACCGCCACACTGCCATCCAATTGAAAATCGATCTCGGCGGCGAGCATGAAATTATCCGCCACGAGTACGCTGGGATGCTCGACGAGCAACCGCCGCGCCATGTCGCCGCTCTCACGCCAGCCGACGAAGCGCGCGGGAAATGCTTTGAAACCGGCGAGCACACGTGCACCGCCGTCACTGGCAGCCAATCCCAGATATGCGAGGCCAAGCACTTGGCCTGCCACGGCGAGTACGAAAGCAGCCACCAACCAGCCACGGCGCCACGGCATTCGCTCGCGCACCAGCACCGGAAGTGCCGCCAGCAGCGGTAGATATCCTGGCAAAGGCCAGTGCGCGCGAAACCGCAGATCGTCCGCGAACAAACCAAGGACGAAGTAGCCAACAATGAAACTGCCGGAGACGATGGCGATCAGATCCCACGGCTGCCCTTGCTCGCGGCGGCACCAACTGCGCCACGCTGCCCAGAGCAACAGCGCATACAGCAAGGGCGTGCACGCCACGGCCTGCTCCAACGGCTGCACCAGCGCATCGGCGTGAAAACGCCACGGATTGCGGTCTACTACCTGGAACAGGACGCCTGCACCATGTTGCTGCCAGTTGGAAACCACCAGCGGGATCAAGCCCAGTGCCGCCACGCCCAAGGCCAGCCACAGACCAGGACGGCGCCATTGCTTGCGTCCCGGCTTGGCCAACAGGCAAAACAACAACCCTGCAAGCATGACCATCGCGGCGCGATAGTGGGTCAGCCAGCACACTGCCAACGCCAGGCCAAGCAGCAGCCAGTCGACGACACGCTCGCGATCCAGCGCCCGCATCAGCGCCACCAGCGCGCCCATGATCGCTACGGTGAGTGGCACGTCGGGCAACGCCAACACGCCCAAGCTGCCTCCCAGCGGCAGGGCAAGGCAAAGCAGCGCTGCCTGCCAACCCGTGCGCTCGTCGAACGCGTCGCAGGCAAAACTGCGGACCAGCCATGGCAAAGCGCTGCCGACCAAAAGAAAAGGCCAGCGCATACCGAGCACGCTGTGACCCGCCACGCTTTCGCCCAGCCGGATCAGCAGCGCTGTCAGGGGTGGCAGATCGCTGTAGCCCCAAGCGAGATGCCGGCTTTCCTGCCAATAGAACGCTTCGTCACCAAATGGCGACAGGCTGGCGGCAAGCATCAGCTTGGCGACGCCAAGTAGCGCGAAGGCGATCACGAAGATGGCTCGCCAGCGCCAAAGACCCGCGGCTACACTGCGTGTGTCACGCATGCGCCCCGCCTTGCCCCGCCCCTCGCCGATGCCACATGCCCATGTCCGCCATCACTCCGCTGCACGATGAATCGCTACGCACGCGCCTGGAAGCCGCCATGGCCCAGGTCAATCGCGTGTTGTTGGGCAAACCACGCCAGGTCAAATTGGCCTTTGCCTGCCTACTGGCAGGTGGGCACCTTCTGCTGGAGGACGTACCAGGCGTTGGCAAGACCACGCTGGCACACGCTCTGGCCGCCAGCTTCGCACTGGATTTCCAGCGCGTGCAATTCACCAGCGACCTGCTGCCCTCGGACATTATCGGCGTCAGCGTCTACGAGCGCGAGACGGGGCAGTTCCGCTTTCATCCCGGCCCGATCTTCACTGGCCTGCTGCTCGCCGACGAAATCAACCGCGCCACGCCCAAAACACAGAGCGCCCTGCTCGAGTCCATGGCGGAGGGTCAGGTGACGGTGGACGGCCAGACGCACATGCTGTCGCAACCGTTCTTTGTCGTCGCCACGCAGAATCCGCTGGATCTCGCTGGCACGTTCCCCCTGCCCGATTCGCAGCTCGATCGTTTCATGCTGCGCGTCTCGCTCGACTACCCCGATGCTGCCGCCGAACGTGCGCTGCTCACGGGCAGTGATCGACGCGACCTGCTTGCCCAACTCACGCCGCAACTGGATGCAGCCGGACTGGCGGAACTATCGCGCAAAGCGCAGTCCGTCACCGCCAGTTCCGCGCTGCTCGACTACCTGCAGGCCCTGCTGGCGGCAAGCCGTCGCCACGCGGACGTGCGCGTGGGCTTGTCACCGCGCGCAGGCCTGGCCTTGCTCAGCGCCGCGCGTGCTTGGGCGCTGCTGAGCGGCCGCCAACACGTATTGCCGGAAGACATCCAGGCACTCTTTGTCCCCCTGGCCGCGCATCGTCTGGTCACCACGCGCGCGCGAGCGGCGACAGTCTCGCCCGCAGTCTGCTCGCCGACGTCGCGGTGGATTGATGCAAGAAGCGCTTCGCCGCTTCCGGCACTGGGCGGAACGGCGCCTGCCGGCGCTCACACGCTACCGGCGCCCGGAAAGTCTTCCGATCCTGTTGCACCAGCGCCGCATCTACATCGTACCCACGGCCTTCGGCGGCGCATTCACCGTGCTGCTGCTGGTCATGCTGACGGGGGCGCTCAATTACTCCAACAATGCCGCCTTGATGCTGACCTGCATGCTCGGCGCCGCTGCATCAGCGAGCATGTTGGTGGCATTCCGCAGTCTCAACGGATTGCGCTTGACCAACGTGCGGCACGGACACGCGATTGCCGGCGAGCCCATGGTGCTGCAACTGGTCTTCGTTGGCGGAGACCACGCCCACGCGTCCATCCATGTCGAAATGGACGGTCAAATCGAAGCCTTTGCCGTGGCCGCGCAGGGTGAAGTTGTCGTCTCGATGAACCTGCCTACCGAACATCGAGGCTGGCAGCCATTGCCGCGCATCAAGCTCTGGAGCAACTGGCCGCTGGGCCTTTTCCATGCGTGGAGCTGGATCCACCCGAACCAATCCGTCCTGGTGTGGCCGCACCCCGAGACCGGCGGACCACCCCCTGCCATGCCCGCCCAGGGCGGCAAGCAGCAACGGCTGCACCATGGCGAGGACATCGCTGCATTGCGCGCGTACCGCGTAGGCGACCCCCAGCGTCACATCGCCTGGAAACACAGTGCACGTCACGAGAGCCTGCTTGTGAAGGACTTCGAACAACCCGAAGCCCAAGAGGAATGGCTGCTCGACTGGCGGCAACTCTCGCAGTTGGTTCCCGAGATGCGCATCGAACGGCTGGCGCGCTGGCTAGGCGAAGCCGAAGCGGTTGGCCGCCCGACCAGCCTGTGGCTGCCCAGCGAAGATATCAGCCTCGGCCACGGCCGTAGTCACTATGCGCATTGCATGAATGCGCTGGCGCGCCTACCGTGATTCGCTGGCCGTTGTTTCGGCGCAAACCCCAGCCGTCGCTTGAGCAGCGCCCTTTCGACCTGCTCTGCATCACCATCGCCGTGGTGCTCGGCGTGCATGCGCCGCACATTCCCTGGTGGCTGACGCTGCCCCTGGCTGCCACGCTATGGCTGCGTTGGCGGCAACGTCACCAGCGCGTGGGTCACGCGCCGTCCTATCTCAAGCTTCCACTAGTCGCGCTACTGGTGGGCGCCGTAGTGTTTCACTACGACACTCTGTTCGGGCGTGAACCCGGGGCCGCGTTGGTCGCTGGCCTCATGGTGTTGAAGCTGCTGGAAACGGAAACCGCAAGAGACGCCCGCGTCGGTACCGCATTCGCTTGCTTCGCCCTGATGTCTGCTCTGTTGTTCGACCAGAGTCTGGTGGCGACTTTGCTGGTAGCGCTCGGCCTCTTGCCTGCCATCGCTACGCTGCGTGCACTTGAGCCTGCTCACCTCAAATCCACCACGCTGCCACGCGATTTACTGCCTGCCCTGGGCCTTCTGGGCGCGTCCTTGCCGCTAGCGCTGGTCGCATTTCTCTTCTTGCCGCGCCTGAGCTCCCCGCTGTGGGGCGCCCCCAATGCCGCGCAGGCGCGGCCAGGCCTGAGTCCAGATATGTCGCCTGGCAATTTAGGGGAGGTGTTGCTGGATGACAGCCCCGCCATGCGCGTGACTTTCGAAGGCCCGCCGCCGCACAACGAGCAGCGTTACTTCCGCGCCTACGTGCTGGGAAACTACGACGGCCGCACCTGGCGCTCTTTGCCACGCAGAGGTACAGCCGCCGCCGAGCAACACGGCCCTGTCATCCACTACACGATTAGTCTCGAAGCGACGGGTCAGCGTGTATTGCCTGCGCTGGACATCCCTGTCGAGGCGACAACCAACGCGCAGCTCGGACCGGACCGGGAACTGCGCTCCGATCAGCCGGTGAATGACCCCATTACCTATCGGCTCGGCTCGGCCCCCGGCTATCACCTGCAGACGCAGCTAAGCGATCTCGATCGAAGCAACGCCCTGCAATTGCCGGCAGGGTTCGATCCGCGCGCCCACGCGCTCGGCGCACGCTGGCGAGCGCAGTACGGCAGCAACGACACGGCAATCATCCAGGCCGCCATGGGCCTGTTCCACGACGGCGGCTTCAGCTACACGCTGGCCCCAGCCCCGTTGGGCACCAACGCCGTCGATGACTTCCTGTTCGGCACGCACGAAGGGTTTTGCGAGCACTATGCATCGTCTTTCACTGTGCTCATGCGTGCCGCAGGCATTCCAGCGCGAGTGGTGACCGGCTACCAGGGCGGGTACTGGAACACCATGGGCAACTATCTACTCGTACGCCAGGCCGACGCCCATGCATGGAGCGAAGTCTGGCTTCCCCGGCGCGGCTGGGTCCGGCTGGATCCCACCGCTGCCGTGCGCCCCACGCGCATCAGTCAAGGTTCCGGCTCCGCAGCAGCCAATGCCTCGACAGCTGACTGGTCGCCCAATCATTGGTGGCTGGGATGGCGCAATCGGTGGGATATCGTCAACCAGTGGTGGAACCAAGGCGTTATCGGTTTCAACTCGCTTCGGCAACATGGGCTGTTGACGCCGTTCGGAGTGCGCGACCCCAGCGTGGGCATGCTGGGATTGGTGCTCGCTATCGGTGGCTCGCTGCTTGCGATGCTTGGCCTGTGGTGGGCGCTGTGGAAGCGCCCCGACACGGATCAAGCGCGCGCGGCGATGCAGTTGCTGGAGAAGCGGCTGGCTGCGGCAGGCGTAGCCCGCCGACGCAGCGAAGGACCGCAGCATTACCTCAGCCGCGCCGCGCGGGCCCTCCCCAACCAGCGCGCCGAGCTCGAGCAATTGATGAGGACCTATCTAGAACTGCGCTATGCACACGACGAACCGCCCGCTGACCTGCTAAAAAACTTTCGACTGGCCACGCGGGACTTTCGGCCGCGTCGCGTGTTCAAATGACAGTGAACCGTGGATGCATCACATCCACCAAAACGATGGAGAAAAGCGTCATGTCCATGTACAAGCCGTTGATTCTCGCGACCGCAGTGGCCACGCTGGCGGCCTGCGCAACGGTGCCGCAACCGCTGCAGGGCACGTACACCCAGGTCACGTCCGTTTCCGCACAGCAAGAAAGCAACGGAGCAAGCGGTGCCCAAATCCGCTGGGGCGGCCAGATCATCAAGACTGAGCCGGGCCCGCAGGAAACCTGCTTCTACGTGCTCCAGCGTCCGCTGGATGACCAGGCTCGCCCGAAAGAAGGGAGCAGCGACAGCGAAACGCAGGGCCGCTTCGTCGCCTGCCGCGCTGGCTTCTACGACCCGGAAGTATTCACCCGTGGTCGCGACATCACGGTTGTTGGTGTCATCCAGGGCAACGTGTCGGAGAAGATCGGCGATTACAACTACGCCTATCCGCGCGTGGAAGCCAACGTCGTGTATCTGTGGCCCAAGCGCGTCGCCGTGAATTACGGACCCGGTTGGTACGACCCCTACTGGGGCCCGTATTGGGGTCCAGGCTGGGGACCGTGGGGCCCGTGGGGTGGCTGGGGCGCCTGGGGTGGTTATTACCCCACCCGAGTGATCGTCCGCCCGCCGCCCTCGCGCCGCTAACTAGGTATAAAGAAAACGCCGGCTTTCGCCGGCGTTTTTTTATCGCGATCGTGTCGTTCGATGCTCAGCCGGGCGGCCAATGCATCTGACGTCCGGCCAGCAGATGCAGGTGCAGGTGAAACACCGTTTGCCCGCCGTGCTCGTTGCAATTGATCACCGTGCGATAACCCTGATCCGCCAGCCCCTCGCGTCGCGCATAGGCAGCCGCCGCAAGCTGCAACTTGCCGAGCAATTCCGCATCGGCGGTAGTCGCACCGTCGAGCGTAGCGATGGGCTTCTTCGGAACGAACAACACGTGCACCGGCGCCTGCGGATTGAGGTCGCGGAAAGCCAGCACGTCATCGTCTTCGTAAACGATGTCGGCGGGAATTTCCCGTCGGATGATCTTGCCGAAGATGGTGTCGCCCATGACTGATTCCTTAGCCGTTATGTCAGACGCAGCAGCATACCGTGTGCGCCCGGCGCCACGAGTTTGAACCCGAACTTTGCATAGAGCGTGTGAGCAGTGCCATCGGCGATGAGCGCGACCATGGTTCGTGCAGGCGCACGCGCATGCACGTCGTCCATCAAGGCTTGCATGATGCGCCGACCAAGCCCCTTGCCTTGCCACGTCAGTGCCACCGCGATATCCACCACGAACAGGAACAGGCCGCCATCACCCACCACGCGCCCCATGCCGATCAACGCATCGCCAAGGCGTACGCAAACGGCACTCCAACTTGCCGGAAGGCCCATCGCTGCGCCCTGCTCCGACATCACACTCAGGCCCGCCGCCGCACGTAGGCTGCGGTATTCCTCGTTGCCGGGAATCTCGAAGGTGAGAATCGGTTCCATCACGTCAGTCCACGGACTGCCGGCTACCGAAAGCGTGCGCCAACGTGCCGCGATCGACGTATTCCAGCTCGCCCCCCAGGGGCACGCCATGCGCCAATCGCGTTGGGCGTACGCTGGCCGCACGCGCGAGTTGCGCGAGATAGTGTGCCGTCGCTTCGCCTTCTACGGTGGGATTGGTGGCTATGATCATTTCCTCGATCTCGCCTTCGCCCAGCCGCTCGACCAACTGATCGAGACCGAGCTCCTCGGGCCCCAACCCATCCAGCGGCGACAGCCGCCCCAATAAGACGAAATACTGGCCGCGATATCCGGTGGCCTGCTCGATGGCCGCCAGATCCGTCGGCGACTCCACCACGCACAACAGGTGGCGATCACGACTGCTGCCAGAGCACAGCGCGCATACCGGCGCTTCACTGAAATTGCGGCAGCGCGAGCAATTGCCGATCTCACGCATAGCCTGCTCCAGCACCAGCGCCAAGCGCTGCCCGCGCTCGCGGTCGCGTTCGAGCAGATGGAAGGCCATGCGCTGCGCGCTCTTGCCACCCACGCCGGGCAGGCAGCGCAATGCTTCGATGAGATCGGTAAGAAGCTTGCTCATGAATCGAATATCACTGTAGAAGCGCACCCTGCGCGCGACTGGGGAGATGCATCGTTACTTTCGTTAGCGGCTTTCGCCGCTGTACCGCGATGGCATCTCCGCTCCATGGGAGACCGCCCACAAAGCGCGCTCCCGCAGAAGCGCTTCAGAACGGCATCTTGAAGCCGGGCGGAAGATTCAGGCCGGAGGTCACGCCGCCAAGCTTGTTCTTGCTGACGTCCGCCACCTTGTTGACCGCGTCGTTCACCGCGGCGGCGACCAGATCCTCTGCCATCTCCGGGTCATCGGCGAAGAGCTTGCGATCGATCTGCACGCGGCGCACTTCGTGTGCCCCCGTCATGACAACAGTGACGAGGCCGCCACCGGCGCTGCCGGTGACTTCCAGCTTGGCGATCTCTTCCTGCGCACGCTTCATTTCTTCCTGCATGCGCTGGGCCTGCTGCATCAGCTGACCAATCTGTCCTCTCATGGCATAACTCCGCTATCTCTCAGTTTTCAAACGGTTTGATCGACTGAGGCACAACACGCGCCCCGAATTCGCGCTTGAGCGATTGCACCAGTGGATCTTCCTCGATGGCCTGCTCGGCCGCCGACTGCGCAGCTTCGCGCGCATTAGCGGCGCGTGCTGCCGGGGTTTCACCCACCGCGCCGCGCTCTTCGACAAAACGCAGCTTCACGCGCTCACCCAGTGCCTGACTGATGCGTTCTTCCATCTGGCTGGTCATGGGCTCGACCGCCAGATGCATGTGCATGGGCTGCAGGACCAGTACCAGCGTCTGCCCTTCGCGATCGCGCAGCGCGGCATTCTGGGCGAGCTGGCCCAGCGGGCCTCTCAGGTTGGCCTGCTCGATCAGGCTGTCCCAATGAGGCAGACCGCGCGCGTCCGTCGCAATCGGCGCACGCGGAGCGGGCGCGGCAGCCGGCGGCGCTGCAGGTGCGGGAGCCGCGCGCACGGGTGATGGTTCCGCCACGCTGGCCATATGCATGCGCTCGTTGGCCACCGGTGCCGAAGCGCGTGGCGCCTGCGCCGGCGCGCGTGGCGCGGTGCTGGCCGCCGGACGCTCGACCTGCGAACCACCGCCTTCGGCGGGGCGAAACGCGAGCATGCGCAACATGGCCATTTCAAAGCCGGTGCGAGCATCTGGCGCGAGTGCCAGATCGCGGCGGCCCGTAGTAGCAATCTGGTAGTACAGCTGCACGTCTTCCGGCGCCAGTTGCCCGGCGAGCGCTACCAATGTCTCGCCGTCACTGTCGTCCTGCTCCGGCCGATAGCCCGGCACGAGCTGGGTCAGCTGAATGCGATGGAGCACGCTGCCCAGGTCGTCCAGTACGCCGCCGAAATCAGGCGAGAAGGATGCAATGCGCGTGCACTCAGCCATCAGTGCTTCGCCGCTGCCCTCCGTCAGCGCCTGCAGGAGGCCCAGCACCTGCCCGCGAGCGACGCTGCCCAGCATGGCGCGCACGTCATCCACGCGTAGCGAGCCACCACCGTAAGCGATGGCCTGGTCCAGTAGCGACAAGCCGTCGCGCAGCGAACCATCCGCACCACGCGCCAGCTCGGCGATGGCGGCGTCTTCGTAGGGGATATTTTCCGCACCAAGGATGTGGCGCATCTGCCCGGATATTTGCTCGGGCAGCAGGCGCTTCAGGTTGAACTTCAGGCAGCGCGACAGCACCGTCACCGGCAGCTTCTGCGGATCGGTGGTAGCGAGCAGGAACTTCACGTGCGGCGGCGGCTCTTCCAGCGTCTTCAGCAACGCATTGAAGGCCGGCTTGGAGAGCATGTGCACCTCGTCGACCAGGTACACCTTGAAGCGCCCCCGGGCGGGCGCGTACTGCGCGTTTTCGATCACCTCGCGCACATCGTCCACGCCGGTGTTACTGGCGGCGTCGATCTCAAGCAGGTCAACGAAACGACCCGCGTCCACCGCGGTGCAGACGGCGCATTCACCGCAGGGATCGGCCGATTCGCCCCGCTCGCAGTTCAGCGACTTGGCGAAGATGCGCGCAATCGTGGTCTTGCCTACGCCGCGCGTACCGGTAAACAGATAGGCATGGTGCATGCGGCCGGTGTCGAGCGCATTGGTGAGCGCGCGCACGACGTGCTCCTGCCCGACGAGTTCAGCGAACTTGCGAGGGCGCCATTTGCGCGCGAGTACCTGATAGGACATTCCGGTATACCTTGGGGCAAGTACCGATTGTGCCAAGTCGGCGGGGGATAAGTCAGCACTGACTATCACGGCCTGGCGGAAGCCCGAAAAGGCGGCGGCCCTGCCAGCCACACCCCGGCACCCGAATCATTCGCTACCGTTGCTCCCTTCCGGGCCTGGCGGAATTTACGAACTATCGTCGCGGGGGGACCGACAGGGCCACCATAGAGACGTGCATTTTGCGTCGGCTCAAGGCCGGCGCCCGGTTTCACTCACTGGCGGAGAGGGCGGGATTCGAACCCGCGATACGGGGATAAGCCGTATACACACTTTCCAGGCGTGCTCCTTCAACCACTCGGACACCTCTCCGCAATGGTGAAACCGCTCGCCAGGGACTCACGTCCCGGCAAAGAGGCGAAAGGATAGCGGGATGGGCCCGTTCACACAAGATAGCGCGGGGCGGCCCGGCTCACTCCTGCGGCACGTCCCGCAGGAACACGGGGAGGTCCGTTGCCGGCGGCTTGGCCGGCACCTGGTAAAACATATCCGCCACGAAACCCCGGTGGTAAGTGGCGTGGTTGACCACGTGCAGGATCATCTCCTCGCGAGTCATCCGCCCCTCCCCGCCACCGATGAATTGGAACGTGACCACCTCGGCCGCCTGTGCTGGCGTGAGCGTCGAGGCATAGTCCCGGTACCACGCATTCATGGCCTGCTGCTTTGCCCACAATTCATCGAGCGGCAGCGGCTCGGGCGTGTTGCGACTGGTGTGACCATGGGCTCGCCCTTGCAGGTGCGCCTGGAAAATGTCGTCGACGACCCAGCTATGGCTGAGCGTACGCAGCATGTTGCCGAAGACCGTGGCACGCGGAGAAGTCGATGCACCCTCGGGCAGCGCTGCGACCGCCGCATAGGTCAGCTGGTCGGCCCAGTCCCGGTAACGCAACAGTTTCTGGAGATAAGGCGTGGACATGGTGTTCGGAATCCGTGGTGAAAGACGTCAACCGGCATCGGGGCGAGGCAGCGCCGGTTCCGGGAGCGTCAAGCGCTCGCCCGGACGAGCAACGGCATAGCCGCGCGACGCCAATGCCTGCCCGTCGGCTTCGCTGCCGTAGTGGTACAGACGCAAGCGGGACCGCCACGACTCCGGATACTCGCGTTCGATATCGTCAATGCCCGTGTGCGAGGGATTTCCCACCAACCCGCAATCATGGGCAATGAATTCGGCGCCAGCCGCCACCCGCGCAAGCACTTCCGGAATCGGACGTGTGTCGCCGGTATAGGCAAAACTGCCCGCCAAGGCGACGCCGTAGGACGTACCGGCCATATGGTGCCGCGTACCGAACACGTCGAACCACAAGCCATCCAGCCAAAATCCCCGCGTGCAAGGCACCAAGCGGAAGGCTTCCCAGAAATTGACGCCACCCTCGGCCAGCACATTGGGGTAATCCGCCACGCGTGCCTGCAGCCACGGCATCAACCCCGCATGCACGAACACTTTGGTGCGCCCGCGCCATGCATCGTCGAACCACAGCCGGAAGAACAACCGCTCCATTCCCCCGATGTGGTCCATGTGGGTGTGCGTGATGTATAGCGCGTGCGGGGGCTCACCGTAGGCGGCGATGTAGCGGTCCAGCGTATCGGGGCCGCAATCAATCAGCAGCAGCGGCTTGCCGTCCCGCTCCAGTACAACGGCCGAGGAGCCCAGTTCCACGGCGTGCGCCGCGCCGACACCCAGGAAATGCAGGGACCAGTTCATGCTCTCAGGGTACGCTCATAGCGATAAACCAAGGGTTTCCACAGCAGCTCCTCGAACACCGCCTCACCCTGTGAGGCCGCGCCCAGCTTCACCAGCGAACGGCGCAAGCGCTGCAGGTTGGCCTGTTGCCAGCTGTCGGCGGGTTCGCGTTGGCGACCGCGGTCGAAATCGATCAGGTAAAGCTCGTCGTCGGTCACCAGCACATTATGGGCGTTGAGATCGGCATGCCAGATGCCTGCGCGATGGAACCGCGCAACCAACGCCCCCACCAACTCCGCCATTTCGCCGTCCAGCCGTCCCGACGCCAAGCACTCGGCCAACGTTTGGGCATGAGTGATGCGACGGGTAATGAGGTCGGCCGAGTAGAGCAATCCATGCCGGCGATAGCGGCAGGCGACGGGCGGCGCGCTTGGCAACCCGAGCGCAGCGATGCGCGCAAGCAGGCGGAACTCCATGAAGCTGCGGGTGTGATCGGCGCCGTTCCAGAGGTAGCGATCGCCCATCAGCTTCGCCACCATCCCGCCGCGCCGGTAATGACGCAGCACGCATTCGCCGGCCGACGTGTCGATGATGGCGACGCCGCCACGACCGCCGGATTGCTGGCGTAACGCACCCCGTTCGCGCCACGCCTCCGGCTCGAACCAGTCATCCTCGACTTGTGGCGACACCGTGGCGTCGAACAGAATCGCCCCTGTGGCGCCTTCGCGAATTCGTTCCTGCATCGCCATCTGTACGTCAGACACCCGCCCTGAGGCCCAAGTGCCGTGATTCTAGCCGAGGGCCGTCCCGAATCCACGCCGCCACATCGACCAGCACCCTTCATGCCCACACCCTCCTACATCTGCCTCCTGCGCACGTCCGCCATCGGCGACGTAACCCACGTCGTGCCACTGGTGCGAACCCTGCAGGCAGCGTGGCCCCAGGTTGAACTCACCTGGATCGTAGGCAAGCTGGAGCGCCGACTGGTCGGCGACATCCCCGGCGTCAATTTCGTCACGTTCGATAAGGGCGCCGGTTTTGCCGGCATGCGCGCGGTCGCCGATGCACTGAACGGCCAGCGCTTCGATGCGCTGCTGCAGATGCAGGTCGCCCTGCGCTCCAACCTGCTCAGCCTGTTCGTCAAAGCCCGCCAGCGCATCGGCTACGACAAGGCGCGGGCCAAGGATGGGCATGGCGTGGTGATCAATGAGCGTATCCCCGCCCGCACCGGCGAACACGTGCTGGATGCCATGGGCAGCTTCTGCGAACCGTTGGGCCTCAAGCAGACACAGGTGCGTTGGGATATTCCGATCCCCGAGGAGGCCCATGCCTGGGCCGCTGAGCAGCTACCCGGCGAACAACCCACCCTGCTGGTGAGCCCGACCTCCAGCCACTCGCTGCGCAACTGGCGCCCTGAGCGCTACGCCGCGGTGATGGACCATGCCGCTACGCGCGGCTGGCGTGTGGTGCTGGTGGGTGGCCCGTCCTCCTTCGAACGCAGCATGGCCGATGCCGTCCTCGCCGCGTGCCGCCACGCCCCCGTCGACCTCACGGGCAAGGACACGCTGAAGAAGATGATGGCCATGCTGGTGCGTGCGCCGATGCTGCTGTCGCCGGACTCCGGGCCGATGCATATGGCAAACGCGGTGGGCTGCAAGGTGCTGGGCCTCCATGCCGCCAGCAATCCAAACCGTTCCGGCCCCTATTCCGACCGGCGCTGGTGCGTGGACAAGTACGATGAGGCTTCGCTTGCCTTCCTCGGCAAGTCTTCCAGCGAGATTCCGTGGGGCGCCAAGATCGAGAAGCCCGGCGTGATGGACCTGATCACGGTTGACGACGCGGTCGACCGGTTCGAGGCGTGCGCCGCCCACCTCGGCCTGGCCTGAACCTCAAAATGTCAGGAGCGCTTACGCGCCCCCGACAGTGTCCGGCCAGTTACTTGGCGCGGTAATCCTGGTACGACTTCTCTTCGACCAGCTGCGAGCCCAGCTTGACGTTGATCTCGCGCTTCACCGCAGCGCGCTCGTCGTTCTGGAAATACACCGAGCGAGCCAGCTCGATGAACTCAGCGTCGAAGGCCTGTGCCTTTTCCTTCAGGCGGATGCGGTCTTCGATATCCCACAGCGACTCGTTGACGGCGAGCAGGCGGGCACGCTCGGCGGAAATATCCGTGGTCGATGCCGGGTGGCCGGCCCAGGTCGTGTTGAGCAGATCCAGCTCGGTACGCACGTTAGCCAGCTTCGCGGCGTCGGTGATCTGCTTGGACTTGATTTCCAGGATGGTGATCTTGTCAATCAGCTCGCCGTAGGAAACCGGGACTTGGATAAGGCTCATGGGAACTCCGAAAAAGAGAAAGTTGTCCGGTGACATACCCGTCACGACGGCCGGCCGAGAAAGACCTCATGATAAGGCGTATCGCTCGATCATTCAGTCCGTCATTCAGCCTGCCCCGCTAGACTGGTGCCGCAACATTTTCCCATTGGAGAGAAAGTCCATGTTCACCCCTCGCCTCGCCGTGTTGTCGCTGGCAGCCCTGCTGGCCGCCAGTCCGTTTGCCGCCAGCGCCCAGTCCGCGCGCAACGGCGTACTGGTCCGCAACGACGGCATTTATCTCCGCTGTGACCAGTGCGGCACGGTGGAAGCCATCGACCAGAACATTACCCAGGGCAACGATCACAGCATGGCCGGCACCATCATCGGCGGCATTGCCGGCGGCGTGCTGGGCAACCAGGTTGGCAAGGGCAAGGGCAACACCCTCGCTACCGTGGCTGGTGCTGTCGGCGGCGGTTACGCCGGCAACCGCATCGGCGCCAACAGTGGTCGCCCGAATGCCAGCTATACCTTGCGCATCCGCATGGGCAACGGCGGCTACAGCAACGTGACGGTGCCGGACGCCAGCGCTATTCGCGTGGGCGACATGGTGCAGATCGACCCGCAGGGCAACATCGCCCGCATCCAGTAAGCGGCGGGCCGATGCCCAACAAAAAAGCCGACCCTCGGGTCGGCTTTTTTCGTATCCGGGATCAATGCCTGTCGCGTTGTAGGCGCGTCTCGATATCGTCGAAGAAAGCAGGTGGCAATACCGCCCGCACGGGCACCGACCACCAGTGGGGCTGCGCGAAAGGCCGGCACTTCACCGCATCTTTTTCGGTCATCAGCACAGGCCGATCATCGCCAAACGAAAGATCATCCGGCACGAACGCGTGGTGGTCGGGAAAAGCATGCTCGATCACCTGCAGTCCCTGAGAGCGCAGGCTTGCAAAGAAGCGCACGGGATGCCCGATGGCAGCCACTGCGTGTACGGTTTGTCCGGCGAACTCCGTCAGCGGCTTGATATGTTCGTCCACCAACGCGCGCACGGTGCCACCGCGAAGCTCCATCGGCACATCGCCTGGCGCCACCACTCCGCCGTTGCAGACGCGGTAACTCACCCTTTGCAGGCGCGACATCGGCTCGCGTAGCGGCCCTGCCGGCAGCAATCGGCCGTTGCCGAAACGGCGCACACCATCGATGACACAAATTTCAAGATCGCGAGCCAACGCGTAATGCTGCAGGCCATCGTCGGCGATCACCAGGTCGCAACCCGCCTCAAGCAGCAGCTTCGCCGCCGCCGGACGATCACGCCCCACCGCCACCGGCACGCCACTGGCGCGAATGAGGCAAGGCTCGTCACCAACGCGCGCGGGGTCAGGCAGGTCACCCAGCAACAGGGGTTCCTTCTGCGTACCACCGTAGCCACGGCTTACCACGCCCGGCGTATAGCCGCGCTTGCGCAGTGCCTCGGCCAGGGCAATGGTTAGCGGCGTCTTGCCGGTGCCGCCAACGCTCAAATTGCCGATGACCACCACCGGGACCGGCAGGCGCACGCTGCGCAGCACACCCCGACGATACAGGCCGCACCGACAACTGGTCAGCGCGCCATAGAGCCACGAGAGCGGCCCAGTCCACCACGGCGCACGCGCCGTTCCATACCATGCCGATTCGAGCCGTTCGGCCAGCGTCATGCGACGGCCTCAGTCACCGGGCTGGCTATGAAACTGCATGCGATGCAGCGCGGCGTACTGCCCGCCCTGGGCCAGCAGTTCGGCATGGGTACCGCGCTCGACGACGCGGCCATGATCCATCACGGCGATCTGGTCGGCGTGCTCGATGGTGGACAAGCGGTGGGCAATCACCAGCGTCGTGCGGTGGCGCATAAGGCCCTGCAGCGCCTGCTGAATCAGGCGCTCGGACTCGGTGTCGAGTGCGCTGGTCGCCTCGTCCAGCACCAGGATCGGCGCATTCTTGAGGATGGCGCGCGCGATGGCGATGCGCTGCCGCTGCCCACCGGAAAGGCGGTTGCCGCCCTCGCCGATCGGACTGTGGATGCCCTCGGGCATGCCCGCGATGAACTCCATCGCGTGGGCGGCCGTGGCAGCGGCAACGATGTCCTGTTCGCTTGCGCCAGCCAGTTCACCGTAGGCGATGTTCTCCGCCACCGTGCCGTCGAACAGCACCACGTTCTGCCCCACCCATGCGATCTGACGACGCAGCGAGTCCAGCGTGTAGCTCTCGTAGTTCTCGCCGTCGAGCAGGATGCGTCCACTGCTGGGCTCGTTGAAGCGGGGCAGCAGGCTGACCAGACTGCTCTTGCCGCTGCCCGAACGCCCCACCAGGGCTGTCACCGTACCCGGTGCGCAATACAGGTCCACGCCTGCCAGGGCTTCGAACTCGCCCAGCGGATAGACCAGGCCCACCTTGTCGAAGCGCAGGTCGCCCTTGGTGCGTTCGAGCACCTTGGTACCGTGGTCCACTTCCGGCGGCAGGTCCATCAGGGAGAACAGGTTCTCCGCCGCCGAGATGCCTGTCTGCATGGTGGACTGCACGTTGGTAAGGCGCTTCAGCGACGACAGCATGCCGCCCATGGCCGTAAGCACGGCAATGAACACGCCCGGCGAAATATGATCGATCTGCGATGGCCGCGACGCCAGAAACACCATGCCTGCGAGCGCCACCGAAGCCACCGTCTGGATGGACGAACCGGAGACAGCACTGGTGGCGATGATCTTCATGTTGAGGTAGCGCGCGCGATCGGACACCTGCCGGAAGCGTTCGTCAGCCTGCTTCTGCCCGCCATAGATGCGGACCTCGCGATGGGCCTTGATCATTTCGTCCACCGTACCGGTGACCGAGCCCATCATGCCCTGGATGCGCCGGCTGACCATGCGGTAGCGACGGCTCACCGCCGAGGCGATGAGCACGATGGCAGGCACCAGGATCAACAAAGCCGTCGTGAGGTACACGCTATTGTGCAGCATGACCACGATCATGCTGATGACGGTGATGCTCTCCGTCACTGCCACCTTCAGCGCATCGGTGGATGCGCCGGCGACCTGCTCACTGGTGTAGGTGATGCGCGAGACCTGATGGCCAGAATGCTCGCTGCCGAAGAACGACGCAGGCAGGCGCAGGTAGGCGGCGAACACGTCGCGCTGCATGGACTGCACCACGTTGCGCGCCACGTAGCCCATGCCGTAGTTGCTGATCAGGATGGCAATGCCGCGCATCGTGAAAATACCGATGATCCACCACGGCATCCAGCGGATCAGGTACGGATCCTTCTGCTGCAGCAGCGTGTCCATGATCGGCTGCAACGCGTTGGTGAAGACGGCCAACGCGCCGCCGTCCACAGCAAAGCCGACGATGGCAATCAGGATCACCGGCCAGTAACGGACCGAGTAGCCGAGCAAGCGCTTGTAGATCTGCCGGCTATGTGCGTCCCACAGGGCGACTTTCTTCTTGCCCTCGCTCATGGCCCCGTGCCCGACTGGGTCGGCGTGGTGGCGATGGACAGCTTGGTAAAGCCCAACTGGCCCAGCGCGTCCATGGCGATGACGACGTTCTGGTGCGGCGTCATCGCGTCCGCGCGGATGGTGACCTGACGCTCGCGATCGTCGCCGGCGACATTGGCGATAGCCTGCTTGAGCGGCTCAACGCCTTCACCGTGGACTTCATCGCTGCCCACAAAGAAATGGCCGTCGCGATCCACCACGATGGTGAGCGCGGGTGCCTGCATGTCGCGCTCTTCCGCGCTGGCCTTGGGCAGCGTCACCTGCAACCGCGAATGCTGGATGAAGGTGGTGGTGAGCACGAAGAACATCAGCAGGGTAAGCAGCACGTCGATCAGCGAGATCACGTTGATCTCGAAATCGTCTTGCCGACGGTCGTTACCGATACGCATGCGTCAGCCCGCGCTCGACTCGGTGGTGACGCGCGGTGCGCGCGTACGCGGTGCGGGCGCCGTCTGGTTGACGGTCAGCTCGTCGAGCAGTTCGGTCGCCTGCTTCTCCATCTCGACGCAGTAACCGGCCACTTTGGAGCGGAAATAGCGATGCAGCACATAGGCCGGAATAGCGACGATCAGACCCGTGGCGGTACAGATCAGCGCTTCGCCGATGCCGCCCGCCATCTTCATGGGATCGCCCACGCCACCACGCATCACTTCCATGAACATGCGGATCAGGCCGATGACGGTACCCAGCAGACCCAGCAGCGGACCGATCAGGGCAATCGTGCCGAGCGTGTTGAGGTAACGCTCCATGCGATGAACGACATGGCGCCCCGTGTCCTCGATGCGCTCCTTGATGAGTTCGCGCGGACGGTTGCGAACGGCCAGCGCCGACGCCAACAGCTCACCCAGCGGGGATCCGTTCGCCAGCGTCGACAGGTGGTTGGGATCCAGCTGCCCCGAACGAGCCCAGTTACGTACTTCCTCGCCCAGGCCGGGCGGCAATACGGATGAGCGGCGCAGGGTCCAGCAACGCTCCAACACGATCGCGAGCGCGACCGCCGAACAGATCAGGATGGGCAACATTGCCCAGCCACCAGCCATCAGGATTTCCAGCACAACGACTCCGGGCCGCTCAGACAGTCAGGGAAGCACGCATCATATCAGTCTCACCAAGCCGTTCCGCGGCACCCGTGGCAGTTGCGAAACGCATGTGAAGAGGCTCTTTGGGGGCCGATTGTCCGTGTTGCAAGGCCGCATCCAGGCTCATTCGCGCCAGTAACGAGACTGGCGCTGTCGCCAAGTCTCAGAGACGTGCGGCGCTCCATCCGGCGGCAGATCCACTTGGATGGCGCCAGCGGTCGCCGTGTTCAGCCAAGGCACGCCCGCGTCGTCATAGCGCTGCATGACCGCTGCATTGGGGTGATGGAAGCGGCTTCGCCACCCTGCCGACACCAGCGCCAACGTTGGCGACGTCGACTGAATGAACCCCACGCTGGACGAGGTCTTGCTGCCGTGATGCGGCACCGACAACACGAGCGGCGGCCCATGCGGTATCGCCGCCGCCACCGCTGGCTCGACCGCTGCCGAGATGTCGCCGGTCAGCAACGCCCGGCCGCCCTTCCCTTCCACCAGCAGCACGCAGGATCGGTCGTTCGCCGGCCCACCCTCTCTACCCGACGGCAATATCCGCACGGTCACACCCTCCCATTGCCAGCGCTTGCCCGGCTCACAGGGCGCCATGGGAATGGGCAGCCGCTCGGGTTCACCGGAAATGCGCTCCGCCTCGGGAAACGCCGCCGCGACGGCGGGCACACCGCCCGCGTGATCGTTGTCCGCGTGACTGGCGACAATCAGGTCCACACGCCCAATACCGAGTGCATGTAACGAGGGAAGCACCGCGGCTTCGCCCAGATCGAAATCCGATGGATAGCGCGCCCCTGCGTCGTAGACCAGCACGTGATGCTCGGTGCGAACCAGCATGGATAACCCTTGGCCAACATCGAGCATCCATAGCTGGAACCCGCCAGCGACAGGAACATCCCTTGGCGGGAACAGCAGCGGCAGGAACAGCAGGCCGCCCAACCAGCGCATCGGCATGCCGCGCGGCATGAACAGCCAGAGTGCGCCCAGCGTTGCGAACAACAAGGCCCACCCGCCCACTTCTGGCAGGTACCAGTGCGCACCCGGCCACGTCGCCATCCGCTCGAGCAACCACCACTGCGCATGGGCCAGCCATGCGGCACACCAGAACACCGGCTGCGCCAACGATGGACAAAGGCCCAACAGGATCATCCCCACCAGCGTCACGGGCACGATCACAAAACTGACGAAGGGCACGGCGATCAGGTTGGACAAGGCCCCCACCAGCGACGATTCGCCGAAGAACCACATCGTCAACGGCAGCAACGACAGCGTCATCACCAGTTGGCCCGACGACAATTCATGCAGGAAGCCGCGCAGCCCTCTACCACGCGTATTCATGCACGCCATCAGGAACGCCACGCCGATGAAGGAGAGCCAGAACCCCGCCGACAAGGCCGACAGGGGATCGGCCACCAGCACGGCCATCAACGCGACGGCGAGCGTCTGCGGACCATTGGCGTGGCGCCGGGAACAACGCGCCAACGCCACGATGCCTATCATCAGCAGCGTGCGCACCGTGGGAAGGCCGAATCCGGCGAGTGCGCCGTAAACGCCCGCAACCAGCATCGCCAGTGCCGCCTGTGCTTGCACCCGTGGCAAGCGCAGCCCAAGCCGAGGAAACAACAGGTAGATGAAGCGCGCAAACCACACGCCAAATAGCGCCGCTACGCCCACATGGAATCCCGAGATCGCAATGAGATGCGGAATGCCATTGGCACGAGCCACCTCCCAGTCACGCTGACTGAGTCCACGCGTGTCACTTACTGAAAATGTCTGCAGCAAGGCGGCATCATGTGGATCATCGACGCGCGCGGCGATGCCCTGACTGATCGCCTGGCGAACGGCGTTGACGCAGAAACCCGGTGAGCCACGTTGTTCGTTACCTGCCCCGTTGCGCACGTAACCGACGGCGACGATATGGCGTTCGAGAGCACTGCGCTCGCTATCCGCCCCACCTGGGTTGAGCATGCCGCGCGGTCGCTTCAACCGAAGGGTAAGTTGCCAGCGGCTGCATGGCGGAATGTCAGGTGCGTCGTTATACCAATTCACCCGCACGCGGCCGCGCAGCGCCAACGGCGTCGAGCCAAACCGGGCCTCCTCCACGTCCAGCAGGAAACCCGTAGCGTCATCGCGCACCAACGGCAGGTCGACAACGCGACCTACGACGTAGACATCCTGTCCCTCTCGATCACGTGGCAGCCGCGCGTCCATGGCTGTACCACCACGCCAGCATGCCCACGCGACACCGAGCAGACACCATGCCAGCGCACGTCCGTAGCGTCCGCAGCGAAACAGAACCAAGGCCACCAAGGCACCGACGCCACAGAGCCATGCGGGTGGAAGCGCGACCCACCACTGCACGGCCAGCACGCCGAGCAACAGCATGACCGCGGGTACCAGCGCACCGTCCTCGCGCACATCCCATCCCTCTCCGCAGAAAGGAACAGGTTAGTGAGTGCGCGAAAACTGTGATGCTGAAAAACGTGTAGGCGTTAGCGCCATAAGCCGCGCGATGGCGGCATGGGGGTCAGGCGAAAACCTTGTCGATCAGTTGGCCGTTGTGCAGTTCGAGCGTGCGATCCATACGCGCAGCCAGGCGATTGTCGTGCGTCACCAGGATGAAGCTGGTGCCGATCTCGCGATTGAGTTCGATCATCAGGTCATACACCTGCGCAGCATTGGTTTCGTCGAGATTGCCGGTCGGCTCGTCGCCCAGCACCACGGCCGGTCGCGTGACCAGCGCGCGCGCGACCGCGCTCCGCTGGCGTTCACCACCGGAAAGCTCTGCAGGCTTGTGATGCAGACGCTGGCCCAGGCCCACGCGGCTAAGCAGTGCCGCGGCCTGCTGTTCCGCCTCACTGATCGACACGCCGCGGATCAGCAACGGCATGCAGGCGTTCTCCAGCGCTGTGAACTCGGGCAGCAGATGATGGAACTGATAAATGAAGCCCATCGAGCGGTTACGCACACGACCGCGCTCGGCGTCGGAGAGGCTGGACAGGTTGCGTCCCTCCACCTCTACCGAACCCTGCGTGAGCGTATCCAGCCCACCAAGGATGTGCAGCAACGTGCTCTTGCCTGAGCCGGAGGCACCTACGATCGCCAGCGTCTCACCGCGATTCAGCGTGAAGCTGACGTCGGACAGCACGTCGGTCTTCAGGTCGCCCTCGTCGTACGTCTTGGCAATGTTGCTGGCACGCATCACCACGCCGGTGTGGCTGTTCATCGGCTTATTCATAACGCAGCGCCTGCGCAGGCTGGGTGCGCGATGCGCGCCAAGCGGGATAAAGGGTAGCCAGCAGCGAGAACAGGAAGGTGATTAAGGCCACCCAGCCCACGTCGCTGGCAGAGAGTTTGCTCGGGAGCTCGCTGATGTAATAGACGTCCGGCGAGAGGAAGGTGACGCCCGTAACGTGCTCGATCCACTTCACGATTGCCGGCAACTTCCATGACAGCAACGAGCCCAGTGCCACACCAAAGCCGATACCCACAAAACCGACGAGCACACCCTGCACCATGAACATGCCCATGATGCTGCGCGGCGTGGAACCCAGCGTTCGCAGGATCGCGATGTCGGCCTGCTTGTCCGTCACCAGCATCATCAGCATGGAAATAAGGTTGATCACTGCGACCAGGATGATCAGCGAGAGGATGATGAACATCACCTTCTTCTCCATTGAAATGGCGGAGAAGAAGTTGGCGTGACTGTCCATCCAGGTATCCACGCGATACACCTGGCCCAACTGGTCGGCCAGCTCGCGCGCCACTTCGCGCGCGTTGAACATGTCGTCCAGCTTCAGGCGGATGCCCGTCGGGCCATCGAGGCGATTGAGTCGCTCGGCGTCGGTCATGTTGATCAGAGCCAGACCGGAGTCGAACTCCTGCATGCCCATTTCAAATACACCCGACACGGTAAACGTGCGCAGGCTGGGCACGCTGCCAGTGATTGGCGACGATTGGAACGAGGGCACTGCGACGATAACCTTGTCGCCCACCGACACACCCAACTGCATCGCCAGCTCGCGGCCCAACACGACGTTCCAGCTACCCGGCGTCAACGCATTGAGCTTGCCCTCGACCATGTGCTGGTCGATATCCGATACCTTGGGCTCTACCGCCGGCTCGATGCCGCGAATCAACCCGCCCGTGGAACGGCGTGCCTGAAGAAAGGCTTCCGACTCGACGTAGGGCGCGGCGCCCTTCACGTGCTTGTTCGCCTCGGCGATTTTCACCGCGCGCGGCCATTCCTCCACCGCCTGCCCTGGCATGCCCGAGACGGTGGCATGCGAGATCGCACCGAGAATGCGCGAGCGCAACTCGTCATCAAAACCGTTCATCACCGACATCACCGTGATCAGCGCGGTGACGCTGATGGCGATGCACACAATGGATACGGTAGAGATGAAGGAGATGAACTGATTGCGACGCTTGGCGCGGGTGTAACGCAGGCCAATGAAAAGCTCTAGCGGTCGGAACATTAGGGCGGTCGCTTGTCGGTATCGAAGGGCTAGCCGCCCGATTGGCGAGATTATCGCCTGAGATGCGGCTAAACCGTAGGACCGCGTTCAGCCGCCAGAGTGCCCGATGCTTCGATCTGGGCCAATCGCATCCGCAGACGGCGGCGGATATCCGCGTCGCTGTTGTCTGGCGCCAGCAACAGCAAGGCGTGCCGCCGCCCAAGCAAGGACAGTAGCAGCCACACGATCTTCTCGCCGATCACCCGGAACGACGCCAGAGTTGCCTGGATATCGTCGCCAGAGCGCATCCGCACGTTCCAGCCGCCATCACGCGCACAGCCTGCGGCCTGAACCCATCGATCCGAAAAACGCATCCGCGTCCGCCAGCAGGCCAACAGCACGCCGACAGTGACGATCAGCTTTGCTACCCACGGCACGGCGCTCATCCACGTCGCCAGCACCGCGATCAGGGAAACGAGCAGAAGAAGACGGCCCAACCAGCGCGAGGGCCGGTACTCAAAGCCGATGGCGGGAGCGGATGTCATCGATGATGGCCTGCCAATCCGGGCGGGTCGCCTTGGCGTGCCCCATCACCCAGTCCCACAAGTCCGGGTCCTGCACGTCCAGCAATTCCTCGAAAGCCTGCCGCTGCGCTTCGTCAGCACCGGCAAAACGCTCGTCCAGCCAGCCGCCGAAAAGGGCGTCGAGTTCGCGGGTGCCACGGCGGGTGCGCCAGCGGAGGCGTTTGATGCGGGCTTCGTCCATAAATAACTCGAGGCGCCTCCTACGAAATACTTCCTCTCCCCTAGGGGGAGAGGATTGAGGTGAGGGGTCAATCTTGCCTCAGTTTGATCCAGGAATTAGGAGGCCCTTTTGCGAGCACCCAACCTTTATCCCCTTTTCGGGACTCACCCTAACCCTCTCCCCGGAGGGGAGAGGGAACAGAGCACGCCGTACTTACGTCCGACGCTCGACGATCAACTTCTTGATCTCCGCAATCGCCTTCGCCGGGTTCAAACCCTTCGGGCAGGTGCGGGCGCAGTTCATGATCGTGTGGCAGCGGTACAACTTGAACGGATCTTCCAAGTCGTCCAGGCGGGCACCGGTGTCCTCGTCACGGCTGTCGACGATCCAGCGGTAGGCCTGCAGCAAGATGGCTGGACCGAGGTAACGGTCGCCGTTCCACCAGTAGCTCGGGCAACTGGTCGAGCAGCAGGCGCAAAGGATGCACTCGTAGAGACCGTCAAGCTTCTTGCGATCTTCCGGCGACTGCAGGCGCTCGCGATCCGGTGCCGCGCTCTGCGTACGCAACCACGGCTTGATCGACGCGAACTGTGCGTAGAAGTGCGTGAGGTCGGGCACCAGATCCTTCACCACCGGCATGTGCGGCAGCGGGTAGATCTTCACGTCGCCGGAAGCGCAATCACTGATGGCCTTGGTGCAGGCCAGCGTATTGGTGCCGTCGATGTTCATGGCGCACGAACCGCAGATGCCTTCGCGGCACGAACGGCGCAGCGTCAGCGTCGGGTCGATTTCGTTCTTGATCTTCAGCAGGGCGTCCAGAACCATCGGACCACACGAAGCGAGGTCAACCTCGTACGTGTCGATACGCGGGTTCTGGCCGTCGTCCGGCGACCAGCGATAGATGCGGAACGTCCGCGACTTCTTCGCGTCCTTGGCCGGAAAATGCTTGCCCGGCTGGACCGTGGAATTCTTGGGTAGCGAAAACTCAGCCACAGTGGCTCTCCAGTCCGGGAATTAGTAAACGCGCTTCTTCGGCGGCACAACTTCGACTTCGTTCGTCATGGTGTACATGTGCACCGGACGGAAGTCGAAGTTGGCTTTGCCGTTCTCGTCGACCGCCACCAGCGTGTGCTTCTGCCAGTTGTGGTCGTCGCGGTCCGGGAAGTCTTCGCGGGCATGGGCGCCACGACTCTCCTCGCGCTGTGCTGCCGAGTACATGGTGGCCACGGCCTGATCAAGCAGGTTGGCGAGCTCCAGCGTCTCGATCAGGTCGGAGTTCCACACCAGCGAGCGATCGCTGACACCCACGTCCTTGAACGACTCGCGCACCTTGGAGATCTTCTCGCAGCCTTCCTTCAGCGACTCGCCCGTGCGGAACACGGCGGCGTCGGACTGCATGGTGCGCTGCATTTCCGCGCGAATCTTCGCGGTCGGGTGACTGCCCTTCGCATTGCGCAGGCTGTCGAAGCGCTCCAGTGCCTTGTCCAGCACGTTGGCCGGCAGATCCTTGTGCGGCGTGCCCGGCTTGACGATCTCGGCGCAACGGTTCGCCACCGCGCGGCCAAACACCACCAGATCGAGCAGCGAGTTCGAGCCCAAGCGGTTGGCGCCGTGCACCGACACGCAAGCCGCTTCGCCGATGGCGAACAGGCCCGGCACGACGGCGTCGACGTCGTCGCCACGCTTCTGCACCACTTCACCGTGATAGTTGGTGGGGATGCCGCCCATGTTGTAGTGGACGGTCGGGATCACCGGGATCGGCTCCTTGGTCACATCCACGCCGGCGAAGATGCGTGCCGACTCAGCGATGCCCGGCAGGCGTTCGTGAATCACGTCCGCGCCCAGGTGCATCAGGTTGATGAAAATGTGGTCCTTGTGCTCACCCACACCACGGCCTTCGCGGATCTCCATCGTCATGGCGCGGCTGACCACGTCACGCGAAGCAAGATCCTTGGCGTTCGGCGCATAGCGCTCCATGAAGCGCTCACCGTTGGAGTTGGTGAGGTAACCGCCCTCACCACGCACGCCTTCGGTAATCAGGCAGCCCGAACCGTAGATGCCGGTCGGGTGGAACTGCACAAACTCCATGTCCTGCAGCGCCAGACCCGCGCGCAGCACCATGCCACCACCGTCGCCAGTGCAGGTATGGGCCGACGTGGCGCTGAAGTAGGCGCGGCCGTAACCACCGGTAGCGAGCACCACCGACTGGCCACGGAAGAAGTGCAAGGTGCCTTCGTTCATGTCCAGCGCAAGCACGCCACGGCACACACCTTCCTCGTCGAAGATGAGGTCGATGGCGAAGTACTCGATGAAGAACGTGGCGTCATGCGCCAGCGCCTGCTGGTACAGCGTGTGCAAGATGGCGTGACCGGTACGGTCAGCCGCGGCGCAGGTGCGCTGCGCGGTGCCCTTGCCGTAATGCGTGGTCATGCCACCGAACGGACGCTGATAGATCTTGCCTTCCTCGGTACGCGAGAACGGCACGCCGTAGTGTTCCAGCTCGATGATGGCCGGAATCGCTTCGCGGCACATGTATTCGATGGCGTCCTGGTCGCCCAGCCAATCCGAACCCTTGATGGTGTCGTAGAAGTGGAAACGCCAGTCGTCCTCGCCCATGTTGCCGAGCGCGGCGGAAATACCGCCCTGCGCCGCCACCGTATGCGAGCGCGTCGGGAACACCTTAGTGATGCACGCGGCCTTGAGGCCCTTCTCGGCCAGGCCGAAGGTGGCGCGCAGGCCCGCGCCACCGGCGCCGACCACGATCACGTCGTACTTATGCTGTTGGATCTTGTAGCTTTCCATGGAATCAGGCTCCCAGCGCCACGCGCAGCACGGCCATCAGCGTGGCCAGCGTGCCGAGCACTGCAATGAACTTCACCAGCACCAGGAGGGCGACTTCCTTCCAGCGCGTATGCACGTAATCTTCGATAACGACCTGCAGGCCCAGCACGGCGTGCCAGCATACGGCAAGCACAAAGGCCACCAGCAGCAGGGCATTCCACGGCTTGGCGATGATGCTCCTGGCCGTTGCGTAGTCTGCGTGCAGTGCGCCCAGCACCGTCACCACAAACCAGATGGCAAGAAAGACCAGCGCCGTGGCGGTGACGCGCTGCGTCCACCAGTGGCCGACACCGGACTGTGCCGAGCCAAGGCCGCGGGCGCGCTTCAGGGGGTTGCGCAACAGCTTGCGCACGTCGTGTTGCTGACCGTTCGCGCTCATGCGACACCTCCGCACATCAGCACATAGGCCCAGACGAGGAGGGTCAGCACGATGCTGCCGCCGATCGACAGCCAGCTGGAGCGGATGAACTGCGGAATGGCGTAGCCCATGCCGCCGTCCTGGAACAGGTGACGGATGCCGTTGCACAGGTGATAGAACAGCGCCCAGGTCCAGCCAAACATCAGGATCAGACCGATCGGGCTACCGATGCAGGTCTTGAACTGGTTGTAGCTGTCTTCGCCGCTGGCCAGGGAGAACACCCCCCACAGCACAATCAGGGTTCCGACGGAGAGGGCTATACCGGTAGCGCGGTGCACGATGGAGGTCACCATCTGCACTTGCCACTTATATATGCCCATGTGGGGAGAGAGCGGTCGTTGCGTGTCTGCCATGGCGGCTATCCTGGGTGGAATCGCTAATGCCCTATACCGCCCTTCCCTTACCCGACGACGCCGGCGCGGAGCCGGCGCGGCGCGATCAGAAGTCGATACAGCGCCCGTTCTTTTCCCAATCGCCGTAGCGGGTGGGATCCGGGGCCGGTTGCTCCTTCGAAGTCTTTCCCGTGTCCGGAACAGCAGGCACGGCAGTCGGCTCCGCCGGAGCGGAAGCGGGCTTGGACTCAGTTTGGGAGGACGTATCGGACATGGTGTTTGAAAGCCGTAAAAGCGTAATACCTGCGTTAATGCAGCACAACCTTGACGGCGGTGCTTTCGTCTGCCAGTAGGGGTGGCGCCACTTGCATCTCCCTACCCCTGCCCTCACGTCGCATTTCTATGCCAACAGATTACACCGCCCGCACCCTGTTGCTCGAAGGCGCCGACGCCACGGCGTTCGCCCAGGCCCAATTCAGCAGCAATGTCCAGTCGCTCGCCATCGGCACGTGGCAGTTCGGCGCGTGGCTTGATGCGCAAGGTCGCGTGCTTGCACTGTTCCACCTTGCACGACTCGCCGACGACGTCCTGCTGTTGCTGTTGCGCGGAGGCGATGCCGCCTCCATGGCGCAATCGCTGCAGCGGTTCGTATTCCGCTCCAAGGTCAAACTGACCGTGCCCGAACCGCGCGCGCTCAGCACCGGCCCAGCGTTGGACACTTACGCTGCCCGTCGTGAAGCCGATGCCTACGTGCTCGGCTGCGGCGACCACAGCATGGTGATCGGAGCCTCACAGCCGGACGACGCATGGCGACAGCCACAGATTGATCTGGGCTGGCCGTGGTTGCCAAACAACACACTCGGCGCGCTGCTTCCGCAAGCACTCTCTCTCGAACGCCTGCAGGCAGTTGCGTTCGACAAAGGCTGTTATCCGGGACAGGAAATCGTGGCTCGCCTGCACTATCGCGGCGGGCTCAAGCGACATATGCATTGCGTCGTATTGTCGCGACCTATCGACAGCGGCACGGTGCTGCACCGTAGCGGCGAGAACGGCATTCAATTGCTCGATGTCGCTGGCGACGACGCAAGCATTCAGGCACTCGCTGTCATAGACGATGGTCTAATCCATGCGATTGAAAATGTCGCAAGCATCGACACCGACGAAGGCCTCTCGTTGCGCGTGACGCAGAGTTGGTCTGCGTGACAAAAAATACCAAACGCAAAGATTCACGATCAAATGACAATGTGAGCGTCGCGTGAACCTGAACTGCCAGGCACTTGCCAGATCTGAAATCGACCACTAGGCTCCGCCAACTAAATTAGACGACGCCCACAGCCCACGGGTGTCGACATACGCGACGAACCGGAGGGGTCCGGATCGGCGCGACCCGACAGAGATGTCGGTGTAAGTACCGCCCATGGCGCGGATACGTTGCAGGCACGAGGTCACTTAGTACCCGATGCAATGCCCTTGCAGCACAAAAAAGTTTTGAACGGCACCGGATCAGCCGCTCGACTGGCCACAATCCCGTGGCAAACCACCTAGCCACAAGTTTCGGCACAGGTGATCAATCCAGGTGGAACGGCCTGCCCGCCCGTCCACCGCAACGGCGTACGAAGTCAGTAGCACCGACTTCGCACGTACAGCACGTTGGAGGCAGATTAATGAAACTTTCGATGCTGTTGTGGTTAGCGTCCGTGCTACCCCAGCCCCTCGCGGACCAGACCTGCCTGGCCACGACGGTGTATCTCGAGGCACGCAGTGAGTCGACCATCGGCCAATATGCCGTGGCCGAAGTTGCCATGCGTCGCCGCGATCGCGGCACATGGGGCGACAGCGTTTGTGAGGTTGTGACCTCACCACGTCAGTTTGCACTGACAACAACCGCGAGCAGTTTTGAAGTAACCGATCTCAACTCCTGGACCAAGGCGTGGAAGATTGCTGGTGATTCGATCAGCAACTGGAGCCTTCCGCAGGGAGAGCGCACGGTGTACGTGCCACGAGCGGACGCTTTTGCCACGCTTGCAGTAACGCCACAGTGGTCCAACAAGCGCGTCAAGACCATCGGTGAGCACGCCTTCTACGCGGTCAACAACTAATCAAACCCCGCCCCAATAAAAAAGGCCCTCGCAAGAGGGCCTTTTCATTTGGACGTCTAGACGTCCACGAATTAAAGTCGATAAACGAGATTGTTGCGTATCTGCACATAGTCACCCGGACGAACCTGCGGGTCGGCAGCCTGGGTCACCGTTGCATAGCGACCATCATCAAGTTTGACAGTGACCTGCCACGCAACGTCCGGACCACCGGAATTCTTGCCCACCTGGTTGCCAATGGCGCCACCAGCCACTGCCCCGGCGACGGTGGCCAGCGTACGTCCGCTGCCACCGCCCACCTGATTGCCCAGCACGCCACCGGCAATGCCGCCGATAACCATGCCAAGCGGGGAAGACTCCTTCTGCGTCTGGATCTGGCGTATGTCGCTGACCACGCCACACTGCTCGCACCGATTGGAAGCACCGCTGTAAACCACCTGCCGTTGCGGTGGTGTTTCACATCCCGAAAGAAGCGCTACAGCCGAAACAAGTCCCACGACAGCCAAACGTCTAAGCAGTGTATCCATGGCGTGAATCCTCAGTGAGCGTCAGAAACGGCTACCACACCTTCCTGCACTTGCAGCCTGTCACCCGGGTCGTGGTCCATGCGCACAGTGCGGGTGACACCGTTGTACTCGTAACTTACATCGTATGCCACCACCCTATCGCCAGCGTTACCGGCCACCGTATTGCAGCGGCGCTGCGTCGTCTGCTGGGTCGCATTCTCCTGATGATTCTTCTGGATTTCGTGGCCTGCATAGCCACCACCTACCGCGCCCGCCACTGTTGCCAGCGTGCGGCCCTTGCCGCCACCGACCTGATTACCTAACAGGCCACCTGCCACGGCGCCAATGGCCGTGCCTGCGATCTGGTGGGTGTCCTGCACCGGCTTATGCGTGGTGACGACCTCGTCATGACACACCTGCTGCGACGCACTCGCAGCTTCGCGCACCGGCGTCACACTCACGACGCGCGCGTACTTGGCTCCGTCAGGAGCCCCTTGCTGCGCCACCCCACCTACGCCGCCATCGGCATTCGCGTCCTTGTTGCACGCGGAAAGACCCATCGCCAATACGCCGGCGAAACCCACATGCAGCGCCGAAACGACCAACCTGTTCATAATGCTCTCCTGATCTGGACCGGCGGAGCGCCCCCGCTCCTGCCTTAATTTCGATCCAGTACGAACATTGAACATGTAAAACACTGAATGTTCGCTTAGATCGAAGCCAACCATTCTTCCAAATTCAGGACACCCAATACTGTGCTCGAACTCACCGACAGCCACGCGCATATCGATGATGCGAGCTTCGCACCCGATCGGGAGGCCATGTTTCAGCGGGCGCGCGACGTTGGCGTGCGGCATATCATCGTGCCCGCCATTGACCAGGTATCGTGGCAGGGGATCGCCACGCTTTGCACTAACCACGCGGAAGCGCACCCCGCCTATGGTATGCACCCCATCTATATCGACCAGCATCGCCCGGAGCACATCGATGAGCTCCGGCACTGGCTGCAGACACATCGCGCCGTCGCCGTAGGTGAGATCGGGCTCGACTATTTCCTGCCCGAGCTCGACGTCGAACGGCAGCGCGAGTACTTCCAGCAGCAGCTGCGCATCGCCCGCGATATTGACCTTCCTGTCATCGTGCATGCACGAAAGGCCATGGACGAAGTCACCTCCACCATGCGCCGCATCGGCGGCCTGCGTGGTGTGGTGCACAGCTTTTCCGGCAGCCTGCAACAGGCCGAACGACTGTGGGAAATGGGATTCCATCTCGGCATCGGCGGACCCGTTACACATGAACGCGCTCAACGCCTCCGTCACATCGTCGCGACCATGCCTGTTGAACGATTGCTGCTCGAGACCGACGCCCCGGATCAGCCAGGCGCCCGTCACCGCGGCGAACGCAACGAGCCTGCCAACATCATCGAAGTGCTCGATGTGATCTCGCAGCTTCGTGGCGAAAGCCCCGAAGCTATCGCGAGCGCCACCACCCGGAACGCCCGAGAGCTCTTCGGGCTCGACTGAGTCTTGCGGGTTGCCAGAGGCCAGCGCTAGACTAAATACTTCACTGGCGAAATATCCTTTGGTGAAATGAAGCGAATGTCCGAGTGCCTCGCCCACATGGACGAGGGAATTGGCCGTGTGGGCGAGATCTTCCCGGACCTTCCCGTCCAGGAGGTGGTGCTGACACGCCTGTTGTTGCTGGTTGGCGGAAACCTGCTCGGTGAACTCGAGCGCGATCTCAAGCCTCACGGCCTGAATGAAAGCGACTTCCGCACGCTGATGATGATCTACAGCCGTGGTAGCGCGACGCCCACCGAACTGTGCGATTACGCGCAACAGGGCGCCACCAACATGACTCGCATCGCCAATGCGCTGGTAAAAGCCGGCTTGATCACGCGCGCCACCAGCGCCGAGGATCGCCGCCGCGTCGTGCTCAGCATCACTACCGCCGGCAAACGCTTGGTACGGAAGATCCTTCCGCCACTGTTTCCCAACGTCCACGGGGCTTTCGCCTCGCTGACGGCGAATGACAAACGCACGCTAGATCGCCTGCTCCGTCAGATTGCCGTCAACATCGACTCGCTCACCCAGCCGGACTCCCGTCCATGACTTCACACCGCCCCTCCCACCGCGGACTCGGCCGTCGCGCGCTGCTCGCCTGCGCCGTTGCACTCGCCGTCGCGGGCTGCTCCATCCCCGCCAAGCTGAATCGGCCGCCCATTCGCGACGATGTCCCGCTGGCCGGCCTCGACACAGGTCATCGCGCCGGCTGGCCCGATGCAGCCTGGTGGAAGCAGTACAACGACCCGCAGCTCGATCAGTTGATCGAACTGGCGATGAAGGATTCGCCGGATATCGCCCAGGCCCGTTCACGCGTGGATTCGGCGCAGCAGTCCATCCGGGCCGCCACCGCGCAGTCGGGGTTGAGTGTGAGCGGCAGCGCGCAGGTCGAGCGCCAGCGCCTGAGCGAAACGGGGCTGATCCCACCCAAGTTCCTCGGTTTCACCTGGTACAACCAGGGCGACATCGGCGTGCAAGCACAGTACGACTTCGATTTCTGGGGCAAAAAGCGCAACACCATCGAAGGCGCCGTAGACCAGGCGCATGCGGCGGAAGCGCAACACAGCACCGCAGCCCTGGCCATCCAGACCAATGTCGCCGACACCTATTTCGGCTGGCTCGCCGATCAGCTGCGCATCACGATCGCGAAGCAGGCCGTGCAGACGGCCGAACAGCTGGAGCAGATCGCGGCCCTGCGTGTGAAGCAAGGCGTCGATCGCCCGGACACCCTCCAATCGGCCAAGGCTCAGACGGCCTCGGCGCGGCAGATGCTGGTGGCGATAGAAAGCTCCGCCCACATCCGCCAGGCAGCGCTCGCCAGTCTGTGTGGCGTATCGCCCGCCCAGCTGCCTTCGCTGCAGCCACGCGCGCTACCCAACGTCACCACGGGGCTGCCTGACAATGTCGGCGTCGACCTGATCGCACGCCGCCCCGACATTGCGGCCAGTCTGTGGCAGGTCGAAGCTGCCCTACGGCAAACCGACGTGGCGCGCGCGCAGTTCTTCCCGGATATCAGCATCAGCGCCATGGCGGGGCTGTCGAGTATCGATCTCGACAAGATGTTCAGCTCAGGCAGTCGCGTGTTCGGCTTGACGCCGGCGCTGCACCTGCCGATCTTTACCGGCGGCTTGCTGGAAGCGAACTACGGCATCAGCAAAGCGCAGCTCGATACCGCTGTGGCGCAATACAACAGCACGGTGCTCGGCGCCGCGCGTGACGTCGCGACACAGAGCCTCACCGCCGATCAGATCGAGGGCCGCCGCAAAGAACAAGCCCGCGAGATCGACGCTAACAAGCAACTGCTCGCGAATGCACAGTCTCGCGTGCAACGCGGCGTGACGGATCGCCGTGAAACACTGAGCGCCCAGGCGCAGTTGCTGCAACAGCAGGACAGCGACGCGAGCCTGCAGGCCCAAGCACTTTCCACCGATATCTCGCTGATCAAGGCATTGGGCGGCGGTTACCGCGCCAGCATGCCTGAGCAGGCATCCAGCGACCGCCCCTCCTCCCCTTTGAACCTTTCCGGAGACGCCTCGAATGAGCGCCACTGATTCCGCCGTCAACAAGAACGACAACGACAGCGGCATGGCCGCCAAGGATCCGGCCAAGCGCCGCCGCGCGTTGCTGATCGTTACCTTCATCTTCCTCATCGCCGCTGCGGCATGGGCGTTGCTGTGGGTGTTTGTCTTCTCCACCCGGGAGAAGACCGACAACGCCTACGTGAACGGCAACCAGGTGGCGATCTCCGCACAGGTGCCGGGCATCGTGGTAGCCATCCTTGCCGACGACACGCAGCGCGTGGAAGCGGGCCAGATTTTGGTGAAGCTCGACAGCACCGATGCGGACGTCCGCCTGCAGCAAAACAGCAGCGCGCTCGCCCAGGCCGTTCGCCAGGTGCGCCAGCAGACCGAATCGGCGAACAGCGCTGATGCCCAGGTGGCCAAGGCCCGCGTGGATCTGAAGAAGGCCGAGGCCGACCTTGCGCGCAGTGCCCCGCTGGTCGCCGCCCAGGCCGAAGCACCGCAGAACGTGCAGCACCTGCGTGATGCCGTCGATCAGGCGCGTGCCTCGCTGGATTCCGCCGTTGCTCAGGCCGCCGCGTCACGCGCCGTCATTGAAGGTACGCAGATCGCCAACAACCCAGCCGTGGAACAGGCTCGTGCGAATTTCCGCGCCGCCTGGATCGCCGCCCAGCGCAACAACATCTATGCCCCGGTTACCGGCTATGTCGCCCAGCGCAGCGTGCAGGTCGGCAACAGCGTGCAGCCGGGCCAGCAGTTGATGAGCGTGGTGCCACTGCACGACCTGTGGATCGACGCCAACTTCAAGGAAAACCAGCTGCGCCATATCCGCGTAGGCCAGCCCGCCAAGATCGAGGCCGACGTCTACGGTGGCAGCGTGGAATTCCACGGCAAGGTGATCGGCCTCGGCGCTGGCACCGGTAGCGTGTTCTCGCTGCTGCCTGCGCAGAACGCCACCGGCAACTGGATCAAAGTGGTGCAACGCGTGCCGGTGCGCATCGCGCTCGACAACAAGGAGCTCGACGATCATCCGCTACGCGTCGGCCTGTCCACCGACGTCTCCGTGGACATCACCAACGACAAGGGTGAGATGAACGCCGCGCAAGGCAACGGCCAGCCGATCGCGCAAACGACGGTCTACGATCAGATGGCCAGCAAGGCCGACGAAGAGGCCGAGAAGATCATCAAGGCCAACCTCAGCCCCCGCGACGCGAACTGACGATCCGACGGAAACGCCGCCATGGCTGCCAACCCCTCCGAAGCCAAGCCGCTGCCGCCGTTGCACGGCACTGCGCTGGTCCTGCTTACCATCGCGGTCGCATTCAGCACCTTCATGGAGGTGCTGGACATGACGATCGTCAACGTCGCCGTGCCTCATATCGCCGGTAGCCTTGGCGTCAGCGCCAACGAAGGTACGTGGACGATCAGCTCCTACTCGCTCGCCAGCGCCATCATGCAGCCGTTGACCGGCTGGATCGCGCGACGCTTCGGCGAGGTGAAGACCTTCGTGGTCTCCGTCGCCCTGTTCGTGATCTTCTCGATGATGTGCGGCCTCGCCACATCGATGCCGATGCTGGTGTTCGCCCGCCTCATGCAGGGTGCTGGCTCCGGCCCGATGGTGGCGCTGTCGCTCACTCTGCTGCTGGCGAGCTATCCGAAGACTAAGCAGGGCATTGCGCTGGCGCTATGGGCGATGACCGTGGTGGTGGCGCCGATCTTCGGCCCCATCCTGGGTGGCTGGCTCACGGACAACTTCTCGTGGCCCTGGATCTTCTACATCAACCTGCCGGTGGGCCTGGCCGCGGGTGTCATCACGTGGACGCTGCTGCGCAAACGTGAAACAAAGACGTTCCAGTCGCCGATCGACGTGGTCGGCCTGGTGTTGCTCGTGGCCGGCGTGGGCTGCCTGCAGTTCATGCTCGATAACGGCAACGACCATGACTGGTTCGCTTCGCCGCTGATCGCCACGCTGGGCATCGTCGCGTTGCTATGTCTCACCTTCCTGGTGGTATGGGAGCTGCACGCCAAACATCCCGTGGTCGAACTGAGCCTATTCAAACAACGCAACTTCACGGCGGGCGTCATCGCGCTGTCGCTGGGCATGTTTGCCTTCTTCGGCATCAACGTGGTGTTTCCGTTGTGGCTGCAGACCACGCTGGGCTATACGGCGACATGGGCAGGTCTGGCCACCGCGCCGGTCGGCATCCTTGCCTTCCTGTTGTCACCGATCATCGGTCGCAACATGCAGAAGCTGGAACTGCGCGCAGTGGTGACGTTTGCCTTCGTGGTGTTCGCAGGTACCTCGTACTGGTTCTCCACGTTCGACAGCTCGGCGTCATTCTCCACGCTGGTGTTGCCGCGTTTCGTCATGGGCGTGGCGATCCCCTGCTTCTTCATCCCGCTCAACCAGATCTACCTATCGGGGCTCCCTGCGCACGAGATCGCCAGCGCCAGCGGCTTGGCCAACTTCTTCCGTACGCTGGGTTCTAGCGTGTCCACAGCGGTCACGGTGACCCTGTGGCAGCACCGGGGCATCCTGCATCACGCCAACCTGACCGAGAACGTGACCAGTGCCAGCCAGCCAGCCACGCAGATCGTGGGGCAGCTGACCCACGGCGGCCTGGCACAGACGCAGGCGCTGGGGGTCGTGGATCAGTTGGTGAACAAGGAGGCGCTGACCCTGGCGGTGAACGACGTCTTCCTACTGTGCGCCATCCTGTTCGTCGTGCTGATTCCGGTGATCTGGCTAGCCAAGCCACCGTTCGGCTCCGCGGGCGGCCCGGCCCACTGATCGGGCGTGCCGGATTGCCCTCAATCCGGCACAAACCGGCACAAACCAGCATGTAATTGATCTAACAGGAAATGCTGCAACTAGCCAGTGCAGCAATGAATACCAGTTGGGCGACTGGTGCGCCGCAATACCTTCTGCTAGTTTGTGTGCATGGCACAAACGATCCGCACCATCAAGAAGTATCCGAACCGTCGGCTCTACGACACGGAAATCTCTAGCTACATCACGCTGGAAGAGGTCCGTCAGCTGGTGTTGGACGGCGAAACCTTTGAAGTCCGTGACGCCAAGAGCGGCGAGGACCTCACCCGCTCAGTCTTGCTGCAGATCATCTCTGAGCATGAGGAAAAGGGGCAGCCGATGCTGTCGCCCCAGCTACTCAGCCAGATCATCCGCTTCTACGGCGACTCGCTGCAGGGTTTCATGGGCCCGTACCTGGAACGCAGCCTGCAGGTCTTTCTCGACCAGCAGCAGCAGTTCCGCACGCAGCTCAACAGCCTGCTCGGCCAGACACCCTGGTCCATGCTCAACGACCTGACTGAGCGCAACATGGAAGCGTGGCGCAACATGCAGCGTGGCCTGATCGACACGGCTGCGCAGACCAATACGCAGGCCAACCCGACGCCACGCGGCACCACCACCAAGAAGCCGGGCTGATCCAGCCCGCTTACGGCGGCCCGCATCGCGAGCCGCCCTTCCGTCTCATCTACCGCTGCAGCACAACACGTGCTGCCCTGCGGCATGTGCACGAGTCCTTCACATGACAAATCACACTCGCACACCGCGCGTCGCCCTCGTCACGGGCGGCATCGGCGGCCTTGGCACCGAGATCTGCCGTCAGCTGGCTCAGTCCGGCCGTCAGGTCATCGCCGTCGATCTAGGCGCTCGCGAGGAACGGCTCGCTGCCTTCCGACGTGAAACGGCCGATCTCGATGGGGCAGTGAAGTTCGAAGCCGCCGACGTCAGCCAGTTCGACAGCTGCGCCAAGCTCATTGGGCGCATCGAGCAGGACCACGGCAGCGTAGACATCCTGGTAAACGCCGCCGGCATTACCCGCGATACCAGCCTGCGCAAGATGACGCCGCAGCAGTGGCATGAACTGATGCGCGTGAACCTGGACGGCGTGTTCAACATGTGCCGCAACGTGGTGGAAGGCATGAGCACGCGCGGTTTCGGCCGCATCGTGAACTTAAGCTCGGTCAACGGACAGACGGGCCAGTTCGGCCAGACCAACTACTCCGCGGCCAAGGCCGGCGTGCATGGCTTCGGCATGGCGCTAGCGCGCGAAACGGCGCGCAAGGGCATCACGGTGAATACGGTGTCACCGGGTTATTGCGATACGGCGCTGGTCGCTGCCGTGCCGCAGGACATCCGCGCACAGATCATCGCGGATATCCCGGTCGGCCGCCTTGGCTCGCCGGGCGACATCGCGCGGGCCGTCACCTTTCTCACCGCCGACGACGCCGGCTACATCACGGGCGCCAACCTGCCGGTCAACGGCGGGTACTTCATGAGCTTCTAAGAAAGTCTCACGGTGCATGCCTCCACGCGGCGAGTGAAATCTTGCCGCACTGCGCATCGCCCCGCCCGCCCCTGACCCGCTACTCTTGGCGCTTTACGTGGTTGCCACCTAGCAGCGGGATTCCATGGCGAAGCACATCACTCTTATTGGCGGCGGCCTGGTCGGCGCCTTGCTTGCGCAGCAACTGGCGAAACGTGGTTTCGCTGTCGACGTTTTCGAGAAGCGCCCCGACCCACGCGTCGCCGGCTTCACCGGCGGCCGCTCCATCAATCTCGCCCTTGCCGAACGTGGCCTGCAGGCATTGCGCGAAGCGGGCCTCGCTGACGACGTGCTGCAACGCGCCGTCATGATGCGCGGCCGCATGGTGCATACGCGCGACGGCCGCTCCGGCTTGCAGCGTTACGGCGTGGACGACAGCGAAGTGATCTGGTCGGTGTCCCGTGGCGCGCTCAACATGCTGCTGCTGGACGCCGCCGAAGCCTCCGGCGTGAACTTCCATTTCGGCCAGTCGCTGGCCAGTGCGGATTTCGATGGCCGCCGCATTCAACTCGTTGATGAGCAAGGCGTGTCGCGCGAGCTCGATGCGCCCGTCGTCATTGGCGCCGATGGCGCCGGCTCCTCCCTTCGTTCGGCCATGAACGCTTACGCCCCCTTGGGCGAGCGCGTGGAATCGCTGGGCCACGGCTACAAGGAACTGGAAATTCCCCCGGCGGGTGGATTGTCTGCCGACCTCGTCGGCCTCAGCGGCGGGCACGATCAGTTCGCGTTGGAACCGCATGCGCTGCACATCTGGCCGCGTGGCGGCTATATGTGTATTGCCCTGCCCAACACCGAAGGCAGCTTCACCGTCACGCTGTTCCTGCCAGCGCATGGGCCACACCCGAGCTTTGACACACTGGGCGGTGCCAGCAGCGCGCGCGCGTTCTTCGAGGAAGACTTCCCCGACCTGCTGCCGCTCATTCCCGATTTCGCCAACGACTACGACAGCCACCCCGTGGGCACGCTGTCCACGCTGTATCTGGAACGCTGGCACCTGGATGGGCGCGCGTTACTCGTCGGCGATGCTGCGCACGCTATCGTGCCGTTCCACGGCCAGGGCATGAACTGCGGTTTCGAGGACACCGTGGTACTGGCCGCGTTGCTGGCCGAAGCGCCGAACGACACGGCCGACGTGTTCGCCGA
This sequence comes from Dyella sp. AD56, assembly GCF_002878475.1. NCBI lineage: Bacteria > Pseudomonadati > Pseudomonadota > Gammaproteobacteria > Lysobacterales > Rhodanobacteraceae > Dyella > Dyella sp. AD56. Next base: position 94,180 of record NZ_NRDP01000027.1, read on the forward strand.
GTTCCAGCGCATCCGCCAACCCAACAGCAACGCCATCGCGGCGATGGCCCTGGAGAACTACGTGGAAATGCGCGACTCGGTCGCCGATCCGCACTATCTGGCCAAGCGTTCGCTCGGTGCGCTGCTGGCCGAACGCGCGCCCGATCATTTCATGGCGCGCTATCGCATGGTCACCTTCACCCACCTGCCCTACGCCTACGCCTATGAGCGCGGCCGTGCGCAGGATATGTTGCTGGATCAGTTGCTACGCGGCTCGACCGATGCGGCCTCGGTCGACCTCATGGCCGCCATCAACGCCCTTCGCGCCACGCTTCCGCCGCTGCCCGACCTGCGGCATGGATGAAGCACTGCACGCCGCGTACTTGGCCACTGACTATCGAGTGCGTCTGGCGCGCGGCGGCTGGGCTGCCATCCACATCGACCAGCCCCTGCCATCGGCTCTCAAAGAGTTGGCCGGGGAGAATCCGTGGGGATTCATCACCGCGTGGAATCCACGTTCCTTACCGACACCCCGGCCGCAAAACAAGACGGCCCAGCGGGCGCTGTTCGAGGTATTGCGCGCCATTCCGGAAACTGTCGCGATTCGCCCCGGTCTGGGCGTCGCCCGCACAGGACAGTGGGCTGAGCCCAGCTTGTGGGTTGTTGGGCTGGGCACCGCCGCCCTCGATCCCCTAGCGGCGCTTTTCGGGCAATTCGGATATGTGCACGGGCAAGGCGCGTCCCCAGCCAAGTTACGTCTTATGTCCTTGGCCTGAGGGACTTTTCATGATGCCGGAATCCCCCGTCCCAGGACCTGCGCAGGCCAGTCTCGTTGGCGTCACCCCGCCGCATGGACAAGGCCGCCGGGCTTTGCGGACAATCGACCGATGACTGCCCCCAACGCCGTCGCCACGCCTCTGCTGGAGGCCCGGGCGCTCACCTTTTACCGCCAGGACGAACCCGTGTTCGGCCCGCTGGATTTTCGCCTTCACGAGGGCGAAGTGGCGTTGGTGGAGGGCGACAACGGCAGCGGCAAGACGACATTGCTGCGCATCCTCGCCGGTTTGCTGCACATCGACGAAGGCGCGCTCGACTGGCGCGGCCAGCCATGGCGCCGCGTCCATCATCTGGGCGATACCCTGTTCCTCGGCCACCACCTCGGCTTGAAGGGTGATCTCAGCGCGAGAGAGAACCTCACCGTCGCTGCCGGCTTGTACGGCGCACGCGACGGGCACACGGTGGATGGTGTGCTCGCTGACATCGGTCTCGCCGGTTACGAAGACGAACCTGTGCGGCGGCTTTCCGCAGGCCAGAAGAAGCGCGCCGCACTCGCGCGCCTGCTCCTGTTGCCGGCCACGCTGTGGTTGCTGGACGAGCCGTACGCCAACCTCGATCGCACCGGCATCGAACTGGTGAATCGCCTGCTCACCCAGCACGCCGCAGAAGGTGGCGCAGCCCTGGTGACCAGCCATGGCGCCGTGAGCTTTCTCAACGGCGAGCCCAAACGGATACGCATGCACGCATGAGCCACGCGCCGCTCGCCTCCGCCTGCGCCGCCGTGCTGCGCCGCGATCTCACCCTGGCCTGGCGTCGCCGTGGCGACATCGTCATGCCGGTGCTGTATGCGCTGATCGTCATCACGCTGTTCCCGTTCGCCCTGGGGCCGGAGGATGCCCTGCTCCAGCGCATCGCGGGCGGTGCCGTGCTGGTGACCATGCTGCTCGCCATGCTGCTGGCGCTCGATGCCATGTTCCGTAGCGACATCGAAGATGGTTCGCTCGAACAGCTGATGCTGTCACCGCAGCCGTTGGCGTTGATGATGGGCATGAAGATTCTCGCGCACTGGATCACCACCGCCCTGCCGCTCATCGTCATCGCACCGCTGTTGGCCGGCATGCTGCATTTGCCGACGTCAGTGATGCCGGTGCTGGTCTATGCACTGCTGCTGTCTACACCCCTGCTGAGCCTGCTTGGCGCGGTGCTGGTGGCGCTGACGGCCGGCACGCGACGCTCTGGTATGCTGCTGGCGCTGATGTTGCTGCCGCTTTGCGTACCCGTGGTGATCTTTGCCGCAGGCGCTGTCGCCGCGGCTCAACAGGGGCTGCCGTGGCTTGCGCCCATCGCCTGGCTGGGTGCTGCGCTGGTCATGGCGCTGGTGCTGGCTCCGCTGGCCTGCGCCACCGCCCTCCGCATAGCTCTGGACGCATAAGACGATGGCCAACTGGATCCCACTCTGGGTTCACAAGCTCAGCTCGCCGCCAAACTTCTACCGTTTCGCCGGTGCAGTGCGTCCATGGGCGCTGGGCCTTGCACTGATACTGGGCGCTATCGCGCTGTACGGCGGTCTTGTACTGGCACCCGCCGACTACCAGCAAGGCGATGCCTACCGCATCATCTTCATCCACGTACCCAGCGCCTGGATGGGCCTTTTCATCTACGGCTTGATGGCCGTCGCCTCGTTCATCTCACTGGTATGGCGCATCAAGCTGGCCGAAGTGGTGGCGATGGAATCGGCCCCCATCGGTGCGGCCTTCACCTTCATCACCCTGGTTACTGGCTCGCTGTGGGGCAAGCCGATGTGGGGCACGTGGTGGACATGGGATGCGCGCCTTACTTCCGAACTGGTGCTGCTGTTCCTGTATCTGGGTGTGATCGGCCTGTACCACTCATTTGAAGATCGCCGCCAGGGCGCGCGCGCCGCGGCTTTCCTCGCCATCATCGGCATCATCAACGTGCCGATCGTGCACTTCTCAGTGAACTGGTGGAACACGCTGCACCAGGGTTCCACCGTGCGCATCCTCGGGCCGTCAAAGATCAGCACCGACATGCTGTGGCCGCTGCTGACCATGATGGTTGCCACCAAGTTCTATTACATCGCCAGCCTGTTCGGGCGCGTGCGTACCGACTTACTTTCGATGGAAAGCGGCAAGGATTGGGTGCAGCAGATCGTAGAAAAGGAGGGCAATGTATGAGCGCCTTCTTTGCCATGGGTGGCTACGCCATCTACGTGTGGCCGGCGTACGCGGTGTTCTTCATCGTGCTGATTGCCGACTACATCAACCCGTCGCTGCGCCGCCGCCGCAACCTGCGCGAACTTCGCAGCCGCATGGCGCGGCAAGCTGCGCGCCAGCAACGCAACCCAACGTCGCCCTGAGCGCACTTACGCAAATGAGCATGAACCCTACACGCAAGCGCCGACTCACTATTGTCCTCCTCGTCGTTGCGGCGGCGGTCGTCGCGGTGGCCCTGATCGTGTTCGCCCTGCAGCAGAACATGAATTATCTGTTCACCCCGAGCCAGGTGCAGACGGGTCAGGCGAACAGCTACAAGACCTTCCGCCTCGGCGGCATGGTCAAGGCCGGCTCCATTCAGCGCAGCAAGGATTCGCTCAAGGTCACCTTCACCGTGGTCGACGCCAGCGGTTCGATGCCCGTGGAATACAACGGCATCCTGCCGGATCTGTTTCGCGACAACCAATCCGTGATCGCCACCGGCCACATGGACAGCGCCCACTTCATGGCTACCGAAGTGCTGGCCAAGCATGACGAAACCTACATGCCCAAAGAGCTGAAGGACGCCATGGCCAAGGCTCACGAGGGCAAACAGGTGAACGAAGAAGCCGGACAGGACAAGCCGCAATGACGCCCGAACTCGGCCAACTTGCGCTGATCCTCGCGCTGCTGCTCGCCTTTGCGCAGGGCGTGCTGCCGCTTATCGGTGCATGGCGCGGCAGCCGCACGTTGATGGCCATCGCGCGTCCAGCGGCGGCGGGGCAAGCGGTGTTCGTCATGCTGGCCTTCGCGCTGCTGGTGTCAGCGTTCCTGTCGTTCGATTTCTCTGTGCAGTACGTCGCCGATAACTCAAACCTCGCGCTGCCCTGGTACTACCGCATCGCCGCCGTGTGGGGCGCGCATGAAGGTTCGTTGCTGTTGTGGATCTTCATCCTCAACCTGTGGACGCTCGCGCTTGCCGTGCTCAGCCGTAACCTGCCCGAAGTGTTCGTGGCGCGTGTGCTCGGCGTGCTCGGCCTGGTCGCAGTGGGCTTTCTTGCCTTCATCATCTTTACCTCCAATCCGTTCGCACGCCTGCTGCCGATGCCACCGGATGGCGGCGATCTGAATCCGGTGCTGCAAGACCCGGGCATGACGTTCCATCCGCCGGTGCTCTACATGGGCTACGTCGGTTTCTCGGTGGCGTTCGCCTTCTCCATCGCGGCGCTGCTCGGCGGCGAGCTGGAACAGGCATGGGTGCGCTGGGCGCGCCCGTGGACCAACGTGGCGTGGGCTTTCCTTTCCGCCGGCATTGTTGCTGGCAGTTGGTGGGCCTATGCGGAACTCGGCTGGGGCGGCTGGTGGTTCTGGGATCCGGTGGAGAACGCGAGCTTCATGCCGTGGCTGGTTGGTGCCGCATTGATCCACGCACAGGCAGTCACGGAGAAACGCGGCGGTCTGCGCGCGTGGACCATTCTGCTGTCCATCTTTGCGTTCTCGCTGTCGCTGCTCGGCACCTTCCTGGTGCGCTCGGGTGTGCTCACCTCGGTGCATGCCTTCGCTTCCGATCCACGCCGCGGCCTGTTCATCCTCTGCTTCCTCGCCGTCGTGGTCGGTGGCTCGCTGCTGCTCTACGCCATGCGCGCGCCGAAGGTGGCGGGCGGCAAGCCCTTCAGCGTGGTGTCGCGTGAAACCGCCATCCTGATCGGCAACCTGATGCTTACCGTAGCGGCGGCCATGGTGCTGCTGGGCACGCTGTTCCCATTGCTGGGTGACGCACTGAACCTCGGCAAGATCTCCGTGGGTCCGCCCTACTTCGGTTTCCTGTTCACACTGTTGATGATCCCGGTGGTCGTGCTGCTGCCGTTTGGCCCCTACCTGCGCTGGGGCAAGAGCGACGTGCCAGCGCTGAAAAAGGTGCTATGGCGTGCAGGCCTCGCCGCCATCGCCTGCGCCATCGCTGCTGCGTTCGCTACGGGCGGTGAAACCAAGGCCATCGCTGGCACGGCTGCAGCAGTCTGGTGCGGCTTCGGCACGCTGCTCTATGTGTTCAAGCGCTGGCGCGAGATGCCGCCGGGCCGCCGTTACCCCGCGGAAATGGCCGGCATGCTGCTCGCGCATTTCGGCGTGGGCGTATTCCTCGCCGGTGTATTGCTTACCAACGCACTCAGCGTGGAACGCGACGTACGCGTGGCCCCGGGCCAGACCGAAAGCATCGGCGGCTACCAATTCCGCTTCGACGGCGTGCAGCACACACAGGGCCCGAACTGGGAAGGTGACCAGGGCACCGTCACCGTCATGCGCAACGGCAGCGAAGTCGCGGTGATGCACCCGCAGAAGCGCACGTATTCGCGCGGCCAGGTGCAAACCGAATCCGCCATCAACCCCGGCCTGTTCCGCGACTTGTACGTGGCGCTGGGCGAGCCGATGGATTCCAAGCAGCCTGAAGGCGCCTGGGCGCTGCGCCTTTACGACAAGCCCTTCGTCCGTTGGATCTGGATCGGCGGCCTGTTCATGATGCTGGGCGGCTTTTTCGCTGCCGCCGACCGCCGCTTCCGCACCAAGCGCGTGCCCGACACGGAAACGGTTCCGGCTGCCGCCCTGCAGGAATCGCGCGCATGAGCCGCATGATTCCTTTTTTCGGCTTCCTGCTGCTGGTCGTGCTGTTCGGCTTCGGCATCTGGTGGAACACCCAGCACGATCAGCGCGAAGTGCCCTCTCCACTGATCAACAAACCCGCGCCGGCCTTCGTGCTGCCCAAGCTGGACGACCCCACGCAAACCGTGAGCCGCGACGCCTTGCTCGGCAAGCCCTACCTCATCAACGTGTTCGCCAGCTGGTGCATTGCCTGCGGTGAGGAACACCCGGTGCTGATGGCCCAGGGCAAATCCATCGGCGTGCCCGTCATCGGCTACAACTACAAAGACGATGCAGCGGACGCCAAGAACTGGCTGGCGCAACACGGCAACCCGTACGACATGGTTATCGTGGATCGCGAAGGCCGCACCGCCATCGACTTCGGCGTGTACGGCGCACCCGAGAGCTTCCTCGTCGACGGCAAGGGCATCATCCGGTACAAGCGCATCGGGCCGCTGACGCCGGAAGCGATTGAGAAAGAATTGAAGCCGGCCATCGCCGCCCTGGCGAAGGAAACACCATGAGGCGCGCACTCCTGCTGGTGTTGCTGTGTCTGTTTGCGTTCATCGCCTTTGCCCAGGCCATCGACCCACTGCCCTTCAAGGATCACGCGCAGGAAGTTCGCTTTCAGAACCTCACGCGCGAACTGCGTTGCTTGGTGTGTCAGAACGAAAACTTGGCCGACTCCAATGCCGACCTCGCCCGCGATCTGCGGCACGAAGTGTTCAACCTGATGCAACAAGGCAAGAGCGACGAGGAGATCAAGCAATACCTTGTCGACCGCTATTCCGATTTCGTGTTGTACGACCCGCCGGTGCAAGGCAGCACGCTGCTGCTGTGGTTCGGGCCGTTGGTGATCTTGCTGGCCGGTGCGGCCGTGGTGGTGGTTACGGTGCGCCGACGCACTCGCCCCGCCAGCGCCCCCACCACGGACGACAAACCGGCCGATGAAGGGGACGACTGGTGAGGCTGGCTTTCTATCTGATCGCCGCGGCGATGATCGTCGCGGCGCTGCTCCTTGTGCTGTTGCCGTTGGTGCATCATGGACGCCAGCAAGGCCGTCCGCGCGGCGTATTCGCGCTGGCCATGATTGTGGCGTTCTGCTTGCCTATCGCCGCCATCGGGCTTTATCTGGCCGTGGGTACGCCCGTGGCGCTCAACGGCGTGCCCAAGGCCGACGCCGGCATGAACATCGATCAAGCCGTCGATGAACTGAAGACGCACCTCGCGCAAAAGCCGGACGACCAGCAAGGCTGGATGCTTCTGGGTCAAACCTACAGCGTGATGCACAAGGCCGCCGACGCACGCGATGCCTACGACCACGTCTTGCGCCTTGATGCCGATAACAGCGTCGCCATGGTCGGCTGGGCCGAAGCCGATTCACTGCTGCGCGAAGACCACCGCATCGAAGGACGCGCGCAGGAGTTGCTCGAACGCGCAGTGAAGATTGATCCGCAAAGCCAGCGTGGCCTGTGGCTGCTCGGCATCAGCCAGTTCCAGCACGATCAGTACACCGAAGCGGCCGCAACGTGGCGCCAACTGCAGCCGCAGCTCGATCCCAGCTCTAACGTGGCCAAGGCCGTGCAAGAGCAGATCGCTGTGGCCGAATCTCGCGCCAACGGCGGCAAAACCACGCCAGAAACGCCGGCCGCCGAAACGACGCAACCGTCGCTGCAAGTGAAGGTGACGTTGTCGCCCTCGCTGAAGGACAAGCTCGTGCGGGGTGACACACTGTTCGTCTACGCCCGTGCCGACCAGGGCCCGCCGATGCCGCTGGCCGTGGCGAAAATGGACGCCGCCGCCCTGCCCGCCACCGTCACGCTCAACGATGGAATGGGCATGACGCCGCAACTCAAACTATCCTCCGCTTCGCGCGTGTTCGTCGGTGCCCGCATCAGCAAGAGCGGCCAAGCCATCGCCCAACCGGGCGACCTGGAAGGCGATGCCGGCGTGATCAACGTCAACACGCATACGCCCATCAGCATCAGTATCGACAAGGTTCACTAACTCATGGAAAACGACGCGCGCCGCTACTGCGCCCTACCCTCGCCCTTCGCTATGAAGCGCGGCGGTGAGCTGCACGAAGCCCGCGTGGCGTACGAAACCTGGGGCACCCTGAGCGAAGCACGCGACAACGCAGTGCTTCTTCTCACCGGCCTCTCGCCCAGCGCACACGCCGCGTCCAACGCGGACGATCCGTCGCCCGGTTGGTGGGAGGCGATGATCGGCCCAGGCAAAGCCATCGATACCTCGCGCTGGTTCGTCATCTGCGTGAACTCGCTGGGCAGCGACAAGGGCTCCACCTGCGCCGCGTCGACCAACCCGGCCACCGACGAACCCTACCGCCTCGATTTCCCCGAACTCTCGCTGGAAGATGTGGCCAACGCCGCGCATATCGCCGTGCGTAGCCTTGGTATCGACCAGTTGGCCTGCCTTATCGGCTGCTCCATGGGTGGCATGAGCGCGCTGGCCTACATGGTGTTGCACCCCGGCAGCGTACGCGCACACATCAGCGTGGACACCGCACCGCAGGCGCAGCCGTTCGCTATCGCCATCCGCTCCCTGCAACGCGAGGCCATCCGCCTCGACCCGCACTGGAACCATGGCCAGTACAGCGACGACAACTACCCCACCGACGGCATGAGCATCGCGCGCAAGCTCGGCGTGATCACCTACCGCTCCGCCATGGAATGGAACGGCCGCTTCGCACGCATCCGCCTCGACCCCGAGCAACGCGGTGACAACCCGTTCGGCCACGAATTCGAAGTGGAGTCGTACCTGGAAGGCCACGCCCAGCGCTTCGTGCATACCTTCGACCCCAACAGCTATCTCTACCTGTCGCGCGCCAGCGACTGGTTCGACATCAGCGAGTACGGCAGCGGCGGCGTGATGGAAGGCCTTAAGCGCATCCATATCGAAAAAGCCATGGTGATTGGCGTCAGCACCGACATTCTGTTCCCGTTGGAACAGCAGGAGCAGATCGCCGACGGCCTGCGCGCCGCAGGTGCCGCCGTCGACTTCGTGGCGCTGGATTCACCGCAAGGCCACGACGCCTTCCTGGTCGACATCCCCAACTACAGCCGTGCCATTGGCGGCTTTCTCGGCCAACTCTGAACGGCCGACTGCACCCTCCGGCCGGCGCTGCTAAGATGGCCCGGCAGCACGACCTACCGAGAACACCATGCTCACCCTGGATTTCCCTGGCTCGCGCCAGCTCATCGACGCCATCGACGCCGCCGTCGCGCAGGACACCACCCGCGCCGTCACGGACAGCCTGCGTAATAGCCTGTGCGCCCTCATCCGCGGCCAGGAAGTGAAACTTCCCGACTGCGTATTCGAGACCGCCGAAGGCCGCTACGCCCGCCGCGAGCTGTACCGCAGCGAAGAGCACGGCTACGCCGTGGTCGCCATGACCTGGGGCCCCGGCCAAGGCACCCCCATCCACGACCATTGCGGCATGTGGTGCGTGGAAGGCGTTTGGAGCGGCGCGCTGGAAGTAGTCCAGTACGAGCGCCTGGCCGACGAGAACGGCAACTATTGCTTCCAGCCCGTGGGCTCCATCCAGGCCGGCCCCGGCTCCGCCGGCAGCCTGATCCCGCCCCACGAGTACCACACCATCCGCAACCCCAGCGACGACGCCGTCGCCGTGAGCTTGCACATCTACTCGGGCGCCATGACCCACTGCGCCGTGTTCCAGCCGCTGGGCCACAACCAGTACCAGCGCTCCGATCGTCAATTGGGGCTCGACCCGGTCCACTGAACCCGGCATAATGAGCAGCTTGCAATGCCGGTGTGGCGGAATGGTAGACGCGGCGGACTCAAAATCCGCTTCTGGCGACAGAGTGTAGGTTCAAGTCCTATCACCGGTACCAGTAAGGGGTTTCAGGCACTACCACCGAGACCCAAGCAAGACCCAAAACCCGCATAAATGCGGGTTTTTTCATGCCTGGGGTATCCCACCCCGTACCATCGAGAACCACTTAATCCGATGGTATCTGTTGGTACTTCTGCTGGTATCTGTGTAGGATCGCATCGCATCTTCTTGCGAAGTACCAACACGTGCTGACAGACACCACCATCCGCAAGACAAAGCCCAAAGCCACCCCGCTCAAGCTGTCCGATGGTGGCGGGATGCACCTGCTGCTGAAGCCAGATGGCTCCCGCTATTGGCGCCTCAGTTATCGCTTTGCCGGCAAACAGAAAACGTTGGCTCTTGGCGTGTACCCGACCGTTACGCTCGCCGATGCACGGCAACGTCGAGAGGATGCCCGGCGACTCCTGGCGAACGGTGTCGACCCAGGTGCTGAACGAAAAGCTCGCAAAGCCCAATTGACCGTAACGATTGCCATCGAAGCGGATACGTTCGAGAAAGTCGCTCGCGACTGGATGGCCTGGCGTGACAAGCGCGGAGAAACCGCAGAGACCACTGCGAATAAGGACCGCTGGCGGCTTGAGTCGTACCTCTTTCCTCACATTGGCTTGCGGCCCATTTCCGAGATAACAGCAATCGAGCTGCGCGACGTTCTCAGGCTGGTGGAAGAAACAGGTAAAAGAGAGACCGCAAGTCGAACCAAGATTACTGCCGGCCAGGTGTTTCGCTGGGCCGTCCTTGAAGGGCGGACGCACACTGATCTCACGGCAAGCCTACGCGGACTGTTTACGACGCCAAAGCCAACTCATCGTGCCGCCATCACCGACCCCTTAAAAATTGGAGAACTACTCCGTTCGTTCGAGGAGTTCTCAGGTCAGTTCACAACGCAGTGTGCGCTCAAGCTGGCGCCCCTTGTATTCGTGCGCCCAGGAGAGCTGCGGAAAGCGGAGTGGTCCGAATTTGACCTGGAAAATGCAATTTGGCGCATCCCTGGCGAACGTATGAAGATGAAGGCGCCACACGTAGTGCCGCTCTCTACTCAAGCCATCGACGTCCTGCGCGAGCTGGTCCCTTTGACCGGAAATGGGCGGTTCGTTTTTCCTGGCGTCCGCACCACTAGCCGCCCAATGAGCGAGAACACAATCAATGTGGCCCTACGCCGCCTGGGCTACGGCAAAGAGGAAATGACTGGACATGGCTTTCGAAGCATGGCTGCCTCTCGACTAAACGAGATGGGCTGGAATGCTGATGCGATTGAGCGCCAGCTCGCACACGCCGAATCAAACAAGGTACGCGCCGCTTACACCCACGCCGCTCAATATTTGGAGGAGCGCACTCGCATGATGCAGGCATGGGCAGACTATCTCCAAAGCCTCAAAAGTGGCGCGCAAATCGTCCCGTTCAAGCGAACCGCATAAACCTCACCAACGCTCCAAGGAAGGAAGAGCACATGTTAGAACTTCACCCAAACAGTCGTCAGGGCCACGACCGACTCGTTCGCCTCCCCGAAGTGCTTCAACGCATCGGTATCTGTAAGACTCATTTCTATGGTCTCGTGCGTGCGCGATCGTTTCCACCGCCGGTGAAAATCGGCCGCACTTCAGCGTGGCCAGAAAGCGAGGTGTCTCAGTTTATCGAATCTCGGAAGGTCGCCCGACATGACAGCCAGTAAAGGCTTGATTCGATATCCGATCGTCATCGAACTTGGTGACCGCAACAATGCTCATGGAGTCTCGGTGCCCGACGTACCCGGCGCCTTCAGTGCGGGCGACACTATCGACGAAGCAATCACCAATGCCAAAACAGCTATTTCGATGATGCTTGACGACTACATCGAACGTGGGGATGCCCTGCCAGAACCGTCTAGCATCGAAGTCTTGCGCGAACGCGAGGAGTTTTTGAACTCGACGTGGGCCTTTGTCGACATTGACATTTACAAGGTCAATGCCAAAGCGCCCCCGTCCATCCCGGGGAAATCCTCCGCGATGAGTTCATGAAGCCACTGGCCCTTTCGTCGGGCCATCTCGCTCACGCTATCAACGTAACCCCGGCTCACATGAACGAGATTATCAATGAGAAACGTGGCATCACCGCACAGACTGCTCTCCGCCTCGCGACCTATTTCGGCACAGATGCCGAAAGTTGGATGAACCTACAACAGAACTATGACCTCGAATGCGCTCGACGCGCGCTAAGGGCCGAGCTGGGACACATTCATCCCCACACACTCTAACGGACGAGCAACACATCGCCTGTGATGACACGCACTGAAGGAGAATACCCTTCGTCACCTGAGCACGTCGGCGTTACCAGGCGCCACAGGACGATTCACACAAGCCGCATCCACGCTAAGCCGGCAATTCTCTAATGATCGACTGACTTGCGTTTGACTCGCGGCAAACGCGGCCACTCATATTCAGCAGCGGCGAGCGAATCCAAATTTCTTAGTAGCCGAGCAGCACGGTCCTGCGATGCCTTAATCATTCTTTCGCAGGCCGCGAGCGAGGAAGCGACCTCGTTCGGCTTCAGCTCTTTGTGTGCGCGCGTCAGGATTGCATATCCAGTGCGGAAACCGTTTATGCGCTGATAGACATATGCGACGTCTTTCGCCATGTCCGCCCCGAGAAGTCCGAGATTTTTTGCCTGAGCCTCATAGAGAATGTCTTTAGGCGGCTCAAACTCCTTAAACGGCAGAACCGTACCGGCTTCCGTCGCCTCTTTCATCAGGCCGAGCAGGCGCAACATTTCCTGTCCCCCTTCAACGTAGCTCGATAGCTCGCCCGATAGCGACGCTGCGGTTCCTTGTGCATCCCTGAAGCGCCGATAGTCTTCAGCGATCAGGCTACCGAGAAACGCGCCGGTTATTGTGGCGATTAACGCGATGATTGCAGCGACCATTCCCATCCCCTATGGCGTTGACGGAAGGAAGTCTATCGCGAGAGGGAAGAAATGATTTCATGGAAAAAGACGAATGCCACGAACGCGCCCGCAAGTTCAATCGAGCAACGGTGCGAGGCATCGCCTAAGCCGGCACATGCTGGGAATAAGTCCGACCATAAACTACACGAAAAATCTTTGACCTGATGCAGATCCAAGCGCCACATCTCTGCCGCGTTAAGGACGAACCGCAAGCCAATCGATGTGAGGCTCATTTAACCACCCAGTTGAGGAAATCCCCCGCGAGGAGTCGTCGCGTATACGCCGCTAGCCTACCCCGGTCATCTAGAGGACGACATGGAGTGCCAAGGCATTGCATGAGGCGGAAATTCCCCGCGAGGGAATCCAAATCAACGATGTCTACCCTGCCAGTCGTTCAACACAAAGGCCCCGCAGCACGAGCTGCGACGAACTGACCTGAGGTAGCAAAAGGCATGGCAACACTCACCACCAACATTCGCTTTATCCGACTGCCAGAAGTGATTCGCACTTCAGGCCTATCCCGCTCTCAAATATACCGTCTGTGTGCATCTGGCCACTTCCCCCAATCGGTGAAGCTTGGCGAGGCAACTGCCGCTTGGGTGGAGGCAGAGATACAGCAATGGTGTGCCGCTCAAGTTGCCGCCCGCAATGAACAGGAGGCGGCATGACTTTCCGCACAATCAATGAATCCACTCTTCCCCGTAACTGGCGCAAACGCCTTCCGCGACCGATGGATTACTACCCCAGCGAGTTGCGGGCTCTACGTCGCACATACCCGGGAGGGATAGAAGGACACTGCCCCTTTTGCGGAGACCGCCACCGAGCGTTGAAGGTAGATCTTCGCGGCGCTGAACGCCATTGGCGTTGCTTCGCATGCGACCAGCAGGGAGATATCGTCGACTTCCACCATCGGAAAGCGGGCTTGAGCTTCGAGTCTGCCGTGCTCTCCCTGATGGAGATGCGCTGATGGGTGTGTCCTTGCTGCTAAACCGGCTCGACAATGTCCGGCGCAGTCCTTCGGGATGGCGCGCCAACTGTCCCAATGACCACGCAAATGCGAAGAGCTCTCTGGCAATCTCCGAATCCAGTGACGGTCGTATCCTGCTGCATTGTTTTGCCTGCCAGGATACCCCCGGTATTCTCGGCCGGCTGGGTCTCACTCTCGCCGACCTTTATCCAGAGCAGTTGTCCCAAACGGCTGTAGTGAATCGAGAAGCCCGTGAGGCGTTCAGGCGCCACGCATGGACAGCCGCTCTTGGCGTCCTTAGCCGTGAGGCGAAAATCACTGCGCTGGCTGCTCGCGACCTGGCAGATGGCGGCATCCTCAGCAATGCGGACGCGGATCGTGTTGCCATAGCTGCTCGCCGAATCGACGCTGCTCGGGAGGTACTCGCATGATTGGAGTGAACCATTCGTTGCCCCCGTCCATCCGCAGTCTTGAAGATCGGGCGTCCCGTGAGCTGGCATGGCTCATGGACCAAGACCTAACTAGTTCTTCTGGGAAGCGCGGGGAACTCGGGGAGCCCTCCGCACCTCACGCCTTCAGCGCTTCCCAGCGCTTCCCCAAGGGCCGCGTAGCGGCGGGGAGGCACATCAGTGGCGGCCGCTACGAGCTTGTCACCAACGGAACAGATCGTGATCCAGGCGTGTACTGGATCGGCATTGACGATGAGGGAACGGAAAAGCAGCCCGAATGGATATGCGAGCCGCTACTAGTCCAGGCGAACACCCGCAACAGCGTGGGCTCAGACTGGGGGCGGCTTCTGGTCTTCTCTGACCGTGACGGTCGTGAGCACCGCTGGGCCATGCCGATGTCCATGCTGGCAAGCGACGGCACTGAGGTGCGTTCAGAACTATTGAGGCTCGGCTTGACTATCGACCCCGACACGCGCCGACGTCAGCACTTGAACCGATACATCCAAAAGATTGAGGTCACTGAGACCGCTTTGTGCGTTGCGCGCACTGGATGGCATGGTGATGCCTTCGTGCTGCCAGACAAAACATACAACGCGGGCAAGGCGTCCGTGATTTATCAAGCCACGTCATTAGAGGGTATCGCCCTAGCCAGTGGAGGCACTCTGGACGGCTGGCGGTCGTATGTCGCCAAACCCTGCGCCGGTAACAGTCGTCTCGTACTCGCAATCTCTGCAGGTTTTGCTGGTCCCTGTCTCGGGTTGCTGGGTATCGAGGGCGGCGGCCTGCACCTGCGAGGTGGTTCGAGTGTCGGCAAGACTACGGCGCTTCAAGTCGCCGCGTCACTCTTCGGGAGGCCAGAATTTGTTCGAACCTGGCGACAAACCGACAACGCCCTAGAAGGTGTGGCGCCATTGCACTCCGATTTGCTTCTGATCCTCGACGAGATAGGGCAGCTTGATCCCCGAAAAGCCGGCGAGGTCGCGTACATGCTTGGCAACGGACAAGGTAAAGGCCGTGCAAACCGTCGCGGAGATGCCAAGGCAGCAGCTCGGTGGCGGTTATTGTTTCTGTCTTCTGGCGAGGTCAGCCTCAGCGACTTGATTGCGCAAGCCGGGCGTACGGTTCGAGCCGGCCAAGAGGTACGGGTTATCGATCTACCTGCAGACGCAGGCAAGGGGCTTGGGTTACTCGACCTGACCCCGGAGGGAACTGCGCCAGGTGTGTTTGCGGATCAACTCAAGATGGCAGCGGCAACTCACTACGGTCATGCCCTACCAGCGTTTCTAGAGAAACTGGCAGTAGATCTTGCATCGGCGCGCGAACAACTCCTTTCTACGCGCGACCGCATCGCATGCCAGCTTATCGGTGACACCGTTGACCGCCAAGTACGTCGAGTCGCTCAACGATTTGCACTCATCGCAGCGGCTGCCACCCTTGCAACGCAATTCGGACTGACTGGATGGACCCTCCCAGAAGCCGAGAGCGCCACGCGGGTCTGTTTTGATGCATGGTTAGCTGCAAGGGGCACGAAGGGCAACGCGGAGCCAATCGCCATGCTGAGGCAAGTAAAAGCATTTCTCGATACCCACGGCGAATCGCGCTTCACGCCGTGGTACATCGACGAAAAGACGCCACGCACAATCAACAAGGCAGGGTTCCGCAGGGATGCAGACGAAGGTCCCGAATATTTCGTGGAAGTTGAAGCCTTTCGGCGCGAGGTAGCCAAGGGCTTCGATTACAAGGCAGTGGCATCTGCACTTGCTGAGCACGGTGCCCTGCGCCTAGGCGGCGATGGCCGACTGGAAAGGAAGGTGCTCTTACCGGATCGCCGAAACACTCGGGTGTACCAAATCAATTCGAAGCTCTGGGCATTGGATCTATAAGGCCGAGCGCCAAGGTTGGTGCCGTCACCCTACCCTCCCCACGACTCAATCGTTGGGGAGCGACCGGGGAACCGCAAATGGCGTCAGTCAGCGTTTCCCCGGTCTCCCCGCAATCCCCGATCCATAGCAACGAAGGCGCATCGGCAACGAACTGGCGGCGCACTCAATAGATGGGTCCTTCCTGCAGCCGTACCCTCTGCGGGGGCGCAGACACCGCCGTCCATCAGTTGTGGGGGGGCCGCCAATAAGCCGTTTTATGTTTACTACTTGCCGAGCCCGAATCAACAGAAGGTTGCGCACTCACCGTGAGCCGCGCCACCACGAATCAGCCTCAAGCAGCGAGCGCGGCAGAAATCAAGGACGAGGGCCGATCTCAATTGAGTACGAAAGGGTCAAGAACTCGGAAGAAGCTTCATCGTATGCCCAGAACGAACGATGAGGTAAGCGACTTCGCGCGTCGAACGAATGAAGCCAGACCTTAACTTGTCCCCTAGTAGCCCAATTACCTCGGCTGCATATTCGAGGTCTGCTCCACTCCGCCCACGCAACTGCCACTTGAACGAGCTATACCTAAAGAGTCGAAGCAAGTTCTCCGTATCTCCGACAAGGGAGAAGTGCTTCCACAATACTTTATGTGCCATACCGAACAATGGGTCCATAGATTCGTTGAGCAGGTATTGATAAGCCTCAATCACCCTTGAAAGATCTGCCATCTCCAACGGCTGATTCTTGCTCACAGTTCTTTGGCAAAGTCGGAGGACAACTCGCATAGCGTTGTGTTGATCGTCATGCTCTGCAGCGTTCGCAATGACTTGTTCAGCGAGCGAATGCCACTCAGCAGCATCATCACTTTCATTCATGCACGTCACCAATAGATTATTGGCCAGGACGTTACATTTCCGCCTCCTCGCGGCCTGGGCAAGCCGCAATAGCTTGGCCTTTCGGTCCGGGTCATTTACCGTCGTTTGCTCGAGAATTATCGCCTTAGAGTGCATTGCCTCGCGCGAATTCTTGTCCAGCTCGATGCACTGCTTCGCGTATAGTTTTGCATCGTCAATCTCTCCAAGAGATTCACTGGACATTGCCAGATTAAGCAGGTTCTTCCTCTTCATCGCTTTTGGAAGTCCGCTATCACCGAGCTCCTTCAACACGTTGCGAGCTTCGTCCCAATAGCCGCTCATCCTCAAGGCACGACCAAGCATAGATTTAATAAGATCCAGGCGACTGTCGTGACCAGAGACGTCCTTGTAAATGGCTAGCAACTCTCTCGCGGCAGTTATCAGGCCGCCAAAGTGGTCCCCATTCATGAGAGCTATACAAAACGACTGCGCAAGCGTTGCCGCACTAGATATACGAGTGTTTACACCTGCTGCAATTGCTTCGCTTGCCTCGCGCATGACCAACAATGTCGCATTGTCGATCTTCCAGTTTTCGCAGGAGCGCTCATCGAATCGCGCATCTCTCGGCGGCTTGATCGCGCCTGCGTTCCAATTTGCACCAAAGTACAGGGAGAGCGCTTGACGATTCAGTCGCTGAACCGTTTCAGGCGACAAATGGGCGATGAGAAACTCGCGTACTGGGCGTCGGACAATGAGTGCTTTAGCAGAGCCGGCTGATTCGGAACCCCCAATGCTCGT
The DNA here is from genome assembly GCF_002878475.1 of Dyella sp. AD56. Taxonomy (NCBI): domain Bacteria; kingdom Pseudomonadati; phylum Pseudomonadota; class Gammaproteobacteria; order Lysobacterales; family Rhodanobacteraceae; genus Dyella; species Dyella sp. AD56. Next base: position 111,512 of record NZ_NRDP01000027.1, read on the forward strand.
AATCTCGCCGGTATCAACCAGTGCAAGATCGATCAATCGACGAGCGTCTTGTGGATGAAAGGGATTGGCGCCGTCGAATCGCCTGACAGATTCTAGGTACTCCCCACGGGGGAACATCGAGAGCACTGCGAGCAATCGAAAAGCGCGGAGTGCTCCAGGGTCATCGCTCTGCTCGAGCTTTGCAATCGTCTCGGCCAATCCTGGAGGAGGCGGAAGATGCAGCGCAGCCTTGCCCGATACGTCGGGGTTCGCCAAGTGTAGCCCCTCAAGGCCGACCACCTGGACATCATCCAGTGCAGAATCGATGCGCGACGGCATACCGTCCGTATAGCTGCAGATCTTTCGGACGAAATTATCCGTAGCTAGGTCACGCCCACCTCGCGGGTGATTCTTGATGTAGATCATGGCATCCACATCATCGAGCGACGTCAACTCGACAACATTGATCTTCGTTTGAACTGGATTGCGTCTTGACCTGATCACCAACCTAACATTTGGGCAATACTCAAGTACGCCCTCCGCAATTTCCGAGATTGCGAGAAGATAAGAGTTGTCGGTCGCACGAGAATCATCCTCGAGCACCACGTCGTCGAAAACTAGAAAGCAGTCTGGCTCCTGCGAGATGCACTCGCATAGCTGCTGAAACGTCAGGCCAAAATCCCTTCTGACACCAGCCAGCATCTCTTCCCTACTTCCATAAGCGCCAAGATCCAATTGATAGACAGAACTGTTGCCTCCGGACGATTTGCCCACAAGTTCGGCCAGAAATTCGTCAGCCCCCAGCCCCCAGTCCGACGCAATCCAGACGAGCCTTCGCTTTTCCAGACTCTCCAGGCACGTCTCTTGTTCGATCTTTCGAACATACCTAGCCGCCTCTGAAGAAGGCAGCGTTCGGCGCAGCGTATCGAGAGCCTTCCGATCGCTATAAATCGAAATGTCTGTGCTTGTCTGGCTCGCTCTGGGCTCTTCGACGATGCCGCTGTAGTCAATGTCGAAGTACCTATAGTCGGTTAGATTGAACTGAAGGTTCGGAACTACCTTACGAACACCATCCGTGCCAAGCACATCGTGTCGCGGCCACTGTCGCAGCCTTCTCTTCTGATCAGAGAGAAATAGCTGCCCCACGCAATAACCATGAATGCGCTTTGCCCTCTGATTGCCTATCCACTCAAGACCGAATAGAGAGGCAGCTTGTATAAGTCGCCTTCCTTCATGCCCACCCTCTGAGACGCTGATGGACTGGGGCTCGTGCATATGGCCAAACAAATGGCAATCGAAGCGAGCGCCGCAATGAATTTCGGCTCGCCATGCTCTTTCGCTCTCCGGGTGAAGCCAAGACGTAGGGTGATGTGTCACCACAAAATTGGCCGCATGCCTGCGGCACCAACCATCCGGATCACCATCCACAACACCCATGAGCTGGCGAGGATCAATATGAAGACGCCCCTTGTAATCCTCGTCATTGACCTGAAGCCAGGCACTATTTAGTCCAACGATCCCCACAATATTTCCGCGGACGTTCAGCTCTACCGAGATATCGCCTGGAACAACACCTCGCTTGATATTTTCGGGGACTCGAACGCTCGAACTTGCCAGCGAATCGCAAAATGCCTGGTAATTTTTGAACGACTGTTCAACAAATTCGCGGTACGCAGGGATCTTTGGATCCCAAAATGCTTCTTGAACCTCAGGCCGCGACCACCATTCTTTCATTGCCAGGACCACAGGATCTGCACCTGGCCGTCGTAGAAGGTCGTGATTTCCTGGCACCGGAACCAAGACGGGGTTCGCCCCAAACTCGGCAAATACCCGCCATAATTCTTCGAGGATATCTCGCAGCTCTAGATATTCCTGTTCGGATGCCTTTTGCGCCAAGTCTCCCGAGAACACAACTACATCTGGCGGCCCCGCCTCGTGCAGAACCACCCTCAGATCGGCAAGGAATGCACTACGAATGGCAGGCCACAGCCAACCGGCCGACGATATGCCTACGTGCAAATCGCTCAGATGAATAAAATTGACCAGTGCACCCTGAGCGCTACTGACGCCTTCACCCGCGCCGGTTCCCGTGGTTTCATGAAACATATCCTTGCACGACCTCTCGATTACTTTTTATGAATGATCAATCTCAGAATTCCTGGCCAGCGAGTGCCGGCTTGATCTTCCTCGACTAGCAACACGATCACCGGAGACTTACCCCATTGATTCCAGCTCTTCCGCCCCACCATTGTGCGTACGATCTGGCGCCGCCTGTCTTCTGAAGACATTCAGACGATGGAACTTCAGGTATTCACACTGTCGTCGATTGAACGACTTCTTTTTAATCAGGTCGGGCTCGATGCCAAGGGCTGCCAACACGTCCATGGGAAGGAATGGGGAAAGAATCAGCTTTCCGCTGTTCTCGAACGAGATCCACCCTTGATCGAAAAGGTGATCAACATGCGGGGCGAGCAACAGACCGTTATCACCATCGATACGCTCTCGCCCGATCTCACACTTAGACCACGGTTTTATATGACTTGCCCTAAGGAAGCGAAGGTCCTGAATTCCAGTGATCCGACAACCCTTCTCCACACGTAATACATGGTCACGGAAGAGTGCCTGCTTTGTGCGAACCTCGCGCATCCTCAAGGCCGACGTGGCCCCAAAACTAAGATCTAGCCACACCCGCGGCTCAGCAGACTGTTCCTGCACGGTTTCCTCATCAGCCGCGACACGCTGAAGCAGGAAAACGATAGCTTTTCGCTGAATACCCCTTGAAGTCGAAGGTGCATCAACTATGTCCGTGCGTACTAACCCGTGTTCACCGAGATATCGGTAGGGCCGACTCTTGCCTAGCGACTGGAAAAGTAGAAGTCGCTTGCCGTTACGCCCGTGATCTCGAATTGCAAGATTGCCCCGCACGAACTGCATGTCGCCAGATTGTCCTTCGCCATAAAGATGAAAGCCCTCCTCGTCAGCGAAATCATCATACCCGTGCGCCTTCCCTGCCTCTCCGGTGAACAGGAAAATGAATTCAGACTCACCTGGCGTTGAAATGCCACCCTGTCTTTGCCCGCCGAAGACGTCGTGAATGTCCTTGGTCCGGTTGTAGAGGGCACCGATCTCAAAATTCATGGAGGCTCCTACGACAGTGCTTCACCCAGTCCGCAACCGGGGCACGACCATTGCTAACGCAGATCGACGCGTTGGCGGCCTGCACAGGCTTGTGGCCGGCCACCAAGTCCGGCAACTTGCGTATAAACATTTCCGCTGACCTGTATGACCGTTCCGCCGATGCATTGCTCTTCTGGCGCCAGTTGAAGCGCTTGCTTTCGCTGTTCGGCCAACGTCGCCGCCTCTTGCTGACGCACGCGCTGCGCCTCCAGTACCTGCTCTTGCTGCTTTCGAGCCAGTTCTATCTGCTGCCGCGAAACGTCAGCGAGAGCCTGGTTGATCGTTTCGGTCGCGTAATGGAGGTAAATCAGGCGCCAGGCCAACCCGCCGCCCGCCAGTGCCAGCGCGATAATCATCCCTTGAATAGCCTTAGGCATCACAGCCCCCCGTCCCCGTTCCGTACTGAAGCCTAAAGCCTCTAACTCAGCCAGGGCAAATCAATGTTGGCCATACGGCCTGCCCCGCTCACCGTTCTGGCTCGCATGACCCGCTCAGCTCACACTTCTCGAGCAGAGGCGCTGGATGGAGGGCCTTCACTGAGCCGCATACGCGGCCCTTGCAAATGCATAATAGCCACCGCCGCACCACACAAAGAGCCATACCATGAGCCCTCCCTCGTCAGACACCACCCCCTTACCCCTGGTGGAGACCAAGAGACTGGCAGCCGAGTTGGAAGCCTTTGCCATCGAACGTGACTGGCTCCAATTCCACTCACCAAAGAATCTGGTGATGGCCTTGTCCGGTGAGGTTGGTGAGCTAAACGAGATTTTTCAGTGGATGACCGAAGAAGCCTCCCGCGCTGCAGGAACAAATCCCGCCACGGAAGTTAAAGTCCGTGAAGAGCTTGCCGATGTTCTTCTGTATCTAGTCCGTCTAGCGGACGTGCTCGGAGTGGATCTGAACGAAGCCGCCACTCAGAAGTTGCGGCGCAATGCTGAAAGGTATCCCGCCGAGAAATCTCGCGGCTCCAGCAAGAAATACACCGAGATATAGATGTCGACCACAAACCCGACCCACCTCCTGGTCTACCGAGCGGATAAACGTCAGTTCCTAATCGATTCTGATCGGTACATTGAAGACGTCGTCGAGGACAGATTCCACGCCACGACTGGGAGGAAAGTTAGCTCCCAAGAGAAAATGTCCTGGAAAAACTCGCTGCAGGAGATGGCTAAGGTATTGCGGGATGAGCGGATTCCCGAAACCGCCGGCGTCGGCATCGAATTGTTTGCACCGCAATCGAATAGCCGTATCGATTTCGTGCTCAGTGGATACGACGCGAATGGACTGAAGACCGTCATCATCGTCGAGCTCAAACAGTGGAGTTCTATCAAGCTCACCGAAAAGGATGCCGTAGTATTGACGCATCTTGGGGGTGGACTGAAGGAGGCACCTCATCCTTCTTACCAAGCCTGGTCTTATGCGACGCTCTTTGAGGGATTCAACGACGCGGTGTCGTCTGGGGATATCAAAGTCCTGCCATGCGCCTTTCTGCACAACTACCCCGATTCAGATCCAGAGCTTCTCGATGAGCGCTTCAAGGTGTACACCCACCTCGCCCCTCTCTTTAGGAAGGGCATGGGAGAGCGAGAGAGCTTTCAGTCTTTTCTGAGTGCGCGCATTCAACAAGGAGACAATCAGTCCGTCCTGCGACAGCTGATTTGTAGCCGAATCGGCGCGTCTAAAGCCCTCACTGACGATCTCAACAAATTACTCAGCGGCAACAGCGAACTTGCCCTCATCGACGCCCAAAAACTTGTCTTTGAGAGCATAAAGGCCCTTGCACTTGCAGCAGCCCCTGGCAAGCACAAAGTCATCATCGTTGAGGGTGGCCCAGGCACAGGAAAAACGCTTGTCGCGATCAATCTTATGGTCAAACTTCTCAAGGCCGGACTGGCGATCAAGTATGTCTCTAAGAATGCCGCGCCGCGCCATGTTTACAAGGCCAAGCTTTCAGGAGCCATGACCAAGACTCGCTTTGATAGCTTGTTTTGCGGTTCCGACAGCTTCCACGATGTAGAGCGAGACACCTTTGACCTGTTGCTTGTAGATGAAGCACACCGACTCACCGACAAGAGCGGCGTTTACAAGAACAGGGGTGAGAACCAGATGAAGGAGCTCATCAATGCGGGCAAATGCACCGTCTTCTTCATCGATGAAGACCAGCGTGTCACTTTCCGCGACATTGGCTCCAAGGAACAAATCAGGCAATGGGCGGCAGATAAAGGCGCCGAGATCCATGAGTTTGAATTGACATCGCAGTTCCGCTGCAGCGGCTCGGAAGGATATATAGCCTGGCTCGACAACACTCTGGGGATTCGCGAAACCGCGAACTCCTATCTCGATACAGAAGGCTTCGAATTCAAAGTCTTCGATGCTCCGGAAGAACTGCACGCAGCCGTGGAGCAGAGAAACGGTCGCAATCGTGCGCGGGTCGTCGCCGGCTATTGCTGGCCATGGAACAGCCAGAAAGACACCAGCCGAATGGACATTGTTATTGGCGAGAACTACCGGCGGCAGTGGAATCTGGCTATTAACAGCAACGTTTGGATCATCGCCCCTGACTCCATCAAGCAGGTTGGATGCATCCACACATGTCAGGGACTGGAGGTCGACTACATCGGCGTCATCATTGGCCCAGACCTGATCGTCCGAGACGGCAAGGTAGTCACGGATGCAACTAAGCGTTCCTCCATGGACCAAACAATCAGAGGCTATAAAAAGCGGTTCAAGGAGCAGCCAAAAGAAACAGCGGCCGATGCAGATCGCATCATCAAGAACACGTATCGCACTCTAATGACTCGTGGACTCAAAGGCTGCTTCCTTTACTGTACTGACCCGGAAACGGCGACGTATTTTCGAAGCAAGTTAAACAGTAGATAAACAAACGATAGAACGGCATGCGGTCAGGTCACTCGAAAGCCGCAGCTACCGATCCATCGTGGCAAGAAGCCATCAACTGTTGGTACTTTTGTTGGTACCTTTAAAAAAATGGCCGTGAATTCAGCATAAATACTAGACACTCGAGTCCTATCACCGTACCACGTTTAAAAAGAAAAGGCCCGACTATGTCGGGCCTTTTCTTTTGGCTACGCGCTTCAGAAGTCGGGTTGAATTACTCCCCCGTTCCGTCCGTTTAGCCAAATACATTCAAACCGTGACCCGCAGAGTGCCAATGAGTGAGGGACAGTCAGCTGCTGCAACCGCCACGCACCCATAGCCACTGCACATCGGCACCTTCATAGATAGCAAAGGCTTCATCACAAGGAAGACATCTGCCAAAGAGAGTAAGCGGCTTATGGACGGATGGCCTATTGGATCCAAAGTGTGACCTTGTCGACCCTCGCGTTGATCGTCCTTTAACAGATAGCTCTGCTATACGTTTTTCTCCGTGGCACCTGCAAAAGGTGCAGACAACTTGGATGTCGCTAAAGGGGAATAACCATGGTCGTTTGTCGCGGCGCGCTGCTTGCGTGCTTTCTTCCTGTGCTTGGATTTTGGACATCCAACACCCGAGCTTCGCCGATAAACACTGAGCTAGCCTCGAGTTCAGCCTCGGCATCCTCTTCCGCGAGGAAGAGCGAAATAGCAGTAAGAAAAACCCAGGCAACCACAGCAAGTGGAACGACCGCCACGTTCTATGGACCTCCATACCGAGACGACTACGCGTATCACAATGACGGATACTCCAGCTCGGTTTCTGCTGTACTGGATAAATGGTGGGCACAGGTTCATCTAGACTGGCCAAACGCCTTCCCCGGCTGCACCTACTCCGTCGATTACTATCCGAATGGATCGCAAACCGGCAATTTTGCAAGGATTACCCTAGGAGGAAGCTGCGGAGGTGCTGGCAGCGTCCTCGGCACGGCTTACCCCTATAAACCTGGAAAGAATGACGGCAAGCCATGTAACTGCGTTGGCGATCCCATCAATTTCGGAACAGGAAATGAGTTTCGCGATGATTCTGATATAGCTCTTGGTACCCTAAGTTTTCACCGCTACTACAACAGCAGCAATGCCACTGCAGCAGCCCACGTAGGTACCAATTGGCGGCATACCTTCGACCGAAGCATTGAGTATCTCAATGGTGCCTCCGCCAGTGTCGTAACCGTCTATCGACCCGACGGCTTACAAGTCGTCTTTACGCTTCAATCTGGCGCTTGGGTCGCCGATTCCGATGTGGCGGACACGTTGTCCCCCATCTACGATGCCTCTAGCAACTTGGTCGGTTGGTTCTATACCAATGCCACTACGCGCGAACTGGAAGATTACGACGCGCAAGGCCACCTGCTCTCGATCACCGACGTCAACAAACATCTCACCGTCTTCACCTACAGCAGCGCGTCGACACCAAGCAGCATTGCACCGACCGCAGGCTTGCTCTTAACGGCGACCGATCCGCTCGGCCGGCAGCTATCGTTTACTTACGACAGCCTGGGCAACGTCGCGACCGTGACGCAACCGAATGGTGGCGTCACCAGCTACAGCTATGACACGAACAACAACCTCGTCCAGGTCACCTATCCGGACACGCAAACTCGCAAATACGTCTATAACGAAAGCACGCTCACCTCGAACACCAGTCTTCCCAACGCCTTGACCGGCGAGATCGACGAGACGAACACACGCCTAACGGACATCGGCTACGACAGCCAAGGGCGCGCGATATTGTCGCGGATGGCCGGCAGCGTAGACGTCACTCAGGTCAGCTATGGAACCAGCGGCACCAACACCGTGACTTACCCTACGGGCGTGCAGGTGACCTACGGCTTCAGCACGCCGAACGGCTCCATGCGTGCCAGCTCCGCGAGCGGTCCCTGCGGCCCAAATTGCGGCCAAAGCTTTGCGTCCCTCACCTTTGACGCAAACGGTTATCCCTCCACGGGTACCGACTTCAATGGCCACGTTACACAGTCAACCTACAACACGCAGGGATTGCTCACGACACGGGTTCAGACCTCGACCGAAAGCACGCAGCGCACGACAACGACGACCTGGGACGTCAACAACCGTGTTCCATTGACGCGCTCGGTCGCGGATGCAAACAACACTGTGAAGTCCATGATGGCGTGGGTCTACAACAGCCGCGCCCAGATCACTGCGCGATGCGAGATCGATCCCTCCGTGGCAAGCGGCTATACCTGCTCCAGCACAGGTGTTCCACCAGCAGGTGTACGCCGCTGGACTTACACCTACTGCGAGACGGCGAACAGCACGCAATGCCCATTGATCGGCCTCCTGCTGGGTGTCACCGGACCGCGCACCGACCTGACCCAGGCCGCCGCTTACAGTTACTACTTGAGCAGCAGCGCCACCAATTGCGGCACACCGGGCGCCGCCTGCTATCAGGCTGGTGATCTTTATCAGATCACGGATGCACTGGGTCACATCACGACCATCGCGTCCTACGATGCCAACGGTCGCGTCACACGCACCGTCGATGCCAACGGTATTAACACGGACCTGACCTACACCCCGCGCGGCTGGCTCGCTACCCGCACGGTCGGTGGCGCCACTACCACCATTGGCTACACGACCTACGGTTCAGTAGCCTCCATCAAAGATGCCGATGGCGTCACGGTGAGCTACACCTACGATGCCGCTCACCGCCTCACCGACATCACCGGTGCGTTGGGTGATCGCATCCACTACACGCTGGATGCCGCCGGCAACAAAACGCAGGAGCAGACCTTTGACCCCAGCGGCACCGTGCGTCGTACGCTCTCGCGCACCTACAACACACTAGGCCAGCTCACGCAGATCACCGATGGCCTGAGCCACGCCGTATTCAACGCCGCCTACACCGACAGCTACGACGCCAACGGCAATCTGGTGCATACCGGTGATGCCCTGGGTGTGCAACGCAAGCAGGGTTATGACGGGCTGAACCGCCTCATCACCACCATCGACAACTACAGCGGCACGGATGCCGCCACGCAGAACACGCAGAGTGCCTTTGCGTACGACGCCAACGATCGATTGGAAGGCGTGAGCGATCCGGACGGACTCAACACCACCTACAGCTACGACGGCCTGGGTAACGCCACCGGCGTGCAGAGTCCCGACACCGGCAGCACGGCCTATGTGTACGACGCGGCAGGCAACGTCACCCAGCGCACCGATGCCAAGGGCGTGGTGAGCCATAGCACGTACGACGCGCTCAACCGTCGCACCGCCACCACCTATGCCGACGGCACGCTCAATGTGGCTTATGCCTACGACGAGGCCAACAGCGTCACGGGGTGCCCGGCGTCGTATTCGGTCGGTCGCCTCACCCGCATCATCGAGACCGCCGTCACCACGGTGTACTGCTACGACGCCCACGGCAACGTTACCCGCAAGAGCCAGACCCAGGGCACCGTCACCGACGTCACCGCCTACGGCTACACTTTGGCGGATCGCCTTGCCAGCACGCTGACACCCGCCGGCACCTCCATCCAGTACAGCCGCGACGCGGCCGGCCGTATCAGCGGCGTCACCGCCCTGCCCCCAGGCACCAGTGGTGCAGGCGCAGGCAATGTGGTCACCGCCATCAGCTACCTGCCCTTTGGCCCCATCGCCAGCTACACGCTGGGTAACGGCCAGACCATCACGCGCACCTACGATGCCAACTACGCCGTCACCGACGTGGTGAGCCCCGCGCTCAACCTGCACTTTGCCCGTGATGTCATGGGCAATATCACGGCGCTGGGTAACGCCTCCGGCGCCAGCCCGGCGACGGAAACCTACAGCTACGACCCGCTCTACCGCCTCACCGGCCTCTACGACGCAAGCAACAACCCGGAAGAGACCTACACGTACAGCAAGACCGGTGACCGCCTGAGCAAGACGGGCAATGGCCTCGCCACGGGTGCCTATACCTACCAAACCGGCACCCATCACCTCACCGCCATCGGCAATGCTGCCCGTACCTACGATGCCAATGGCAACACGACGGGTAGTGTCATCGGTGGCAACACCTATGGGTTTGGTTACAACGGTCGTAACCGCATGACGGTGGTGCAAAGCAACGGCAGCACAGTCGGCACGTATACGTACAACGCACTGGGGCAGCGGACGGCGAAGGTGGCGACGTTCCCGGTCGCCAGTAGCCAGCGTTTTGCATACGACGAGGCCAGTCAGCTCATTGGCGAGTACGGCAACAACTCACGCGACTACATCTGGCTGGGTAGCCTACCTGTGGCGACCGTCGACACGGCGAGTGGTGTGAGCACGGTGAGCTACGTGCATGCGGATGGACTGAACGCACCTCGGGCCGTTGCAAACACGGCTGGCAATACCATCTGGCAGCTTGCATATCAGACGAACGCTTTTGGTGAGCAGCAGCCGACGAGTACGAATGGGTTCGTGTATGGCCCACGATTCCCCGGCCAATACTTCGACTCTGAAAGTGGTCTCGCATACAACGTCAATCGCGACTACGAGGCGGCTACTGGGCGGTATATCCAGAGCGATCCAATTGGGATGTTTGGGGGTCAAACCAGTACATTCGCATATACAGCTTCGAATCCACTGCAATTAACGGACCCTCAAGGCTTAGTTCTGTTTCCTTGGGAATCACCAGTCTATGTAGTAGGAGGATCTCCCGAGCAGCAGCAGCAAGTAATCGATTCTGTCAACGCCATTTTCAGAACGCCGCGCGGATCGCAGCTCCTGGATGACATAAAGGGCCCTTGGTACAAACACGGAAGCCCAAAGACAATCAAGATTACGGATGACTACCGAGTTGAGACTCCCTACCTGGGTGCCGATGAAATTCACATAGACCCGCGCTTCAATCGATGCTTCAACTCCACTCAAGGCCCCATGCGCGGGTCTCTGAGTAGATTTATCGCACATGAACTCGGTCACGCGGTCGAAGGCACTGACGACGATGGTCCCGGCAGGATGAACAACGTCATACAAAACGAAAACCCGATTATGAATGCGCTCGGCGAGCCTTCCAGGATTAGCTATGACTAACACTAAAGTCTTACATGCCCGCCTCGGGCTGATCATATTGATCCCATTGGCTCTGGTCGGTTGCTCAAGCAGAAATGCAACTTGCCAGGCAAAGATTGATATGTTGAAACCACTAATGGGACGCGACTCTCACGCTGATGTACAGCAGGCCCTGAAAGCTCACGATCTTAGGTTTCTCGGGATCTATGACTTCTCCATTGACGTACCAGGCATGGATGCACACAAGGATGCTGTCAGAGAACGGGGAATAAAAATGATTGAAGGAACCACAGACGCTCCATGCGATGAAGAGCACGGCAAGATGATCAAAGATGTTCGTAGGTATGCCGAGTCTTACAACTTGGAGCTGTTTAATATCCTGTCTGGCGAGGCAAGAATCATCAACTAACCAGTAGCACCTTCGGGTTCGGCTACAGCTGGCCTAGTCGCACGACGGCGTTTGAGCGCGACGGCGGGACAGTGGGCGCGAAAGCAGGGACAAAACCGTGTCAAGGGATTTTTAGCCAGGACGCACCGCCGCCACATTCTCACTGCTCTCGCCAAACCGCGTCGCATCAAGGAAAGCCACGCCGTCGGCGCGGCGAGCAACAAGGGTGTGGTTACCCGGCCAGTACTACGATGCTGAAAGCGGGCTGGCCGACAACGGGGCTCGCTCTTTTGAAGCTACGACGGGGCGGTCAAGAACGGGGTCAGGTTCACTTCCGACGAGGCGGCCGATAAACTGGCCGCGTACCGGCGAAGCGACGGGTCTTGGCTTCAACCATAGACTTGAACGCGTCATTACCTAGAGCCCGCTGTTGCTGCAGGTAACTCCGAATGGCATGGAGATCGTCGTCGGACAGGATCTCCCTCAGTAGCACGCGATAGGCGGACCCACGCTCGGCGGCAGTTGTACCTAAAGCTGCATAGGCAGGATGGGGCGTCACCAGCGCATCTTCACGATATCCGCCGTGTGCCGCCGCGCTGGACCACGAATACGCCGCAGGATCGTCTGTCATGCGAGCGCGAACGGGATTCAGGTCGATGTACCGGTAGCAACGCAACACGTAAGTTTCGGTATCAACCAGGCACGATTTGTACCGCCCTCCCATAAGGTTCCGGTTCGCCCATGTCGCGCATTGAATTGGCCGACATACTGGCGCCCGAGCGTTTGCATCAAACGGGCAACATTGCCAAAAGCCGATGGCGTGACTAGGAGATGTGCATGATTGTCCATCAACACATAGGCATGAAGAACGCACCCGGCATGCAACAAGGCTTCACGAAGCAACTGAAGGTAGCGACTCCGGTCACTGTTATCGAGAAAACAAGGCGGTCGATTATTGCCTCGCTGCACCACGTGCTGCGGAACATTGGGAAGATCGAGTCGAGGTTGGCGTGCCATGCCCGGAGTTTTATGGCTTCGCACGCTCTATGACCCCGTTCTCGTTCTCCTGGAGCATGAGCTCAAGAACGAGGAAGAGCTACTGAGGAGTAAGGAGAATACATATGAAAATCTCCCAAGGATCTAAGGCATTCCTGCTGTTTCTCACACTGTACTCAGCGGTAGCTTATTCAACTCCTGCTGAGGCTACTCCCGTGGTGGTTGAAGCGGCTGGCGTCACTAGAGGCAACGGGCATATAGCGCTCAACATCAGATTTTGGAATTGCGCGAACAAATCGATCACAGTTAACTCTGGCTTATTACCCTGGGGGCAGATGACCACGGGACTTATCGTCTACAAGGGAGCTGGCCTTGGTAAGGAATTGCACGCCAGCTATCCTGTAAGTGACCCTGTTTTACGCGACGTAGCCATTGATGCTGGGGGCTACGTGGTTGGAGCATTGAATCTCGACGTTACATTTACGGAGCTGGAGAGCGCCAAGCACCTTGAAGATCTGGTGGTGTTTTGGGTTTACGACGCAAAAGTCACAGGGATTCCGTCAGCGGGTAAGTTCGGAGGCATGTTGCCTCTCTTGAAGACGTTGTCAGCAGCCGATGGAAATGCCAGCCCTTGCAGGTGATGACATCGGTGGCGCGATAATCGGTTCGAGAACGGAAACCGGGGTCAGGTTGAGTGACCCCTAACCTCTCGGACAGAAAAATCAAGGTCGGCTCCAAACTGCTACAAAGAGGCTCTCGTATGGCTATCTTCGAAGCCGCAGGTATCGCGATAAACACCCGGCTTGTCGCTTATGTCGGCCCGGTGAAAGTGCCACGGGCAACCAGCGCCGAGTTCTCTGTGATGTGCTCGGGCACTCCGCTGCCGCTGAAGCTCAAGTTCAATAGTGAGCGAGAGGCGGAAGTTGCCAGGAGAAAGCTCCTGGGACTAATCGACGCTCACGACGCCAATCCCCGCTAAGGCGGGGATTTTTTGCCCTAACCGCTCTCCTCTCGATCAAGATCGAGCCGGCTTTGAGGTCTGCATCGTTGCGCCATGCCACGACACCTGTAGCGATGCCACTGAAGCTGGAAACACAGCCACCGTCATGCCCCTGCACACGACAGCGCAGCACGCATGCAAAGCGATTTCCCTGTAGCTCCGCCGCATCACCTGACGATCATTGCCTCGATGTAGGGGAGCTCCTACATCCATATGGGTCGATCGACGTCCCCCCGCTTTCAGTAGCGGGACGAATTAGAGCCCAGTGTCACTTTAGCTGCTTCGCATAGTCGGCGGGCGTGAGCCCGCCCAAAGCCTTCTTGGGTCGTTCTTCGTTGTATTCCCGGCGCCAGGTTTCGATCTCGGTGCGTGCGTGAAGCAGGCTGGGAAACCAGTGCTCGTTGAGGCATTCATCGCGCAAGCGCCCGTTGAACGATTCGATGTAAGCGTTCTGGTTGGGCTTGCCAGGCTCGATC